>NZ_JBSGYY010000018.1:0-167730 GCF_053610705.1 Streptomyces sp. NPDC054872 | reverse complement strand
CTGCTCAGCAGTGGCCCCGGCCTTCGTGCTGCGACGGTCCGCTCAGCGGGGCGGCAGCTGCGGGTCGTCCGGGTGCGCGCCACGGGCCGGCCCCTCGTCGTCCCTGATGACCTCGCCCTGGACGACCTTGCCGTCCGGACGGTGCATGCGCGCCTGCTGGAAGGCCTCGCCGAGACCGCCCTGGGTGGCCGCCTCGCGAACCTTGCGCTCGAAAGTCTTCTCCGCCGTTCGGCTGACCATCTTCTGGACGGGCGGCACCAGCAGGAGCAGACCCAGGGCGTCGGAGATCAGCCCCGGCAGGATGATCAGCAGGCCGCCCAGCATCGTCAGGGCGTTGCCGCCGCCCCGCTCGGAGGGATGCGGTGCCAGGCCGCTCTGCTGCTGTTGCACCGCCTCGCTCAGCTCGCGGAAGGCGCGGCGCCCGGCGTGCTTGATGACCATGCCGCCGAGCACCACACCGGCCACGAGCAGCAAGAACACCGTGAGCCCGCTGGCGGCGCCCGCCACGACGGTGAGCAGCCAGATCTCCAGGACCAGCCACGCGGCGATGCCGAGCGGCAGGAACCTGAGGACGCGCGAGCGCCGGGGCCGGGCGGGTCGGGTGGGCGGTACGCCAGTCGTCATGGCTCCAGTGTGCCTGGACCCGGCTCAGACCGGCATAAGGGAATGATCAACAAGCGACCGCCGGAGCCACGATCAGGGCTTCTTGGCGTCCTTCGGGGGCTCCTGCGCTCCCTCGGCGTCCTTGCGGCCCAGGGCCCGTCCCACGCGGCCCACCCGCTCCCCCACACCCCACGCGGTGACCCGCCACAGCGCCTCGGCCACGATGTCCTGGCTCATCTTGCTGTCGCCGTGCTCCCGCTCGACGAAAGTGATCGGTACCTCGACGACGTGATAGCCCGCCTTGATCGCGCGGCGCGCCAGGTCGACCTGGAAGCAGTACCCCTGTGAGGCGACCTCGCCGAGGCCGATGCCTTCGAGGGTCTCGCGGCGAAAGGCGCGGTAGCCGCCCGTGACGTCGCGGATCGGCACGTCCAGCATGAGGCGGGAGTACGTGCTGCCGCCGCGGGAGATGATCTCGCGGTACTTGGGCCAGTTGACGATCCGTCCGCCCGGCACCCAGCGCGAGCCGAGCACGAGGTCGGCGCCCTTGAGCGCGGTGAGCAGCCGGGGCAGCTCCTCGGGCTGGTGGGAGCCGTCGGCGTCCATCTCGACGACCACGCCGTAGCCGTTGTCCAGGCCCCACTGGAAGCCCGCGAGGTAGGCCGCACCGAGGCCTTCCTTGCCCTTGCGGTGCAGCACGTGCACGTTCTCGTCGTCGGCCGCCAGCTCGTCGGCGATCTTGCCGGTGCCGTCGGGGCTGTTGTCGTCGGCGACAAGGATGTGCGCCTCGGGCACGGCGACGCGGACACGGCCGACGATGGCCTGGATGTTCTCCGCCTCGTTGTAGGTCGGAATGATCACCAAGGCCAGGCCGAGCGGGCCGAACTGCCTCCCCTGGTCACCGGTTTCGGAGACCGCACCGCCGTCGTTCACTACTGCCCCTTCGTTCGTACGCAGAGGACCACCATAATGGCCGCTTCCCGCACGGCCGCGGCGGCACGGGCGGTAGGGGAGAGTACTGCGGATCGGGGCCCGGCACCCTTCGGGCCGACCTGGGGCCCGCTGGCTGCGGGTCGACCGAGAGCCGTTGTCTACTGAGCGTCCGGGCCCCACCCGGGTCACACCTGCCGGCCCGGTGGAACGTTCCCTCGCTTCCGCGGCGCGGGCGCTGGACCTGGCTCCCAGAGGTGGTGCGCCGGTGCGGCACACCGCCCATGGCCCAGCGGCGTTCGACGGTTGCGTGGAATTTCTCCGGTCGGACGTCCTTTGGTGGACCCGGCCGAACCTACCGGCCGACGGCCGCGTTCTGTCAATAGCCATGTGACCTGGGCCGATTCCAAAGACAGCCAGGTCAGTGCCGAGGATACGCAGGTCGTGCGACGCGACAACGGACCGCGATCGGCGGTACGCACCGCCGGGACATCACTCGTCCGGCCGTACGAAGACCGGCTGTCCGAAGACCACCGTGCGCAGGCAGACGGGGAGTTCGGCGCCCGGGGAGAGGTCGGGCAGTCCGGGCGTGCCGGAGCGCGGATCGGTCGACCAGCGGGCGACCCGGTCGTCCGGCGCCTGGACCACGAGGTCCGCGGCGCGCCAGACGGCGTAGTCGGCGGGCGCCCCCGGCACCAGGACACCCGCGTCGTCCCGGCCGATGGCCCGCCAGCCGCCCCGGGTGTGGGCCGTGAAGGCGGCGCGCACCGACACGCGGTGCTCGAGGGTCTGGTGGAACGCGGCGGCGCGGACCGTGCCCCAGGGGTCGAGGGGAGTGACGGGGCTGTCGGAACCGAAGGCCAGCGGGACGCCGGTGCGCAGGAGGGCCGCGTACGGGTTGAGGGTGCGGGCCCGTTCGGCGCCCAGGCGCTGGACGTACATGCCGTCGTCGCCGCCCCACAGGGCGTCGAAGGCGGGCTGCACGGAGGCGGTGAGGCCGAATTCCGCGAAGGCGGCGATCGTCTCCGGGGTGAGCATCTCGGCGTGCTCGACGCGGTGCCTGGCGGCGCGGACACGGGCCAGGCCGACCTTCTCGGACGCGGCGCGGATGCCCTCGACGACGGCGGTCACGGCCGCGTCACCGATGGCGTGGAAACCCGCCTGGATCCCTGCGTCGGTGCAGGCGACGACGTGCGCGGCGACCGCGGCCGCGTCCAGATAGGCGGTGCCGGTGTGGCCGGAGTCGGCGTACGGCGCGTGCAGGCAGGCGGTGTGCGAGCCGAGGGCCCCGTCGACGAAGAGGTCACCCGCGGCGCCGACGGCCCCCAGTTCCTTTGCGCGGGCGACGCCTTCCTCGCCCTGCTGCGCCCAGTAGCCGACGACGCGCGGCCCGGCCTCCTCGGCGGCGAGGCGAAGGAGACCCGTGAGGTCGTCCTCGCTGGAGATCTCGGGGCCCGCGCACTCGTGCACGGAGCCGATGCCGAGGGACGCGGCGCGCCGCAGCGCCGCCCGCTGGGCCTCGGTGCGCTGCTGCGGCGAGAGCGCGCCGAGTGCCGCGGCGCGCACGGCGTGATGGGCGTCGCCGGTCAGCGGTGCGTCCGGGCGGAAGCCGGTGCGCCCGGTGATGCCGGGGACGAGGTCGAGCAGCGCCGTGGTGACGACGGCCGAGTGGACGTCGATACGAGTGAGGTAGAGGGGACAGCCACCGGCCGCCTCGTCGAGTTCCGCGCGCGTGGGCGGACGGCCGTCCGCCCAGCGGGACGCGTCCCAGCCGTGGCCGAGCAGGACCCGGTCGTGCGGCCGGGCGGCGGCGTGCTCACGTACGAGAGCGAGCGCTTCACCGAGGGAGCGGGCACGCGTCAGGTCGAGGCCCGTCAGGGCGAGTCCGGTCGACGTGGTGTGCACATGCGCATCGGTGAACGCGGGGGTGACGAGCGCCCCTTCGAGGTCGACGACCTCGTCCACGCCGTCCGCGAAGGCGTCGGCAGCACCCTCGGATCCCACCCAGGCGACGTGCCCGCGTTCGACGACCATGGCCGTGGCAAACGGATCGGCGGGGCTGTGGACGTCGCCACCGCGCAGCAGCACGGTGCGGTGGCCCTGTGGGCCGTTCTGGGGGGTGGTGCTCTCGCTCATGGGACCAGTCTGGCCCCTCCCGGCGGAGGGCCCGCGCGGGGGGCGCCCCCGGGCGGCTCAGACCTGCGGGGGCCTGGCCTCGTACGGCGTGGAGAGGACGACCGTCGTCCGGGTGGAGACGCCGGCGAGTGCGCGCAGCCGGCTCAGCAGGTGTTCGAGTTCCAGGGGGGTCGCGACGCGCACCTTGAGGATGTAGTTCTCGTCGCCCGCCACGCTGTGGCACGCCTCGATCTCCGGGACGCCCGCGAGCCGTTCGGCGATGTCGTCGGGTGCGCTGGGGTCGAAGGGCTTCACCGAGATGAACGCCGTGAGCGGCAGCCCGACGGCCTCGGCGTCCACGACCGCGGCGTAGCCGCGGATGACACCGCGCTGCTCCAGGCGGCGCACACGCTGGTGCACGGCCGATGTGGACAGGCCCGTGGCCTTGCCCAGGTCGGTGTAACTCATCCGCCCGTCCTTGACGAGCAGCTGCACGATCTGTCGGTCCAGCTCCTCCATGCGCCGAACCTACAGGGCTCTTGATCCCTCCGGATACCGCTGGGCGCGACGGCGGCATCTTCTCGGGGCATGTGACGAACGCCACATACCTGTGACCGTGTCCAAAGGGATGCCACGATTACCTCTACGACGGGACGGGAAGTGCTTGCTGTGGTCGAGGCCGCAGCGCCTTCTCGGCCCACCCAAGGGGGAGAATCCCATGCAGAATCTGAAGCGCCCCGGTCGCACTGCCCGCAGCAAGCAGCAGCGCTCCGACGAATCCGCGTCCGCACCCGTATCGGAGGGCGTCGAATCGGGTGAATCCGAGTTCGACGCGTACGACACCTTCGAGATGTACCGGGTGACGTGCCCGGACTGCGCACAGCCCATCGCGCTCCTGGCCGACGAGGACGTGCTGCCCGAGCACGCGCTCTGCGCCCAGCCGTGGAACCCGTTCGGGCTCACGGTGTGCGCGGGCACGGGGCGTGCCGCGGCCGACGCCGAGCCCGCCGACGAGTCGATGGAGGCTCAGGAACAGGACACCGCCCTGCTCCTGACGCTCCCTCAGGGGCTCGACTGGCGGACGCAGCCCTTCTCGCACGTCGGCGGCCAGAGCTCGCGCCCGCTTCGCGTCGTGCCCCAGCCGGACCGGCGCTCCGCGGCCTGAGGACTACCAGTAGCTGCCCTGCACCATGGCCGCCAGGCTGGCGTGGTGCAGGATCAGCGTGTCCGGGTCCTCGGGGACCGTGGCCTCACCGAAGTGCACCTGGCGGTAGGCGACGCGCAGCATGACGATGGCGTGCCGCAGCGCCGCGTACAGCGTGTGGAAGTCCATGGACCGGGGTGTGTGGCCGGTGAGCCGCGCATAGCGCTCCTCGATGCTGTCGCGGCGCAGGAAGCCGGGCAGTCCCTCCTGCCCGAAGCTCACCGTCAGGTCCTGGAAGAAGCGGTGCAGATAGACCATCCAGCCGAGGTCGACCTCGCGGGGTGCGAGCGCCGCCATCTCCCAGTCAAGTACGGCCACGGGGTCGAAGCCGTCGTAGATGACGTTCCCGATGCGCGCGTCGCCCCAGTTGAGGACGGGCTCGCCCTCGTCGTCCGGCCACCGCTCCTCGAGCCGCTCGAAGGCGCTCTCGATGAGGGGTGAGCGGGGCAGACCGTCGACCACCCAGCGGTAGTAGGCGTGTTGGGCGTCGACGTGGCGGCGCAGTGGGCTGCCCACGCCGGGCAGGGCGAGGAAATCGGCGTCCGCGACGGGCACTTGGTCGTGGAGGTGGGCGATCAGGCGGATCGACGCGTCCTCCAGGTGCGCGCGTTCGGCGTCGCTCGCCGCGTGGAGCCAATTCCCCTCGTACGTATAGGGCATGACGTCCGGCGGAACGCGTCCCTCGACCCGCTCCATGACGAAGAAGGGCGCGCCGAGCGGTCCCGGGTCCTCCTCCAGCCACAGCACACGCGGCACCGGCAGGTCGGTCCGGTCGGCGACGAGCCGCATCGTGCGGTGCTGGCGGGGCAGGTCGTAGACCGGGAAGATCGTGTACGCGGCCGGGTCCGCCGCCACGCGCAACGCGCAGGCCCGCAGCGGTGGTTCCGGGTGCTCGATGTCGAAGAGGAGGGTCTCGCTCGACATGCCGTTGGAGTCGGGCACCCGCACCCCGGTGGCCTTGGCCCCGGGCAGCCGCGCGCCGAGCCAGGCCGTGAGCCTGCGGGTGAGTTCCTCGGGGTCGCGGGTGGTGGTGCGGAGGCGGGGCCTGCTGGGTTCTGTCGCCATCGCGGGATTCCTCTCAGGGCGCGACCGATTCGAAGCCGGTGAAGCCGCTCGGGTCGTGGCGGCCGAAGCTGCCGTGCTCGAAGATGCCGTACCCCGTCTGCCCGTTGAGGGTGAAGCGTGCGGCATGGTCGATGACTCCGTACGCGGCCATCGGGTGCGCCGCCGGATCCGACAGGTCATACGTGCGGCGGTCGGTCCAGCCACGTCCCTGCCAGGTGCCGTGCTGCCAGTCGTCCGCGGGCGGATAGCCGGCGCCCACGGCCAGCGGCAGGGAGGCGAGGACCTCGACGCCGAGCTCCAGGGGCTTGCGATCGTCCGGGTCGGTGAGGTGGATGACGGCGCGCTCGGGGTGCCGGGTGCCGGAGCGGTAGGTGATGTCGGCCTGGGGCCAGCCGAGTTGGCGGTCCCGCGCCCCGGGGCGTACGACCGTGGCCTCGTTCAGGGAGCGGTGGCCGTCCGCGTCCTCCTGGGTGATGACCATCAGGAACCGGTCGTCGAAGCGCACCGGGCTCCAGATCCAGTGGAAGCCCTCGGTGCCGAACTCCTCTTCCAGGCGCCCGCGTTCCTCGCCGGGGATGGGCCGCACTCCCCAGCTGCGGTCGCGGGTGGCGGTCCACTCCCCCGCCGTCACCGCGATGTCCTCGCCGCCGACGCGGATCACCCCCGCGCAGCCGCCCGCCTGGACGAATCGGCGCCCTTCGAGGGAGAGCCGGTCGCCGCGCCGCTGGATGTGGTGCGGCTCCCAGAGGGCGGGAAAGTCGGCGGTCCACGTGATGTCGTACGAGAGGGAGTCGGGGTCGGCGGGATCGGCGGCGCACGTCAGGCGCAGCCGTCGCAGGGGCTCCTCGACGGTGATGGTCAGCGGGCCGACGGAGAGGTTCATCCGGTCGTCGCCCAGTGCGTCGGACGCGCGTACGGCGTGGAGCGTATCCCCGCTGCGCAGGGTGGCGTACGCGTCGATCACACCCACGTTCGGATAGACACCGAGCCCGAGGATGAGGAGCGTGTCCCCCTGGTGATCGAAGAGGTGGAAGATGCAGCGGTCGTAGGCGTTGCGGTCGCCCGTCGCGACCTGCTTCATGGACAGCGGGACCTGGTGGATCGGGTACTCGTCGAGCGGGACGGGGCGGTCGTCTGCCACGGCAAACCTCCCTGGGCGCGCGGTGGTTGACGGGCGCACAGCCGATGCCGGGCCCCCGGCGCGGAGTTGACGGTACGTCAGACAGGGTGCCGGAGCCAGACACGTGTCAGCCCGCGTTCGGGGAGCCGCGCCTGACCGTTCGGAAGCCGTGGCGCCGGGGCCGCACTTCCGACCGGGCGCGGGAAAGCGGGACGCGCCCCAGGCCTCGACACGGGCATGCCGCGAACTGAGGGTCGAATCCCGCGGGCGGTGACTTGTCCCCGGCGGGGCGCGTTGGCCGCGTATGACCACCCCCACGCCGATGCCCATGGCGCACCCGCCGACCGGCCGCCGCAGGCGCACCCTTCTGACGGCTCCCCCGCCCGACGCAGAATCGGTTCCCCAGTGGCCTCAGCAACCCCAGCACCCTCAGCAGCCGCAACGCCCCCACCCGCACCATCAGCAGCCGCCGCAACCCCAGCCCCAGCCGCCGCACCTGCAGGATCCGCCCATCTACCGCGCCCTCATCCGGAGCTGGGCCGAGCGGGGCAAGACCCTGCCGGGGCGGCACGATCCGGAGTGGGTGCGGCTCGCGGCGCCTCCGGTCAGGCTCGGCCAGTTCAGCGCGTCTCGGGACCCGCGAGGTGACGGGCGATGACCATCCGCTGGATCTGATTGGTCCCCTCGACGATCTGCAGCACCTTCGCCTCGCGCATCAAGCGCTCCACCGGGAAGTCCGCGGTGTAGCCGTACCCGCCGAGGACCTGCACGGCGTCCGTCGTCACCTTCATCGCGGCGTCCGTGCACAGCAGCTTCGCCATGGCCGCCTGCTTGGAGAACGGCCTGCCCGCGTCACGCAGCCGCGCCGCGGAGAGATAGAGCGCCCGGCCCGCCTCGATCTGCGTCGCCATGTCCGCGAGCATGAACCGAAGGCCCTGGAAGTCCGCGATCGGCTTTCCGAACTGGCGCCGCTCGGTGGCATAGCGGAGCGCCTCGTCGAGTGCCGCCTGCGCCACGCCGATCGCACAGGCCGCGATGCCGAGCCGCCCCGAGTCGAGCGCGGAGAGCGCGATCGCGAAGCCCTGACCCTCCTCGCCGATACGGCGGGCGTCGGACACCCGGACCCCGTCGAAGTTGATCTGGGCGGTGGGCGAACCCTTCATCCCCATCTTCTTCTCGGGCACCGCCGCGTTCAGCCCCGCGGCGTCGCCCGGCACCAGGAACGCCGAGATGCCGCGGGCGCCTTCGCCGCCGGTGCGGGCGAGCACGGTGTAGAAGTCGGCGACCCCGCCGTGCGTGATCCACGCCTTCGTTCCGCTGATCACCCAGTCTCCCCCGCTCTCCCGGACGGCCTTGGTCCGCAGGGACGCGGCGTCCGAGCCCGAGGCCGGCTCGGAGAGGCAGTACGCCCCGAGCAGCCCGCCGCCGAGCATCGCGGGCAGATGCTCGGCCTGCTGCTCCTTGGTGCCGTATCCCGCGAGCGCGTGGCAGGACAGGGAGTGGACGCTGACGCCGAGGCCGACGGTGAGCCGTGCCGCGGCGAGCTCTTCGAGGACCTGGAGATAGACCTCGTACGGCTGGTCGCCGCCGCCGAATTCGGAGGCGTACGGAAGCCCGAGCAGTCCGGATTCGGAGAGGAGGGCGAAGACCTCGCGCGGAAAGCGCCCGGCGTCCTCCTCCTCGGCCGCGCGGGGAGAGATCTCCCGCTGGACGAGGTCACGGACGAGCGAGAACAGATCCCGCGCCTCGTCCGTGGGCAGCTGACGGTCCACCGGCTGCTGCAAGCTTCGCTCAGGCACGATCGCAATCCTCCCTTTCGGCACTGCGGCGGACCCGCGGGGTAGTGCGGCGCCACCGTGTCTCACGCCCGGCCGATGGCGCCCTTCCGGGTCGCGGAAGGTGCTGTGACCAGCGGCTCTGGCGCGTTGAGTATGCCCGATCGGCGGCGGCCAGTCACTAGTTAACGACCGCTTACTCAAAAGATAGCCGACGCCCGCAAGAGGGGCTCGGAATTGGTCCGAACCATTGACCCCACTGGTCTAGTCCTCCTAGAGTCCAGCCGAGCGCCTTACCGCGTTCATGCCAATTCAACGTTCACGGACGTCACCTGGCATCGCAGGTCGAACAGCACCACGCCCCCCCATGCGCCCTCTCCCCCCACGAGGAGATCCGATGCTCAGACCGCACCTCCCCCGCGCCCCCTTCCGGGCGCTCGTCGCCACCGTCTGTTGTGCCGTGCTCGGCGGGGGTCTGCTCGCCGGCGCGGGCACCGCCGCCGCCGGCCCCGACACAGGTCCCGGTTCCGCCTCCGGCCAGACCGCGGGCTCCACCAAGGCCGCAGCCGGCTCCAAGGTCGTCGGCTACTTCACCGAGTGGGGTGTCTACGACCGGAATTACCACGTCAAGAACGTCGAGACGTCCGGTTCGGCCGACAAGCTCACGCACATCAACTACGCCTTCGGCAACGTCCAGGGCGGCAAGTGCACGATGGGCGACGCCTACGCGGCGACCGACAAGGCGTACACCGCCGACCAGTCCGTCGACGGCAAGGCGGACACCTGGGACCAGAACCTGCGCGGCAACTTCAACCAGCTGCGCAAGCTCAAGAAGCTCCACCCGGACCTCAAGGTCCTGTGGTCCTTCGGCGGCTGGACCTGGTCCGGCGGCTTCACCGAGGCCGCCAAGAACCCGGCCGCCTTCGCCCAGTCCTGCTACGACCTGGTCGAGAACTCCAAGTGGGCCGATGTCTTCGACGGCATCGACATCGACTGGGAATACCCGGGCGCCTGCGGTCTGACCTGTGACACCAGCGGGCGCGCGGCGTACAAGGACCTGATGTCCGCGGTGCGTTCGAAGTTCGGCGGCGACAACCTCGTCACCGCGGCCATCCCGGCCGACGCCGAGGAGGGCGGCAAGATCGACGCCGCCGACTACGCGGGCGCCGCCCAGTACGTCGACTGGTACAACCCGATGACGTACGACTACTTCGGCGCCTGGGAGGCGAAGGGCCCGACCGCCCCGCACTCGCCGCTGAAGACGTACGAGGGCGCGCCCAAGGCGAACTGGAACACCGACGCCACCATCAAGAAGCTCCAGGGCCTCGGCATCCCCTCCGACAAGCTGCTCCTCGGCATCGGCTTCTACGGCCGCGGCTGGACCGGCGTCACGCAGAAGGAGCCCGGCGGCACCGCCACCGGGGCCGCCGCGGGCAAGTACGAGGCGGGCATCGACGACTACAAGGAACTGAAGACCAAGTGCCCGGCCAACGGCACGGTCGGCGGGACCGCGTACGCGCACTGCGGGACCAACTGGTGGAGCTACGACACCCCGGCCACCATCGCGGGGAAGATGGACTACAAGAACCAGGCCGGTCTCGGCGGCACCTTCTTCTGGGAGCTCAGCGGTGACACGGCCGACGGTGAGCTGATCAAGGCCATCAACTGACCGTACGAGCACAGACGTCGGGGCGGGAGCCGGTCGGCTCCCGCCCCTTCCTCATGTCCGCCGGCGGGCCCTCACGACCGCGGCGGGGCCGGGAAGGACGGCTCGAACTCCTCGATGACGCGCAGGGTGTCGCCGAGGGTCCGCACAAGCAGGTCACACACCGTCTCGCGCGTCAGGCCCCGGCTGCCGATCCAGTCGAGCGCGACGCCCTCGACGCTGCACAGCCAGCCGAGCAGCGCCGTGCGCGCAAGCTCCGGGATGTCGCGGCGGCCGTACGCCCCGTCGGCGATCGCCCCGATCAGGGCCTCGCGCACCCCGTCGCGTATGGCGTGCACCTCGGCGTCGAAGCCGACGCCGCCGCTGATGATGGTGCGGTACGCCGCCTGGTGGTGCTCGGCATAGCGCAGATAGCCGTCGATGGTGCTGTGCACCCGCTCCACCGGCGGCAGGTCGTCGTGGCGCCCGGCGCGCTCGACCAGTTCGGCGACCGAGTCCTCGATGATCGCGAGGTAGTAGCCGCGCTTGGACTTGAAGTAGTAGTAGATCAACCCCTTGGCGACGGACGCCTGCTTGGCGATGTCGTCCATCGAGAGCGCGTCGTACGACGTGTCGGCGAACAACTTCCGCCCGATGGTGATGAGTTCGGCGCGGCGCGCCACCGAGCGGTCGGTGCCGCGCGCCTGCGGGCGAGCGTCCGCGGGACGGTCGGTGCCGCGCTGTTGACTATTATTCAATTTCGGCCCTAGTCTCCAACTGCCTCGGGAATCCGCAGTATGGCAGAACCAACGCCACCTGCCGGTTCTGCGCCCGACGGCGCTCTCTCACGCACTCCCCCTACGCACACGGACCGCCGTACGGGAGGAAGACTCATGAGCGCAGCGCGTACCCCCTTACGCGAGGGCAGAACCTCCTGGAAGAAGACGGCCGTCGTGGCCCTGCCGGCCGTCCTGGCCGTCGGCGCGATGGCCTCCGTGATGGCCGAGGGAGCGCTCGCCGCCTCCTTCGCCGTCTCCGGCACCAGCTTCCAGGTGTCATCCGGCAAGCTCACCAGCGAGGGCCTGTCCTCCTACGTACAGACCGACCGGGACATCGACGGCAAGGGGCACCCGGTGGCGCTCCTCGGGATCGGTGACGCGACCCTGTCCGACATCTGCCAGGCCGCCGAGGTCAAGACCCCGGTGGGCACCGTGGTGTTCAAGCTGACGGCGGGCGGCTCCGCGGGCGAGGTCACCGCGAGCAGTCTCATCATCGACGCCGAGGACCTGAAGGGCGACGCCCGCTTCGGCACGGCGGAGATCGGCCGGGACGCGTCGACCCTGGACGAGGTGCCCGGCGTCAAGGGCGAGAAGGGGAAGTTCGGGCTGCAGGCCGGGGACATCACCGTCTCCGGCGTGAAGTCCCACGCCTGGTCGGCGACCGGCGGGAACTTCCGGCTCAAGGGCATGAAGCTCGATGTCAGCATCGGCGGCAAGAAGTGCTTCTGACCGGCGGCCGGAGAGCCGGGGTCAGGGCGTGGCGCGGAGACGGAAACGGAGACGGCGGCGGTTGGCTCGACAAGCGCCTGCCGCTGCCCGACGCGCGCCGGGTGCTGCGCCGCTGGCGACGCACCCGGCCCTTCTGGGGCGGTCTGCTGCTGATCCTGGGCGGCGCCGAGCTGCTCCTCGTACCGCTGTCCCCGCTGACCGTCCTGGTCAGCCTGGGGCTCGG
This sequence comes from Streptomyces sp. NPDC054872, assembly GCF_053610705.1. Taxonomy (NCBI): domain Bacteria; kingdom Bacillati; phylum Actinomycetota; class Actinomycetes; order Kitasatosporales; family Streptomycetaceae; genus Streptomyces; species Streptomyces sp. NPDC054872. Next base: position 155,542 of record NZ_JBSGYY010000018.1, on the reverse strand, counting down.
CGGGCTCGCGGCGATCGGCATCGGGCTCGCCCTGATCGCCGCCGGGATCTTCCTGTGGCTGCTGCCGCACGCCCATCACTATGTGAGCGTCAACGCCCTGATCCTGTCGGTGCTTTCGTTCGCGGCCACGAATCTCGGCGGGTTCCTGGTCGGGATGGCGCTCGGCATCGTCGGCAGCGCGATGGGCTTCGGCTGGACCCCGGTGCCCGAGGGCACCGAGGAGGAAGCCGAGCGGCCGAGGGTGCGGGACGGGCAGGGCACGCGGACACTCGGCGTGCTGCTGCCTGTGGTCATCGTCGGGGCGACGCTGTGGGGCGGAAGCCCGGCGAAAGCGGCTCCCGGCGACGCGGCCGGTGCGGCCGGGGCGGCGCCTCAGGGGGTCGTGGCGGCGGCCGGGCAGGCGACCGCGGCGGCGCCCGGGCAGGAGATCGTGGCGGCCCGGACTCCGCCGACCGTCACCACCACGCTGTTCTCGCCGCGGGGCTTCCTCCTGGCCGGCGTACGCGAGATACCCACCGCCGACGGGCCGTTGAAGGTCATGGTGCTGAAGATGAAGGCCGCCTCGCTCACCGACTACCGGCTGAAGACGCGCGACGGAAGCAGGGAACTCGCCCTGGGAGCCGACACGTTGGAGCTCGACGGCTCCGTCACGCTCTATCTGACGAAGTTCAAGGGCTGCCTGGAGGGGCTGCTCTGCCTGACCTTCACGCCCGACAGACTGCCGGTGCCGCCCGTCGTGCCGCCGTTCGTCTTCATGACCGACGTCCAGGCCGAACAGGCCCTCGTCACCGCCGACTTGATCGCCGCGGGCGGCCTCACCCTGAAGGCGTCGGCATGATCCAGATCCAGGCGGTCCTCTTCTGGGCGTACGCGATCGGCGCGACGTTCGCGCTCGCCGCGGGCCGGCAGCTCCAGGTGTGGGAGCGGATCAACGCGGGCGAGGGGCCGCGGACGCGCAGCCGTGCCGCCAATCCGTACCTGGCGCTCACCGTGCTCTTCGCCGCGGTCCTGATGGTGCCGACGGGGCTCTTCCTGCTCTGGCAGAACCCCGCGTGGGCGACGATGCACGTCGCGGACGGGCACGACGGCGTGTGGGCGGGCTTCGTGCTCTTCTACGCGGGCGGGACACCCGTCGCCGCGATCACCGGGTTCCTGGTGGCGCAGGGGCTCGTCCTGGTGGGGGCGGGCTACTGGGCGTACCTCCAGTGCGTGGGCGGGTACTTCCTGCTCTTCTGGACGCTGGTCCACGGCTGGGACGGCAGGGGGTACGAACGGTTCTTCTCCGCCGAGGCCCGGGACTTCGCCGGCTGGCGGCAGGACAGCGTGGTCAACCACGTCCTGGACTTCCTGACGTCCGGGACGTTCCTCGCGCTGCTGGTGTTCGGCGCGGCCGTGATCGGCACCATGCTGGTGACCGAGATCGGCTGGCTGATGGAGGGCTGGTCGCTGCCCGGCGCCGACGAGGACCGCGCGGTGCACCGGTTCCTGGCGATCGCCGTCGCGGCGGCCGGGGTCTACGGCCTGCCGTTCGTCGGCGCGCTCGTCGCGAGCGTCCTCGTGCGGCTCCTGGGCGGGTGGCTCGGCCTGCCGCTGTTCGCGGTGATCGCGGGGCTCACGCTGCTGTCGCGGCGCTCACCCGTGCGCCTGCTCTACGGGCTGGTGGGCGTGCCGCGGCGGCACTGGCGGGCGGATCTCGCTGCGGGGCGGGCCTACGACGATCAGAGGCGGGCCTACGACGGTCAGGAGACCGGGGTCACATCAGACCGATCTGCGTGACGAGCATCGCGAGGACGACGACGAGCGTCCAGCCGAGGACGTGCTCGAGCACCTTCGGGCCGTCTTCATCGGGGCCGCCGGTGCGCGTGGTCGCCCGGGGCTGTGCGGTGGCAGTGGCTGTAGCTGTGGCAGCGGTCATGGCATCACTCGATGGGTATGCGTCACGCCTCTCGACGCGACGTCCGGCAGCGGACTCCCCCCACTGACCCGTCCACCTTGCCATCGGATTCCGCCGCCGCGGGCGAGAGCTTGGTCACTCGGCAGCCCGGTCGCTCCCCCGACTGGTCACGAGCCTGGGCACGCGACTGGTCACGCGCCTGCCAGGTCACCCGCCGCGCGGGTCCCGTGCAACTCGGACCGAGTGCCGTGCGTCTCACTACACGTGGTGGGGCACACCCCCAGGCGCACCCCCCGCCGCTCGTCCGCGCAACCTTCCGACCGAGAGGTTTCCGATGAGCACGCACCGGACGCACCGCCGCAGAGCGCGGCTCGCCCTCGCGGCCGCCGTCACCGTGACGGCGGCCCTCACCGGCACGGCGTCACAGGCCGCGCCCTCCGCATCCGGGGCACCCTCGCCCGGCGCGCCCGGCCTGGGAGACCCGATGTTCCCGCTGGACGGGAACGGCGGCTACCGGGTCGACCGCTACACCCTGGACTTCGACTGGCAGGCGCCGAGGACACCGTTCGAGGCGACGGCGACGATCAAGGCCACCGCCACGCAGTCGCTGTCCCGCTTCAACCTGGACTTCGGGGGCAACACCCTGCACGGCGTACAGGTCGACGGTTCCTCCGCGCGCACCTCCCGCGCCGGGGACGAGCTGACGGTCACGCCCAAGTCCCCCATCGCCAAGGGCCGTTCGTTCACCGCCAAGGTCACGTACACCGCCGACCCGACGCAGACGCGCCACCGCGACGACGCCATCGAGGACTACGGCTGGATACCCACGGCCGACGGCACGGTGGTCTATCCGCAGCCGAACGGGGCCCGGCTGATCTTCCCGGCGAACGACCACCCCAGCCAGCGGGCACCGATCACCTTCCGCATCACCACGCCGAAGGATCTGACGGCCGTCGCCAACGGCAAGCTGGTGAACCGCGCGGAACGCCCCGGTGACCGGGTGCGCTGGACGTACGACTCCGAACAGCCGCTCTCCACCCAGCTGGTGCAGATGGCGGTCGGCAGGTTCAAGCTGATCGACGGCAAGGGGCCGGGCGGTCTGCCGCTGCGGGACGTGGTCCCGGACGCGCTGGTCGAACCGACGGCCGAGTACCGGCGGCTCACTCCCGACCACCTCGCCTGGCTCCAGGAGAAGCTGGGCCCCTACCCCTTCAACCGCTACGGCCTCCTGGTCGGCGACACGGACCTGGCCGTCGCCCTGGAGACCCAGACGCTCTCGCTCATCCCGAAGGCGGACCTCCTCGGCACCAAGGTCGACGCCGAGCGGAACATGGTGCACGAGCTGACCCACCAGTGGTTCGGCGACAGCGTCGCCCTGAAGAGCTGGTCCGACCTGTGGGTGAGCGAGGGGCACGCCCGCTTCTACGAGCGGATGTACTCCGAGGAGCACGGCGGCGACAGCTTCGAGGCCGCCATGAAGACGGCCTACGCGGCGCACGACCAGTGGCGGCACGACGTCGGCGCCCCCGCGGAGCCGACCGAGCCGAACCTCTTCAAGCGCATGCGGTACGACGGCTCGGCCCTGGTCCTGTACGCCCTGCGGGAGCAGGTCGGCGAGGCGAAGTTCGAGAAGATCGAGCGAGCGTGGGTGACCGGCTTCCGCGGAAAGACCGCCAGCACCCAGCAGTTCATCGACCTGGCGTCGAAGGTCGCGGGCGAGGACCTGGAAGGCTTCCTGCGGCCATGGCTGTACGGCTCGAAGACCCCGCCGATGCCGGGGCACCCGGACTGGGTGGTGGATCCGGTGCAGGGCTGAGAGAGGGCCGGGTCCGTCGTCTGGCGGCGGCGTTCGTGTGAAGCGGCCTGTCGGACGCCTGTGCCGCCCGATCGGCGTGCGGCCCGGGCCTACGGTGGGTTCCCCGTCGAACTGGGAGGTCTCATGCCGGACCACGAGCAGGAGCAGAAGCGACCCGCGTTGCTGGGCACGGAGATGCGGGAGGCGACACTGCCCGACGGTTCTCAGGCGGTGATCGTCGTACAGGCCGGAACCTCCCAGACCGAGGTGGACGAAAAGGCGGCCCGTTTGCGCCGGGGCACACCGGAGGCGAGGTAGCTACGCGACCGACCGGTGAGCACGTAGACGGCCCTTCCCGCTCGTCCGGGAGGGGCCGTCTCCCTCGTCAATGATCGGCTCAGCCCTGTCGGTTACCATCCCCAGGTCATGAACTGAGCATGCTCTGCGGCCTGCCGTGTACAGCAGTCGGGCCACGGGAGGGAGAGCCGTGTCCGAGGGCGACCTCACGGTCGACTACGAGTTCCTGAGCAGTTGCGAACGCCAACTCGGCAATTTGCGCACGACGTTCAAGGACATCGAGAACCGTCGTGACGACATGGAGAAGCACTGGGGCGCCGGGAGCATCGCGGACGCCATGGGCGATTTCGTCGACAACTGGGACGACTACCGCACCAGGCTCATCGAAGGCCTGGAGTCGACGGGCAAGCTCGTGGCGGAGACGAAGAAGGCCTTCGAGAAACTGGACGAGGAACTCGAGAAGCAGACCAAAGGCAAGGGCAAGGGCGGGGGGAAAGGCCAGTGACCACCGCGGCATCGAAGCGCCGCCCCGTCGACTGGGACCCGCTGTGCGAGTCCGACCCCGTTCCCGGCGACCCGGAGGAGATCCGGGAAGAGGTCCGGCACATGGTCTCGGTCGCCGAGAAGCTGCGCACGCAGGCGAAGAACCTCAAGGCCATCTCGGACGAGGACAAACTCAAGGGAAAGTACGTCCAGCGTCTGCGCGAGGACTCCGGCACGCTGGAGAAGCACATGCGGGAGGTGGCGTCCCGTTACGAGCGGGTACACGGACACCTCACCAAGTGGGCGAACAAGCTGGAGGACCACCAGGGCGACGCCGACCGGATCCTGCGCGAGGCCAAGGAGGCACACGCGGAGGCCGAGCGGGAGAAGGCCAAGGACGCCGAGAAGGCGGACAAGGACAAGAAGCCGAACCCGTCGGTGAGCGGAACTGATCACGACCCGCTGCAGACGTACAGAAGCCGCCTGGGCACCGTCACCGGTAATCGCGACAGCGACGCTGGCGACTATGCCGGCAAGATCAACGATGAGATCGACGATGTCATCGAGGACTCTTGGTGGGACAACGTCAAGGGTTGGGTCCATGACTATGCGGACGAAATCAAGGCATTCATCGATGTTCTCGGCTGGGTGGCGACCTTCGCGGGCTTCTTGGCGCTCGCCATTCCCGGTCTGAACTTGCTCGTTGCGGGCATCGCATTGCTCACGATCGCACTCAGACTCCTTCTGGTGGCATCCGGGGATGCCTCCTGGATGGATGTCATCTTCGACGTCGTGGGCGGCCTGCTCGTGGTGGGCGGCCTCGGGGCCGCCGCGAAGCTCGCCAGTGGCGCGAAGGCCACCGTGGGCGCCGCTCAGGCCGCCCGGACGGCAGGCCTGAGCCGAGGGCTCAGCGGCGTCAAGGGCGTCTTGGACGACATGGGGCGGGTGATGAACAAACTGCCAGATGGGCTGGGGCGGCAAGCCATCGGTACGTCGCGCAATGCCATCCGCAAGTCCATCTCCCAGAACGTCGGTCTGGTGGCCAAGGGGCCGCTGAGGGTCAGCCCGCTCTCGACTCTGCTGCATCTCGGCGACAAGGAGATGGCAGGCATGGCGAAGATGTTGCAGGCGAACAAGGCAACCTTCCCGGCCGCCGCGGGGGCGGCCGCGGACAAGGCGTACAAGTCCTACCAGGTGGGCCTTGGCCTTGCCTGGGGCGGCATGGTGATGGACGTCACGGACAAGGCGCTGGGCAAGAGTGACCTGACAAGCTGGACGCACGAAAATCTCGGGACCGGCGAGAAGCCGTTCAACGAGGGTTACTCCGACTTCAAGGACAACACCTTTAAACCCGCCCCCGACACACACTGGTAGCGACACGAGAATTCCCGGAGCGACGAATCCCGCAGGCCTGCCCCTACCCCACCCCTGAGGATCCTCCATGGACCTGTACTCGGCGCAACGCATCGCCGAGGCCGAAGCCGCCCGCACCGGACTCGGCACCGGCCCCAACCGACGGCTCCGGCTGACCCTCTTCATCGGAATGCCGATGGTCTTTCCACTGATCGGCATCATGATCCTGTTGCCCAAGTTCCTGAGGGACGACGCACTCCACATCTACCAGGCCGGGATCCTCGGCTGTCTCCTGCACTACGCCTGGGTCTTCGTGAAATACCCGCGCTACGCGGAGCGTCCGCCCTACCTCACCCGGGATCTCGCCATGGGCGGCGGCTTCTTCCTGCCCTCGTTGATGCTCGGCTTCTGGCCCGGCATGATCGCCGCCCCGGCGTGGGCGCTCTTCGTCGGCGTCACCTATGTCGTGGAAGGGATGCGGGAGCACCGTGGCCACCGCTGAGCAGCATCGAGCCCCGACCGGCTTCAACCTGGTGCCGCCGCCCGGCTGGGACGTCATTCCGCTGCACTCGGGTACCGAGGAGGCGATGGACCGCATCGTCCGCAAGGCGATCTCGCAGTTGCCCGTCGGCTTCCCCAAGGACGACATCCCGAAGGCCCGGCTGAAGCTCACCCAGGAGATGAAGAAGGTCGTACGTCGGGCAAGCGCCAAGGGAGGCATGACCCTCTACCTCCCCACCGAACGGCTCCACGGCGTCGCGCTGCCCGTCTCGATCGTCGCCTCGGAACCGATCGAGATTCCGAGGGTCAGGCCCGAGAGCGGCCCGGAAGCTGTCCTGCTGGCGCTCGCCTCCGAGACTCCCGGAGCCGAGGTGCGGGAGCTCGACGAGACCGCGGCGCTGCGCTCGGAGCGAGACGTCCCCGCCGATCCCGCCCAGGGCGTCGACGTCGCTCACCGTCAGGTCGAGTACTTCGTGCCGGTCCCGGACAGCGCCCCCGACCAGTACCTCACGTTCTCCTTCAGCGCACTGATCGCGCCGGGCTCGGACTCCGCTTTCTACGACACCCTCGTGGAGCTGTTCGACGCCGTCATGGGCACCTTCCGCTGGAGCTATGCCTAAAGGCTCCCCTCTGCCCGCGCCCCCGACGAAAGAGACCGCCCAATGTCCGAAGGCACTCTCTGGAGCACCGATCTCGGGGCTCAGCTCCACATCGACACGGATGCCAACCCCGATCTCTGGGGCTACCTCTGGCTGCAGATGGACAGGAAGACGTTCAAGGAGTGGCTGGACCCGCACTTGACCGGTCTGGCCATCGTCCACGGCATCGAACTCACCCGCAAACTCCGCCGATTCCACAAGAACTTCTACGAGCAGACGGTGGTGACCCTCCGGGACAAGCTTGAAGCCGACGAGGCGTTCATCTATCACCCCGTCCCGCTCACCTACATGCCCCTGGTCATGCACGCCACCCGCATCCACTGCGACGCCCCTGACGCCGCCTCCTGCGAGGGGCTCACCGCGCCCGCCGTGCCGCACCCGGAGATCCCCGAGTGGCAGCAGCGATCCGGCAGCATCGCCTTCGCCTCGCCGTATCTGGGCGCGGACGGGGTTCGGGTCACCCGTTCCTACCCGGCGGACAGCACCATCATGATGACCTCGGTGACGTACCACTGGCACACCCCGCCCGGCCTCCCCGACGTCTGTCTGCGCGGGCACCACGACGATCCGGAAGTGATCGCCGCGGTCATGGAGCCCCTGGACGCCTTTGCGCGGACGCTGCGGCTTCCCGTGACGGCTCAGTGACCGGCGGTCGACGCCCCATGGGAAGGCCCCCTCTCCGGTGAGTGGAGAGGGGGCCTTCGCGCTGCCTCAGTGGATTCCCACGTCCGCCAGCGCCGCCTTCTGCTTCGCGGAGAGTTTCACCGGGAAGTACAGGTAGCAGACGCCTCCTGTGCCGGAGACGACCTTCCCCGTGGCGTTGTAGCGCTTCGTCCTGAGCCAGATGTTCTCCCACTCGCGCCGTTTGTAGACCCGGCGCACCGCCTCATTGGTCGGCGACGCGGGATCGTTGGCGATCACGTCACCCTTCGACGTGAAGCCGATCACCGTCATCAGGTGACCCGCCGTGCCGTAACCCGCGCCCGTCAGCTCCTCCTTGAGGAACGACTGTGACGTTATGGCCGGGATGCCGACGGCGATCAGTGACTCCAGTTCGGTGAGCGAGGCGAGGCGGGTGACGACGCCCTGCATGTCCTTGTACGTCGACGCGTAGGCCGCGTTGAAGGGCCAGTTGCCGCAGCCCGCGTACTGGTAGTCGAAGGTGTGGCGAGCCGCGTGGCACACCTGCGGGTCGGCGTAGGACGGGTCGACCCAGGCGAGGTCGTCGGCGGTCGGTTTGCGGCCCCAGAACTCTATGATCATCTGCGAGGAGGTCGGGCTGCACCAGGCCTCGCCGCCGTTGTCGTACTCCGGGTACTGGCCGACGTGGGTCTCCTGCGAGTAGCGCGGGACCTTCAGCTCCTTGGTCACCCCCGGCTCGGACGCCGGGACGGTGAAGCGGTCGGGGACGGCGGACGCCATCGCGCCGAGCCGCCACACGGTGGGGGTCACGGTGGCATCCGGCTTGCGGTACAGGGTCAGGCGCAGTCGGTACGAGGCGAGGCGCAGGCCCGTCGTCGTGTCGTCGATGGAGAAGGTGTCCGTCCAGATGCTCGACTTCCCGTCGCTCTGGTCGTCGACCGACGTACGGCGGATGTCCTTCTCCTTGTCGTCGCCCGCGGTCCAGCGGCCGAGGACGTACCAGGGAGTCTTCGTCTTGTCCGAGTACGTTCCCTGGAGCTCCACCTGGAGCCACGTCCCGGTGGGCGTGCGCGCGTTCCAGGAGGCGACGACCTCCGTCGCGGGGACGGTCGGGCGGTGCACGGGCGAGGTCCACCGGGCGTACTCCCAGGTGGCGGTCTTGCCGGTGTGCGGATCGGCGTAGTCGGTGCGGCCCGCGGCCTCGGCGATCTCCACGCCGGGGCGGGCTCCGGCGACGGCACGGGTGCCTTCGGCGGTGCCGGCGCTCCAGTCGGCGTGCGAGGTCCAGAAGCGGTTGCTCACGGGCCGCTTCGCGCGCGGGGCGCCGCTCAGGCCGGTCGAGGCGAGCGCGGGGCTCGCCGTGGCGGCGAGTGCGGCCACGGCGGCGGCCGTGGCGAGGATGGTTCTGCGGGACATGTCATCAGCTCGGTCCATGGCGGGACCCCCAGTCGACGTGGGCTCCGGACGGGTCCGGAAGGGGCAGGTCAGATGCACGGCGGTAGGCCAACTATGGCTCCTGTACGCCGACTTCTGCCAGCGCTTCGACCACCACCGCGTCCGCCAATATTGGCCTCGACCACTGGCGTGAGCTGGGACGGCGCGCGGAGTACGGGATTCCGCACCCGTACGCTTGCCCGTGATGACCGCACACGCCACTCCCACTCCCCTGTCACGCGTCGCCGCGGAACTGCTGCGCCTGCCGCCCTCCTGCGGCCCCGTCCGCCTCGTCGCCGTCGACGGGCACGCGGGCTCCGGCAAGTCCACGTTCGCCGACCGCCTCGCGGAGGCACTCGGCGGTGCGCCCGTCCTGCGCCTCGACGACATCGCGAGCCACGACGCGCTGTTCGACTGGACGGAGCGGCTGCGACGGCAGGTGATCCTGCCGCTCTCGCGCGGCGCGACGGCGCGCTACGAGACGTACGACTGGCACGCGCGCCGCTTCGGCCCCGGGACGCGCGTCCTGCCGCCCGCGCCCGTGATCCTCGTCGAGGGGGTCGGCGCGGGCCGCCGCGCGCTCCGCCCGTTCCTGGCACGGCTGCTGTGGATGGAGCTGCCCCGCGATGAGGCCTGGGGCAGGGGGCGCCGCCGGGACGGGGCGGTCCAGAGCGACTTCTGGGACGGATGGGAGCCCGCGGAGCGCCGGCACTTCGCGGAAGACCCTTCGCGCCCCTTCGCTCAGTCTTTGGTGCGACAGTGGCGCGAGGGATATCAGGTGCTGCAGGGACCGAATGAGCCGCCTGCGCACAACCAAACGGTCACGCAGAGTGAGGGACCGGAGGCGGTCAGCTGACCCTCGCGAAGAGCGCTCCCAGAACTTCGCGCCAGTTTCCATGAGTGCCTCAACTCGGCTTGACCGAGGGCCCTTACAGGACTTACGTTCTGAATGTGCGGCCTTTCGGGGTCGCCCGCAGACGCGAAGCCCCCGGTTGTTCCCCCGTGATCGGGGGCTTCGTTCTGCCCTGCATCCTCGCATTCCGGACGCCGCGAGCCGCCTTTCGCTCACCCTCGGTGACGAAGAGGCCCCCTTCCCCCTGCCTGATCCCGCGCTGCGGCACCCTACGGCCGAGTGCTCCCCCGCAGGTACGATGCCTTTCGGAGCGACTTACGGACGGCTGCTCCGCGCGCCGGTACAACGTCCGTCCGCAGCACGGAGGTTCAGCGAAGTTTGCCGACGGGCACCGGTCCGGCGGTACACAAACGGGGGCACGGTTTGTGGGGGACGTGATGGACTTCGACGCGGTGGGCTCACCCGCCCCGGCCGACCTCGCCTGGCTGAGGGGCGTCGACGCCTACACGATGGGCGCTTATCCGCAGGCGGAGGAGGAGTTCCGGGCTGCGGTGCGGATGGATCCGGGGATGGCCGACGGCTGGCTCGGACTGCACGCGCTGCGCATCGACACGACGACGGCGCTGCTCCGGATGTTCCAGCACCGGGACAGGTTCGGGGAACAGCGCACCCGGCACGGTCGCACGCTCAACTCCTGGTACTGGCTGGGCTGGTGGGTGCAGCCCGTCCTGGAGAGCACGCGTGACCTGCTGCTCGCGCACGCCTCGCACTGGCTGGACGGACGCCATGTCCCGGAGCTCGACCGGGCGTTGGCGGGTCTGCCGCCGGTGGACGCGGATCCACAGGTGCGCTTCCTGCACGCCTGCCGCTCCTATCTGGTCAAGGACTGGGAGCAGTTGGTCCGCCACACGGACTCGCTGATCGACGACGCGATGCTGGGCATCGAGGCCGGCCTCTTCGGAGGCATGGCCCGCGTACGCCTGGAGATGTACGGCCAGGCCGAGCCGCTGCTCTCCGCGGCCCTGATGCGGTGCCGCAGCGAGCAGCCGCAGCGCAAGGAGCTCCGCTACTGGCTGGCCCGCGCGCACGAGGGCACGGGCCGCTCGGCGGCGGCCCTGCCGCTCTACCGCGCGGTGCACCGGGTGGACCCCTCCTTCATGGACACCTCCGCGCGCCTCGCGGCGATCTCCGAGGGCGACGGGTACGACGAGGTCACCGACCTGGCGGCGATCGCCCTGACCGGCTTCGGGCAGGACGTGATGGACGGCCCCGACGGCATCGATCCGCTCTTCGGCACGGAAGGCCGCGACCTGAAGGTCACCGGGCCCGAACTGCCGCCCACCGGCGGCCCCGCCGAGGCCGACTCGGTGCGCGAGAAGGCCGTGATCCCCATCCAGCCGGGGCTGCCGCAGTTGCCGCCCGGACCCACCGACCCCGCCCTCCTGGAGGCCGCGCTCGCCGAGCTGGAGGGGATGGTCGGCCTCGAACCGGTCAAGCGGCAGGTCAAGGCACTCTCGGCGCAGCTGAACATGGCGCGCCTGCGGGCCGCGCAGGGGCTTCCCGTGCAGCCGCCGAAACGACACTTCGTCTTCTCCGGCCCCTCGGGCACCGGCAAGACCACCGTGGCCCGCATTCTTGGGCGCGCGTTCTACGCTCTGGGCCTGCTCGGCGGCGACCACCTGGTGGAGGCACAGCGCGCCGACCTGGTCGGCGAGTATCTGGGCCAGACCGCCGTGAAGGCCAACGAACTGATCGACTCGGCGATCGGCGGCGTCCTCTTCGTGGACGAGGCCTACTCCCTGTCCAACTCCGGCTACGGCAAGGGCGACGCGTACGGCGACGAGGCCCTCCAGGTCCTGCTCAAGCGCGCCGAGGACAACCGCGACCACCTCGTCGTCATCCTCGCGGGCTACCCCGAGGGCATGGACCGCCTCCTGGCCGCCAACCCGGGGCTCTCGTCCCGCTTCACGACCCGCGTGGACTTCCCCTCGTACCGCCCCCTGGAGCTCACCTCCATCGGTGAGGTCCTGGCCGCCGACAACGGCGATGTCTGGGACGAGGAGGCGCTGGACGAGCTGCGCTCCATCAGCGGGCACGTGGTCGACCAGTCGTGGATCGACGAGCTGGGCAACGGCCGCTTCCTGCGCACGCTCTACGAGAAGAGCTGCGCCTACCGCGACCTGCGACTCTCCGGCTATCCCGGCGAGCCGAGCCGTGACGATCTGTCGACCCTGCGGCTGCCCGACCTGATGCAGGCGTACGGCGAGGTGCTTTCGGGGCGGGGGCCGCAGGACCCGCCGAGGGTCTGAGGCCCCCGCCCCGCGCTCACACCAGGGCGCCGTCCCGGGTCTCCTGGGGCACGCGGGGCACGGCGACCCGGTGCGCCGGGTCGCGGACCTCCCCGACCAGGAGTTCCAGTACGTCCTCCAGGGCGACCAGGCCGAGCACCTTGCCCGACGCGTCGGCGACCTGCGCCAGGTGCGTCGCGGCGCGGCGCATCACCGTCAGGGCGTCGTCCAGCGGAAGCTCGGCGCGCAGCGTCGTCATCGGGCGCCAGACCTGCTGCGGCACCGCGCGGTCGTTGTCCGCGCCCTCGGTGAGGTCGAGTACGTCCTTCACGTGGAGGTAGCCCATGAAGGCGCCGTTCTCCGCGCGGACCGGGAAGCGGGAGTAGCCCGTGCGCCCGGTGAGCTCGATGACCTGCGCCGGGGTGACCCCCGCGCCCACGGTCACCAGCGACGCCCGGTCGAGCAGGACGTCCGTCACCGGGCGCGAGCCCAGCTCCAGGGCGTCCTCGAGGCGCTCCTGCTCCTCGGGTTCGAGCAGTCCCGCCTGGCCCGAGTCACCGACGAGGCGGTTGAGCTGCTCGCTGGTGAAGACGGCCTCGACCTCGTCCTTGGGCTCGACCCCGAAGAGCTTGAGCACGACCCGCGCGCACGCCCCGAGCGCCACCGTGACCGGACGGCAGAGGCGGGCGAAGGCGACGAGGCCGGGGCTGAACCAGAGCGCGGTCTTCTCCGGGGCGGCCATCGCGAGGTTCTTCGGGACCATCTCGCCGACGACGAGGTGCAGGAAGACCACCACGGCGAGCGCGATGGCGTACCCGAGCGGATGGATCGCCCCTTCGGGGACGCGCGCCGCCTCGAAGACGGGTTCCAGGAGGTGCGCCACGGTGGGCTCGGCGACCGCGCCGAGCGTCAACGAGCACACGGTGATGCCGAATTGGGCGGCCGCCATCATCTGCGGCAGATGTTCCAGGCCGTAGAGCACCTGGCGGGCCCGCTTGCCGTCCAGCGGTTCGATCTGGCTGCGGCGCACGGAGACGAGTGCGAACTCGGCCCCGACGAAGAAGCCGTTGGCGAGGACGAGCAGGAGGGCGAACAGAAGTTGCAGCACGCTCATCGGGCGGCCTCCGCCACGCTCAGGGGCTCTGTGACAGCCGCGGTCCGCACGAGCCGTACGCGCTCGGCGCGGTAGTGGTCCACCTGGCGCACCGCGAGCCGCCAGCCCGGGAGTTCGGCCCGGTCGCCGGGGACGGGGATGCGGCCGAGCAGGTCCGCGACGAGCCCCGCCACGGTCTCGTACGGCCCCTCGGGGACGTCGAGCCCTATCCGCTGGAGCGTGTCGACGCGGCAGCTGCCGTCGGCATCCCATGCGGGGCGGCCGTCCTCGGCCGGGGCCGCGGCGATCTCGGGCAGGTCGTGCAGGTCGTGCTCGTCGCGGACCTCGCCGACGAGCTCCTCCACGATGTCCTCCAGGGTGACCACGCCGGCCGTGCCGCCGTACTCGTCGACGACGACGGCGATCGGCTGCTGGCTGCGCAGCCGCTCCAGGAGCTGCCGCACGGGCAGCGTCTCCGGGACCAGGAGCGGTGCCTGCGCGATGCGGCCGACGGGTGCCCGCAGGCGCTCGTGGGCCGGTACCGCGAGGGCGTCCTTGAGGTGCACCATGCCGACGATCTCGTCGATCCGCTCGCGGTAGACGGGAAAGCGGGAGAGCCCGGTGGCGCGGGTCAGGTTCACCACGTCCTCGGCGGTCGCCGACGTCTGCAGCGCGCTGACCTTCACGCGCGGGGTCATGACGTGCTGCGCGGTCAGCTCACCCAGGGACAGCGTGCGGACGAACAGATCCGCCGTGTCCTGTTCCAGGGTGCCGGCCTGCGCCGAGTGCCGGGCGAGCGAGACCAGCTCACCGGGGGTGCGGGCCGAGGCCAGCTCGTCGGCGGGCTCGACGCCGAAGAGTCGTACCAGCCGGTTGGCCGTGGCGTTCAGGAGGGAGATCACGGGCCTGAAGACGCGTGAGAACACGTGCTGCGGGCCCGCGACGAACCGTGCGACCTGGAGCGGCTTGGACACCGCCCAGTTCTTGGGGACGAGCTCGCCGATCACCATCTGCACGGCCGATGCCAGGAGCATGCCGACGACCACGGAGACGCCCGGTACGGCGCCTTCGGGGAGGCCGGTCGCCGTGAAGGGGCCCGCGAGCAGATGCGCGAGGGCCGGTTCGGCGAGCATGCCCACCACGAGCGAGGTGATGGTGATGCCGAGCTGGGTGCCGGAGAGCTGGAAGGACAGCTCCTTGAGTGCGTCGACGACCGTACGGGCCCGTCGGTCGCCTTCGGCCGCGGCCTTCTCCGCGTCCGGGCGCTCCACGGTGACGAGCCCGAACTCGGCGGCCACGAAGAAGCCGTTGGCGAGAATCAGCAGGAATGCCGCCCCGAGAAGCAGCAGGGAGGTTGTCATGCCGCCGCCTCCCTGGTGTGTCCGGTCCCGGTATGTCGGGAGGGGGCGGCGCATGTACTACAGGACGAACCGTCCATCGCCGGAGGGAGTCACTCCTCGGGTAGCAGGAGCCCCTGTGGACCGGGCGGGCCCGACAGGGGCGGGGCGGCACACCTTGCGTGCCCCGCCACCAGATTAATCAAGACCCGGTTCGAAGCGTCAGCCCTGCGGGCCGCGGGCGTCGGCGAGGGCACGCAGCGCGCGGGCGTCGCTGATGGCCCGCTGCTTGGCGATGCCCGGCTGGATGCCCAGGGCGGGGAGACTGGTGCCGTCGCTGAGGTTGAGGAACACCCACGGGTCGCCGGGACGCAGGTTGACCTGGACGATCTCGGCCCAGGCGAGGCGCCTGCTGGTGACGATGTTGACGACCGTCACGCCGGACTCGTCGGCGACGACCTTGGGCCTGCTCAGGAGCATCAGGACACCGAAGAGCAGCACACCGGTGAAGATGAAGCTGAGCCGCTCCCCCGGGCTGAGACCCGGGATGAGCAGGGAGATCACCGTGAGGACCACCAGAATGGCGGCGCCCGCGGTGAGCAGGACGGCCCGGGTCCGGCTGGGCCGGAAGGTGACGGGCAGGGCGGGGAGCGCGGGAAGCTCGGACATGAGGCGGGTTCTCCTGCCGTTCAGAGGCGGCAGGCGTGGATGGCCGTGGTCAGGATGGCCCGCGCCCCGATGGCGTACAGGTCGTCCATGATCCGCTGCGCCTCCTTGGCCGGGACCATGGAGCGGACGGCGACCCAGCCCTCGTTGTGCAGGGGCGAGATCGTCGGCGACTCGAGGCCCGGGGTGAGGGCGACGGCCTGCTCCAGGTGCTCGGCACGGCAGTCGTAGTCCATCATCACGTACGACCGGGCGACCAGGACGCCCTGCAGGCGGCGCAGGAACTGCTGCACCTTCGGGTCGTCGGTGTCGGCTCCGGTGCGGCGGATGACGACCGCCTCGGACTTCATGATCGGCTCGCCGAACACCTCGAGGCCCGCGTTGCGCAGCGAGGTGCCGGTCTCCACGACGTCCGCGATGACCTGGGCGACGCCCAGCTCGATGGCGGTCTCGACGGCACCGTCCAGGTGGACGACGGAGGCGTCGATCCCGCTGTCCGCGAGGTGCTTGGCGACGATGCCCTCGTACGAGGTCGCGACCGTCTTGCCCGCGAGGTCCGCGATGGTGCTCGCGGTGCCCGGCTTGGCGGCGAAGCGGAAGGTGGAGCGGGCGAAGCCGAGCGGCAGGATCGTCTCGGCGTTCGCGCCGGAGTCGATCAGCAGGTCCTGGCCGGTGATGCCGATGTCGAGCTTGCCGGCCGAGACATAGATCGCGATGTCCTTGGGCCGGAGGTAGAAGAACTCCACCTCGTTGTCCGGGTCGACGAGGACGAGCTCCTTGGACTCCTTGCGCTGCTGGTATCCGGCCTCATGGAGCATCGCCGACGCAGGTCCGGACAGTGAACCCTTGTTGGGGACGGCGATGCGCAGCATGAGGTCGGATTCCTTTGCGTGACGGGAGAGTTGGGCGGAGGGGGCGTACGGCTCAGAGGTGGGCGTACACGTCGTCGAGGGAGATGCCGCGGGCGACCATCATCACCTGCACGTGGTAGAGGAGCTGGGAGATCTCCTCGGCCGCGGCTTCCTTGCCCTCGTGCTCGGCGGCCATCCAGACTTCGGCGGCCTCCTCGACGACCTTCTTGCCGATGGCATGGACGCCCTTGTCGACCAGCTCGGCGGTGCGCGACGTGGCGGGGTCGCCGTTGGCGGCCTTGTGCTGGAGCTCGGCGAAGAGCTCCTCGAAAGTCTTCTTGGACATGATGTCGCTTACTTTACGCGGCTCCCCGGCCCCGCTCACCGCCAGGGTTCGGAGATCGTACGCAGCGTGGTCGCGGTGGCGACGGCCGCGGTGACCGCTTCGTGCCCCTTGTCCTCGCGGGAGCCCTCGATGCCCGCCCTGTCCAGGGCCTGCTCCTCGGTGTCGCAGGTGAGGACGCCGAAGCCGATGGGCACTCCGGTGTCCACCGTGACCTGGGTCAGGCCCTGGGTGACGCCCTGGCACACGTACTCGAAGTGCGGGGTTCCGCCGCGGATGACGACGCCGAGCGCCACGATCGCGTCGTAGCCACGCCCCGCGAGGACCTTGGCGACGACCGGCAGCTCGAAGCTGCCGGGTACGCGCAGGACGGTCGGCTCGCTGATGCCGAGCTCGTGCAGGGCGCGCAGGGCGCCGTCGACGAGGCCGTCCATGACCTTCTCGTGCCACTGGGCTGCGATCACCGCGACCCGCAGGTCTCCGCAGTTCTTCACGCTCAGTTCGGGTGCACCCTTGCCGCTCACGCGCTTCTCCTGGTCGCTCGAAAGTTCTTTGTACGTTGGTTACTGGTTGCCGCAGGCGGACACCTCAGGGGTGTCGAGCCAGGGCAGGTCGTGGCCCATGCGGTCCCGCTTGGTGCGCAGGTACCGGAGGTTGTGCTCGCCCGCCGTGACCGCCATGGGCTCGCGTCCGGTCACCTTCAGGCCGTGCCGGATCACCGCGTCGGTCTTGTCGGGGTTGTTCGTCATCAGGCGCACGCTGCGGACGCCGAGGTCGTCCAGGATCCGCGCGCCCGCTCCGTAGTCCCGGGCGTCGGCGGGCAGGCCGAGTTCCAGGTTGGCGTCCAGGGTGTCGCTGCCTCGCTCCTGGAGCTCGTAGGCGCGCAGCTTGGAGAGCAGGCCGATGCCGCGCCCCTCGTGGCCGCGGAGGTAGACCACGATGCCGCGCCCCTCGTCCGTGATGCGCCGCATCGACGCCTCCAGCTGGGGGCCGCAGTCGCAGCGCAGCGAGTGGAAGACGTCGCCGGTCAGGCACTCGGAGTGCAGGCGGACCAGGACGTCGTCGCCCTCGCCGACCTCGCCGTGGACGAGGGCGACGTGCTCGACGCCGTCGACGGTGGAGCGGTAGCCGTACGCCGTGAACTCGCCGAAGGCGGTGGGCAGGTGGACCTCGGCCTCGCGGCGGACCGTCGGCTCGGAGCTGCCGCGGTAGGCGATCAGGTCCTCGATGGAGATGATCGTCAGGCCGTGCTTGCGGGCGAACGGGATCAGCTCCGGCAGGCGGAGCATCGTGCCGTCCTCGCCCGCGATCTCGACGATCGCGCCGGCCGGGCGCAGGCCCGCGAGGCGCGCCAGGTCGACCGCGGCCTCGGTGTGGCCGTTGCGGACCAGGACGCCGCCGGACTTGGCGCGCAGCGGGAAGATGTGGCCGGGGCGCACGAAGTCGGTGGGCTCGTACGTGCCCGCGGCGAGCATCTGGAGCGTGGTCGCGCGGTCGGCGGCCGAGATTCCGGTGGTGACGCCGTGCGCGCCGCTCGCGTCGACGGAGACGGTGAAGGCCGTCCGCATCGACTCGGTGTTGTTCTCGACCATCTGCGGGAGCTGGAGGCGGTCCAGCTCGTCGCCCTCCATGGGCGCGCAGATCAGGCCGCGGCACTCGCTCATCATGAAGGCGATGATCTCGGGCGTGGCCTTCTCGGCCGCGATGACGAGGTCGCCCTCGTTCTCCCGGTCCTCGTCGTCGACGACCACGACGGGCCGTCCGGCGGCGATGTCGCGGATGGCCGCCTCGACGGGGTCGAGGGCCAGGTCGGAGGCGTCTTCTTCGTGTCCCGTGCTGTACCAGACCGGTGCCGCGCTCATGCCGGGGCTCCTTCCATGTTGGGCTGCGAGGCCTGCGAGGACACAGTGCGCGACCGCAGCCACCAGTCGCGCATGCCCCACAGGACGAGCGCGAGGTAGATGACGTACACGAGGCCGGAGAAGGCGAGGCCGCTGCTGAACGCGAGCGGTACGCCGACCACGTCGACCAGGAGCCAGGCAAACCAGAACTCGACCAGACCGCGGGCCTGGGCGACCATCGCGGCGAGCGTGCCGACGAAGATGTAGGCGTCGGGCCAGGGGTTCCAGGACAGGTCGGGCACGGCGGAGAACAGGGCGCCGACCGCGAGGGTGCCGACAGCCGTGCCGCCGAGCAGTACCCCGCGCTCCTTCCAGGTGGCGAACCGGACGGCGATGGAGCCGTCCTGCGCCTGCTGCCTGCCGCTGGTCCACAGCCGCCAGCCCCACAGGGCGACGCCGATGACGAGCAGCTGCTTGCCGACGCCGCCGGAGAGCTGCGCCGAGGCGTAGGCGCCCACGAGGACGGCGCCGGAGAGCAGCTGGGCGGGCCAGGTCCATATGGAGCGCCGCCAGCCGAGGGCGAGGGCGATCAGGCCGATGGTGTTGCCCACCATGTCGGACCAGATCACGTGCTGCCCGAAGGCCGTGAAGGCTTCGGAGTTGAGCCAGTTCACTTCGTGGCCTCCTGAGCGGGAGCGGGAGCGGGAGCAGCGAGCACGCGGTCGCCGAGCATCCGCTCGACGTACTTCGCGATGACGTCCACCTCGAGGTTGACCGGGTCGCCGGGCTGCTTGATGCCGAGCGTGGTCAGGGCGAGGGTGGTGGGGATGAGGCTGATGGTGAAGTAGTCGATCCCGGCGTCGACCACCGTCAGGCTGACGCCGTCGACGGTGATGGAGCCCTTCTCGACCACGTACCGGGAGAGGTCCGCGGGGAGCGAGATCTTGACGATCTCCCAGTTCTCGGAGGGCATGCGCTCGACGATCTCGCCGGTGCCGTCCACGTGCCCCTGGACGATGTGGCCGCCCAGGCGGTCGCCCACGGCGGTGGGCCGCTCCAGGTTGACCCGCGATCCGGCCGCGAGCGCGCCCAGGCTGGAGCGGTTCAGGGTCTCGGCCATCACGTCGGCGGTGAACTCGTCGCCCTCGTGCTCCACGACCGTCAGACAGACGCCGTTGACCGCGATGGAGTCGCCGTGCTTGGCGCCCTCGGTGACGACGGGGCCGCGGACGCGGAAGCGGGACGCGTCGTCCAGGTTCTCGACGGCCTTGATCTCGCCCAGCTCTTCGACGATTCCGGTGAACACTTCAGTGCTCCTTCGCTACGAGGGTCGCGGTGACGCGCAGATCGGGGCCGATGCGGACGGTCTCGCTCACGTCGAGCCGCAACGCTTCGGTGATGGTCGTGATTCCGCCGCCGGTGAGGGCGGCGGGGCCCGCGCCGAGCAGGACGGGGGCGAGGTAGGCGATGACGCGGTCGACGGCGCCCGCGGCGACGAAGGCTCCGGCGAGCGTGGGCCCGCCTTCGAGGAGGACGGATCGCACCCCGCGCGCGTGGAGTTCGTCGAGGAGGGCGGGGATGTCCAACCCGCCGTCCGCGCGCGGGAGTCGGATCGTCTCGGCTTCGCCTCCCGGGGTGACGTTCTCGGCGACGGCGATGAGCGTGGGCGCCGCGTCGTCCAGGACGCGGGCGCCGGGCGCCACCGCGGTGCCGTTCGTGTCGACGACGACGCGCAGCGGCTGTACGGCGCCTTCGATGCCGCGCACGGCGAGGTGCGGGTCGTCGGCGCGCTGGGTGCCGGAGCCGACGACCACCGCGTCGCACGCGGCGCGCAGCCGGTGGACGTCGGCCCGGGCCTCGGCGGAGGTGATCCAGCGGCTGCTGCCGTCGGCGGCCGCGATGCGACCGTCGAGCGTCGCCGCGTACTTCCAGGTGACGTGGGGGCGGCCGAGGCGTACGGAGGTGAGCCAGGCGGCGTTGCCGACGGCGGCCTCGTCCTCGAGGAGGCCCGCCCGCACGTCGACGCCGGCGGTGCGCAGGCGCTGCGCGCCCCCGGTCGCGGTGGGGTTCGGGTCGCCGACCGCGTAGACGACGCGGGTGATCCCGGCGTCGATGAGCGCCTGGGCGCAGGGGCCGGTGCGTCCGGTGTGGTTGCAGGGTTCGAGGGTGACCAGGGCGGTGGCGCCGCGGGCCTGTTCGCCGGCCGCGCGCAGGGCGTGGACCTCGGCGTGCGGACCGCCGGCGCGCTGGTGGTGGCCCTCGCCGACGATCTCTCCGGAGGCGTCGATGATCACGCATCCGACGACCGGATTGGGGCTGGTGGAGCCGAGCCCGAGGGCGGCGAGCGAGATGGCACGGCGCATGGCGGCGAGCTCGTGCTCGTTCGCTGCTGTTGCGGGTGCGGTGGCCACCGGGTCCTCCTGCCTCATAAGGCACGGACTCCGGGGCCTGTCGATGACGACAGAATGTACGGACCGCGGCACCGGGAGCGACGCCGGAAACGAGACCTCTCCCCGGGAAACCCGAAGATACGGGTATCCCAAAAACAAGCCACTCGGCGACGTGCACGAATGCCCGCCCGCCGCGCACTGCCTCCCATCCGGACTTTCACCGTCGGTCCAGGAATTTCACCTGGTCAACCGGCCGCTGGAGGCGGCCGGGTCGCGGACTGTAACCGCCGGTTCGGAATTACACCGACCCCGGAGTGCGCTGCTTTTGGTACGAGGCCAGTGTGCCACGCCTGATCGACGCCCATACGGGCGAACCCCTGTGGCCTGGCTCACAGCAGCCTGTGACAGGCCTCTGACCGGCGGTGACGGGTCCCGCCGGGACTTTGAGGCGGCTCCGCCCGGCCTCCGGGCCCCCGCCGGGACCTTGGGCGGCTCGACTCAGCCTCCCGGGCCGAACACCTCGTCCTGCGCGGCGTCCCTTGCGGCCAGCAGCGCGCCCCGCAGGACCGCCGCGCCGCCGAGCGTGCTCGCGCGCACCTCGGTGTGCAGCGGTGACATGGCGGCGAGGCGCTCCGCCACCCGGGTGGCGAGCGCGTCGCCGCCCGCGCGGCCGACCTCGCCGCCGAGCACGACGCAGCCGGGGTCGAGGATCGCGGCCATGGCGGCGGCACCCACGGCGACACGGTCGGCGGCGGCGTCGAGGAAGGCGTCGGGGCCGGACTCCACGGCGCGGCGCACCATGTCCGCGGCCCCGCTCCCGGCCGCCATGCCATGCTCGGCGCCGAGTTCACGGAGGGCGGCGGCGCAGGCCAGTGAGTGGAAGCCGCCCTCGCAGGCGGTGGCGGAGGGCAGTACGTGTGTGCCGGGCACCGGCAGGAAGCCGATCTCCCCGGTGCCGCCGGACGCCCCGCGGCGCAGGCTTCCGTCGAGCACGACGGCGGCGCCGACGCCTTCGCCGAGCCACAGGAGGACGAACGTGTCGCGGTCGTGGGCGGCGCCGTCACGCTGTTCGGCGCGGGCGGCGAGGTTGGTCTCGTTCTCCACGAGCACGCGGGCCGGCAGCCGTTCCTGGAGGGCCCCGGCGAGGCGGCGGTGCCAGGCGGGCAGCGAGGTGGTGTCGCGCAGTTCGCCGGTGGCGGGGTCGATGAGGCCGGGGGCCCCGATCGCCACGGTGTGCAGCCGCTGAACCCCGCCGTCCCGTGCGGTGCGCTCCACGAGGGCGACGGCTCGCTCGACGGCGGGGCCGGTGCCGGTGCCGGTGCCGATGGGCGCGGACGCCTCGGCGAGGACCGCGCCGAGCAGATCGGTGACCACGACGGAGAGGCCGTCGGTGCGTACGTCGACGGCCGCGAGATGCGCCCGGTCGGCGACGATCCCGTACAGCCGGGCATTGGGCCCCCGGCGCCGGGCACCCGCCTCCCCCACGACCGCGATCAGGCCGGAGCCCTGGAGGCGCTCGACCAGGTCGGCGACCGAGGGCCGGGAGAGGCCGGTCAGCTGCTTCAACTGGTTGGCCGTCAGCGGTCCTTCGCGCTGCAGGAGCCCCAGGGCGAGCCGGTCGTTGATGGCCCGGGCGGTGCTCGGTGATGCGGGCATGCCGGGGATCCTTCCATAAAGCTGCTATTTATCAGGCAGGGTTCCTGATAGTTTACGTCGCCGTAGCGGGCGGCACCTCGGGAGGGGCGGAGCATCGATGAGTGAAGTGACCTACGACGTACGTCAGTTGAAGCGGGCGCGGTACGCCGTGGCCGCCGTCTTCTGTGTGCACGGCGCCGTCACCGGCTCCTTCGCCACCCGCGTGCCCTGGATCCAGGAGCACGCCGATCTCAGCGCCGGGCTCCTCGGCCTCGCCCTCGCCTTCCCCGCGATCGGCGCCTCCGTGGCGATGCCGCTGGCGGGCTGGGTCAGCCACCGCTTCGGCGCGCGGACCGCGCTGCGCGGCCTGCTCGCCCTGTGGACGCTCTCCCTGATCCTGCCCTCGCTCGCGCCGAACCTGCCCACGCTCTGCCTGGCCCTGTTCGTGTACGGCGCGACGGCGGGCATGTCGGACGTGGCGATGAACGCCCTCGGTGTCGAGGTCGAGGCCCGCATGAAGAAGTCGATCATGTCGGGGCTGCACGGCATGTGGAGCGTCGGGGCCCTGATCGGTTCCGCGGCCGGCACGGTCGCCGCCCACCTGGGCTCGGACGCCCGGCTGCACCACGCGCTCGCCGCCGCCGCGCTCACCGCGATCGGTCTCGTCGCCTGCCAGGGCGTCCTCGACCTGCAGGCGGAGCCCGAGGACGAGGCGCCGCCGCGCTTCTCGCTGCCGCCCAAGTCGGCGCTGCTCATCGGCGCGGTCGGCTTCTGCGCGGTCTTCGCGGAGGGCGCGAGCCTGGACTGGTCGGCGGTCTATCTGCGGGACGTCCTGGACAGCTCGGCGGGGGTCGCGGCGGCGTGCACCACCGGATTCACGCTCACCATGGCCATCGCGCGGCTCGCGGGCGACGCGGTGGTGGACCGCTTCGGCGCGGTCCGCACGGTGCGGGTGGGCGGCGTGGTCGCGGCGCTCGGCGGTCTCCTCGTGGTGGTGGCGCCGCACCCGGCGGTCGCCATGTCCGGGTTCGCGCTGCTCGGGCTCGGCATCGCGGTCGTGGTGCCCCTCGCGTTCGCCGCGGCCGGACGCAGCGGACCGAACCCGAGCCAGGCCATCGCGGGCGTCGCCACCATCACCTACACATCGGGCCTGATCGCCCCCTCCGCGATCGGCACGCTCGCCGACGCGACGAGCCTGGTGGTCTCCTTCGGCCTGGTGACCGTGCTCGCCTGCGGGCTCGCGGTGTTCGCGGGAGTGCTGCGCACGGACGGCCGTGAGGCCACGCGGGCCGCTCCAGCGGACGCGCCCGCAGGGAAACCGTGAACCTTACGCCGGATTAACATTGCGCTGACTCATTCAGGTCTTGACAAAGTCGGGCGCACAGAAGGCGGAACAGAACCATGGATCTCGGCGTGCGCTGGAGACTGCACGGCGACGGGCGCACCCCCGCGCCCGGAGCGGTCGTCCGTCCCGACGAGCGGCTCTCGTGGCCGCGCACCTTCGGGCTCGGCGCCCAGCACGTGGTCGCCATGTTCGGCGCGTCCTTCGTGGCGCCCGTCCTGATGGGCCTCGACCCGAACCTCGCGATCATGATGTCGGGCGTCGCGACGGTCATCTTCCTGCTCGCCACGCGCGGCCGGGTGCCCAGCTACCTGGGCTGTTCGCTCTCCTTCGTGGGCGTGGCCGCCGTCATCCGCGCACAGGGCGGCTCCTCCGCGACCGTGACGGGCGCGGTCTTCGTGGTCGGTGCCGCGCTGTTCCTCGTGGGCCTCGCCGTCCAAAAGTTCGGGGCGCGGATCATCCACGCCGCGATGCCGCCGATCGTCACCGGCGCCGTCGTCATGCTGATCGGCTTCAATCTGGCGCCGGTCACCGCGTCCACGTACTGGCCGCAGGACCAGTGGACGGCACTCCTGGTGATGCTGTTCACCGGTTTGGCCGTGGTGTGCCTGCGCGGTTTCTGGTCACGCGTCGCGATCTTCCTGGGGCTGATCTTCGGGTACGTCCTGTCCTGGGTCCTCGACCTGGTCTTCGGCAAGATCCACTCGGCGGACGGCTCGGGCAAGGTCGTCGACCACTGGCGTCTTGACCTGTCCGCCGTCGGCAACGCCGACTGGATCGGCCTGCCGACCTTCCACGCGCCGAGCTTCGAGTGGTCGGCGATCCTCGTCGCACTGCCCGTCGTCATCGCGCTGGTCGCGGAGAACGCCGGGCACGTGAAGGCGGTCGGCGAGATGACCGGCGACTCCCTGGACGACAAGCTCGGCACCGCGATCTCCGCCGACGGCGCCGCCTCCATGCTCTCCACGGCGGTCGGCGGCCCGCCCAACACGACGTACTCCGAGAACATCGGCGTGATGGCCGCGACGCGCGTCTACTCCACCGCCGCGTACTGGGCCGCCGCGTGCTTCGCCCTGCTCTTCGGCCTCTGCCCCAAGTTCGGCGCGATCGTGGCGGCCATCCCGGGCGGTGTGCTCGGCGGCATCACCGTCATCCTGTACGGCATGATCGGCCTGCTCGGCGCCCAGATCTGGATCAACGCCGGGGTGGATCTGCGCAATCCGCTGAACCTCGTCCCGGCCGCCGCGGGCATCATCATCGGCGTCGGCGGCGTCTCGCTGAAGATCACCGACAACTTCGAGCTGAGCGGCATCGCGCTCGGCACCATCGTCGTGATCACCGGCTACCACGTGCTGCGCGCCTTCGCCCCGCCGCACCTCAAGTCGCAGGAACCCCTGCTCGATTCGGGCACGTCCACGTACGACGACACCGACGGGGAGGAGAGCGGCGACGGCTCTCAGCCACGCGCCAAGTCGTAGGCGTAGCCGGGCGTGAACGTCCCCGGCGCGCCCTTGCAGCCGTCGGACTCGCCCGGCAGTTTGACCCACAGATAGGCGTCGATGCGGGCCTGGCCGGTACGCAGCGTCGGGCTGGGCCCGAGCCCGCGGCCGGCCGGATCGCACCACTCGCCGTCCGCCGGGGCGCCGTTTCCGTTGCGGCTCGTGTCGATGACGGCGCCGAGACCCGCCGGACCGCCGAGTGCGGACAGGACCGTGCGGGCGTACGCGGCCTCGGCGCCGGTCCGGTGGAAGTTCGATACGTTCGTGAAGATGCCGTCGGACGACGCGGGGGACGCCGCGCCCGCCGCGCGCAGCCGACCGGCCTGCTTGGCCGCGGCGTTCCAGCCGGAGTGCCCGGCGTCGTGATAGACCCTGGCCCGGGGATTGGCCGCCTTCAGGGTGCGGCCCGCGCGGGCCAGTGAGGCGTAGCGGGCGGTGCGCTCCTTGGCCGAGAGGCACTCGGAGAGCGCGATCGCGTCCGGTTCGAGGATGACGATGACCTCGCCGGAGCCGAGGCCCGCGGCGAACTTCCCGATCCACGCGTCGTACGCGGCGAGGTCCGGCGCACCGCCCTGCGACGCGCCCCCGCAGTCGCGGTCCGGTATCGCGTACGGCACGACGACGGGCACCCGGCTCCCGGCGTTCGACGTCACCGCGCGCACCCGTGACGTGATGGTCCCCGGCGCGTACTCCGCGAACCACACGGCAGCGGGACGCTCCGCTATCCGCGACTCGATGAGCGGCCTGCGGGGGTCGCCGCGGTTCGCCCTGACCCAGTCGAGAACCTGGGAATCACCGTGCCGGTAGAGCGAATCGGCCGAGGCGGCGGCGCTGCTCGGCTTCTCCGGGCGCGGCGTCGAAGGCTTCGGTTCCGGCTTCGGGGCGGCGGACGACTTCGTCGGGGACGGCTCCGCCGAGGTCTTCGACGCGGACGGTGTCGGCACCGCGGGCAGCGGTTCCAGCGTCGGCGACTTCGTCACCCTCGGGCGCGCCTGGTCCTTGCCGCCGCCCTCGTCCAGGGCGGACACCATTCCGGTGACGGCGCCGACGGCGGCCACGACCGAGGCCGCGGCGACCATGACGCCACGGCGGGCGGCGCCCCTCCGCTCGGCCCGCCGTTCGGCGCGATGTCGTGCGCGGTGACCTGTCACGGTGCTGTCCCTCCCCCGTGTCCCCCTGACACGGTGTGCCGGCTCCCCTCCCCAGGGGCACACACGGTCACCGTTCCCTCGTTCTGGGGAAGCGGCCGGTGCGGTGGCACTCGGGCCAGCCTAGGGCTGGGACCCTGCCACCATGGCGCAGTCGGAGCGGTTCGCGGGGTCCACAGGCTCGGCACTCGGGGTTGACGACGTGGTGACGCGGATGCGCGCGCTCGGCACCGGCTTCCCGTCGGGCGACGGGGTCGGGGTCTTCAACCGGGTCTATCTGTCGGTGACCGAAGAGGTGGGACGCCATCTCGACACCGGCCGTTTTCCGGACAGCGGAGCCGCGGTCACGCTGGACGTGCTCTTCGCCGAGCGCTATCTGCGGGCGGTCGACGCGGTGGCCGCCGACCGCAGGCCGCCCGCCTGCTGGCGCCCGCTGTTCCAGCTCCGGCGCCATCCCGGCGTACGCCCGCTGCAGTTCGCGCTCGCGGGCATCAACGCGCACATCGGCCACGACCTTCCGCTGGCCGTCATGGACACCTGTCGTACGCTCGGCTGCGAACCGGCGGACCTGGAGGACGAGTTCGACCGCGTGGGCGACATCCTCGTCTCGCTGGAGGAGAACATCCGCGAAGATCTGATGCCGGGCCCCGACCTCTTCCAGATCGCCGACCCGCTCACCCACCTGCTTGGTTCCTGGAGTCTGGAGCGGGCCAGGGACAGCGCCTGGGCGACGGCCCTGACGCTGCGGGCGCTGGACGAACTGCCCGCCGTCGCCGAGGAGTTCCGGGAGCGTCTGGACGGAGCGGTCGGCCTGGTGGGCCGGATGCTGCTCACTCCCCTGCCGGACTGATCCGGCCGCCGTGCGTCCGCCGCCGAGGAACTCCCCGCGCATAGCTGTACGTTGAAGGCAGTGACCCCGGATGCGAAGGAGCACCAGCATGGCCACACGACTCGGTCTCAGCCTCCCGCAGGGCCGGCAGTACAGCCTCGGGCGGGATGTCCCGGCCGTCGCCCGCGCCGCCGAGGAGATCGGGTACGAGAGCCTGTGGGTCTTCGAACGCGTCCTGTTCCCCGAGCCCGCGACCCAGGGTCTGTACGGCATCGAGGGACTGCCCTGGCCCGACACCTACCGCTCGGTGGCCGATCCGCTGGTCACGCTGACCCTGGCCGCCGCCGCCACCGAGCGGGCCCGCCTGGGCACCAGCGTCCTGGTCGCCCCGCTGCACATCCCGTTCCAACTGGCGCGCTCACTGGCCACGTTGGACGCGGCGAGCGGCGGCCGCGTCGTCGCGGGGTTCGGCACGGGCTGGTCCCACGACGAGTACGCGGCTTCGGGGGTGGCCCCCTTCGAGAAGCGCGGCAAGGTTCTGGACGAGCTGATCGACGTCTGCCACGCGGTGTGGGGCCCGGACCCGGTGTCGTACGAGGGCGAGCTGACCACGATCGCCCCCTCGGTGGTCGGCCCCAAGCCCGCGCGCCCCATCCCCATCCTGCTGCCCGCCAACAGCCCGCGCTCCCTGCGCAGGCTCGTCGACCGCGCCGACGGCTGGATGCCGGTGGGCGTGGGCGCCGCGAAGCTGGCCGAGCAGGCGCAGGCCCTGAAGGAACTGGCCGCCGAGCGGGGCCGGACGCGGCCGGTCCAGAGCGTCCTGCGGGCCAACGCGCGGTACACGGCGAAGCCGTACGAGGGCGAGAAGCGCGCCCCCTTCCGGGGCAACGTCGCCCAGATCGTCGAGGACCTCGCGGCGCATGCCTCGACGGGCGCGGTGGAGGAGATCCTCATCGAACTCGCGGGCAGCACGAGGGATGCCGAGGAGCTGAAGGATCTGGCGGCGGAGGTGTACGAGGCGGCGAGGGCGGCGGGGGTATAGGGCAGGCGCCCCGAAGGGGCGCGGGGAACTGCGCGACCAGCCACGACGGGCCGTCGCATTCCCACACGCCCCAGCCGAAACGGCGCTGCCTGTCAGTCCTCAGGCAGCTCGACGGGAGCAATCTCGTCATAGACGTCCCCGGGACCGGGGTTGGTCCCGTCCGTGGCCCCGCCAAGGTGATGCATGACGCCCCACACGGCGTTCAGCGCGGTCGTCACAGCGCCTTCGGCCCACCCCGCCGTCCAGGAGATGTCATCCCCGGCGAGGAAAATACCCCGCTTGTCCGCCGGCAGGCGATCCTGCATGAAGTGCGTGAACAGGCGCCGCTGGTAGCGGTAGTGACCCGGCAGGTTCGCCTTGAAGGCGCCCATGAAGTACGGCTCGTTCTCCCACGACACCGTCACCGGGTTGCCGATGATGTGCTTGCGGATGTCGACCTTGGGATAGATCTCGCCGAGCGACTTGAGCATGACCTCCATGCGCTCGTTCGCCGACAGCGGCAGCCACTTCAGGCTGTCGTCGCACCAGGTGTAGGAGAGGCAGATGGTCGCGGGCTTGTCCGGACCGTCGTCGAGCAGGTACGTGCCGCGCGTCATCCGGTCGGTGAGCGTCATCGACATGACGTCACGGCCCGTCTCCTCGTCCTTGTCCAGCCAGAACGGCCGGTCCACCGGGACGAAGAGCTTGGAGGACTCCATGTAGTGGGTCCGCTCCATCGCCGTCCAGTGGTCGATGGGGAAGAGCGAGTCGTCGCACGCGATCTTCGAGAGCAGCATCCAGGACTGGGCGGTGAAGATCGCCGCCTGGTAGGTGCGGATGTCGCCCGAGGAGTCGGTGACGGTCACGCGGTTGCCCGCGGTGCGGTCAAGACGGGTCACGGCGGGCTTCGGCACGCCGCCCTCGTGCAGCGAGCTCAGGGACGTGCCGAGGTCCCAGTGCACGATCTTCTGCGGCTCGCGGTCCCACATACGCAGGGGCAGCTGCTGGCTGCCGCCGACGATGCCGCGGTGGTGGTCGTCGGCCTCGGTGTAGACGACGCGCAGGATCTCCAGGATGGAGTTGGGGAAGTCGGTGTCCCAGCCGCCCGTGCCGAAGCCGACCTGGCCGAAGATCTCGCGGTGCCGGAAGGACTTGAAGGCCTCGGACTCGCAGAGGAATCCGTAGAAGGTCTGGTTGTCGAGCTTCTCGACGAGCTTGGACCAGATCTCGCGGATCTTCGGCACGTCGCGCTCGCGCAGGGCGCGGTTCATGTCGGAGAAGTCGGCGCCCTCCTCCAGGCAGTCGTTCCACGCCTTCGCCACGTCGCGGTAGACCTGCGGCAGGTCGGCGACGGTCTCGGCGTAGTGCGACTCGCCCTTGAGGTCGACGACCGTGGAGGGCGTCGACTCGGCGAGCGGGTTCGGGAACGGCTGGGTCTTGAGGCCCACCAGGTCGATGTAGTGCTGCAGCGCCGTCGAGGACGGCGGGAAGCGCATCGCGCCCATCTCGGCGGTCAGGGCTGCTTCTTCACCACGGGTGGAACAGCCCTCGAAACCGACGGTGCGAAGGCGGCCGCCGATCTGGTCGGCCTCGTAGACGACGGGCTTGAGGCCCATCTTCATCAGTTCGTACGCCGCCACGATGCCGGACAGGCCGCCGCCGATGACCGCGACCTCGGTGCCGTGCTCGGTCGCGGGTATCTGGCCGAGGCCCGCCGGGTGGGCGAGGAAATCGTCGTACGCGTACGGGAAGTCCGGACCGAACATGGTGATCGGCGGCTGGGCGTCGGTGTGCTGGACGGCGGTGGGCACCGTGGACGTCATGGGGTACGGACTCCTTGCGGGAACGGCAGAACAGAAGAAGGGGGGAGCTCGGTGCGGGTCAGATCAGGGACGCGTACAGACCCGGGCGGCGGTCGCGCAGGTAGGGATTGGCCTCGCGCGACGCGGCGAGGAAGACCGGGTCCGCGTCGGCGAACACCAGCTGCTCGTCCCGTCCGGCGCGGGTGCGCGCGACGCCGTCGGGACCTGCCAGCGTGGAGAGCCCGACGAACTCGAACTCCCCTTCCTTGCCGACCCGGTTGACGTACGCGACGTACATCTGGTTCTCGAAGGCCCGCACCGGCACGACCGACTCCGCGACGAACTGGAAGGGGTGCATCTGGGCCGTGGGCACGAGCAGCAGATCGGTGCCCGCGAGCGCGTGCGCGCGGACGTTCTCCGGGAACTCCACGTCGTAGCAGATCATCAGGCCGACCCGCAGGCCGTCCAACTCCGTCTGTACGACGGCCTGTTCACCGGGGGTGAAGTGATCCCGCTCGAAGCAGCCGAAGAGGTGGGTCTTGCGGTAGTTCGCGAGGCGCGAGCCGTCGGCGCCGATCAGATGGACGGAGTTGAAGACCGCTTCGCCGTCCCGCTCCGGGTAGCCGTAGGCGATCGCGACGCCGTGGCGTACGGCGGTCTCGGCGATCGCAGTGGCCGACGCCCCGTCGGCGGCCTCGGCCAGACGCGGCACGTCGTCGCCGATCGCGTACCCGGTGAGGTACAGCTCGGGCGCGACAAGGAGCCCCGCCCCGGCCGCCGCGGCACGGCCCGCGGCGTCGTCCAGCGCCTTGAGGTTCTCGGCGACGGAGCCGAGCTGCCCGGAACTCTGGAGCAGGGCGGTGCGCAGCGCAGGCATGGCGGATCCTCGGGGCGTACGAAGGGGCAGGTGGGGTCCGTTAGACGGTACGGTCGGCGGCCCCGTCCGGACAAGGCGCGAGCGTTGCGGGCAGATGCTTGATCTGTTGCGCTTGTGGGCCGCTCGGCGGCGATTCGTTGCGCGACGGCGTGGGACCGGAGCCGTAGCCGTGTCCACCCCCGGGCGCAGGGCGGGCGGGGGTGTTCCCCGCCGCACGGGGGAGGCGGATTGCCGCCTGTGGCCGGACGTGCCGGCACCCCCTGCCGCGAGACCGTGATCTCACCCGGAAGGACCGGGTGAACGGCACTTCGGACGGAGGCTCCCCGTGAGCCGCAACGCACGCACTCGGATCGCCGACAGCCGCCTGACCAGCACGCACAGGCGTGTGATCGCCGCGGCAACCGCCCTGCTGCTCTCCACCGGGGCGGTGGGAGCGGCTGTCGCGGCGGACGGCGGCGGCCCCCGCAAGGCCGCCTCGAAGACCACCCACGCCCGGGAGGCCGCCACCCTCACCGGCACCGCGAAGCTCTACCGCAAGACCACCGAGGATGTGACGTTCACTTTCGACGCCCATCTGGCCAAGCGCGACAACATGCGTCCGGACAAGGCGACCGGCACCTTCAAGTTCGTGCACCTGGACAAGCCGGGCGGCACGGGCGGCTGGGCCGAGGGGCGCATCGACTGCCTGATGACGGGCGGCAAGGTCGCCACGGTCACCGGCGTCATCACCGGCACCAACCTGAAGGACATCAAGGGCGGCCGCGTCGGCTTCACGGTCCACGACCAGGGCAAGCACGACCGCCTGGGCTACAGCTGGGCATCCGTGGGCCGCCCCGACGGGACCAAGAAGCTGACCAAGTGCACGAGCTCCGCCCCCTTCGAGACGGTCAAGAAGGGCACCGGCGACTTCGACGTCAAGCCCTGGCACCCCACGTACCCGACCGACTGACCGCACCGGGCTCACAGGACAAGGCTCGGCAGCGGCGCGCCGGGGGGGGCCTACGCGGGCGCCCCGGAAGAGAACCGCCGCATCAGCGGCGACAGCACGAGCACGGACTTCGTCCGCTCCACGAACGGCTCCCCCGCGATCCGTTCGAGCACCCGCTCGAAGTGCCGCATGTCGGCGGCGAAGACCTGGACGACCGCGTCCGCGTCACCGGTGACGGTGGACGCGGACGAGATCTCCGGATACCTCTCCAGGCCTCGCCGGATCGCCTCCGGCGAGGTGTTGCGACGGCAGTAGATCTCGATGAACCCCTCGGTCTCCCAGCCGAGCGCGGCCGGATCGACCCGCACGGTGAATCCCGTGATGGCCCCGGTCTCCCGCAGCCGGTCGACGCGCCGTTTCACGGCGGGCGCGGAGAGCCCGACCAGCTGGCCGATGTCGGCGTAGGAGCGGCGGGCGTCCTCGGCGAGGGCGTGCACGATGCGTTCGTCGAGATCGTTCAGTCGCACTGGGGGTGGATCACTTCTCTGCGGAGGCCAATCGGGAGCGGCTCATGCCGTACAGGAAGTAGAACACGAGGCCGACGGCCATCCAGACACCGAACACGACCCAGGTGATGGAGTCGAGGCTGAACATGTTGTACGCGCAGAAACCGAAGCCGAGGACCGGGAACAGCCAGCCCAGCGGCACGCGGAAGGTGCGCGGCATGTCCGGGCGGGTCCGGCGCAGCACGATGACGGCGATGTTGACCAGGCCGAAGGCGAAGAGCGTGCCGATGCTGGTGGCGTCGACGAGCTTGCCGAGCGGGATGACCGAGGCGAGCGCGGCGCAGAACAGCGACACGATGACGGTGTTCACGCGGGGCGTGCCGGTCTTCTTGCTGACCTTGCCGAACGCCTTGGGGACCAGGCCGTCGCGGGACATGGCGAACAGGACGCGGGTCTGGCCGTAGAGGACGGTCAGGACGACGGACGCGATGGAGATGACGGCGCCGGCTGCGAGCAGCGTGCCCCAGAAGCTCTGGCCGCTGACGTCGTTCATGATCGCGGCGAGCGCGGCCTCGGAACCCTCGAAGTCCTTCCAGTTCCAGGCGCCGACGGCGACGGCGGCGACCAGGACGTAGAGGGCCGTGACGATGATCAGCGACAGCATGATCGCGCGGGGCAGGTCGCGCTGCGGGTTCTTCGCTTCCTCACCGGCGGTGGAGGCGGCGTCGAAGCCGATGTACGAGAAGAAGAGACTCGCGGCGGCAGCGCTGACGCCGGCCGTGCCGAGCGGCATGAAGTCGGAGTAGTTGCCGGACTTGAAGCCCATGAAGCCGATGGTGCAGAAGAGCACGAGCGCGGCGATCTTCACGATGACCATGATCGTGTTGGCCCGCGCCGACTCCTTGGCGCCGCCGAGCAGGAACACCATGGCGAGCAGGACGACGATCAGGCCGGGCAGGTTGATGATGGCCCCGTCGACCTCACCGGGCGCCGCCGAGAGGGCGTCCGGGATGGTGACGCCGATGGTGCCGTCGAGCAGCTCGTTGAGGTACTCGCCCCAGCCGACGGCCACGGCGGCCACGGACACGCCGTACTCCAGGACGAGGCACCAGCCGCAGACCCAGGCGATGAGTTCGCCCATCGTTGCGTACGCGTACGAGTACGAGGAGCCCGCGACCGGTATGGTGCCGGCCAGCTCGGCGTACGAGAGCGCCGAGAAGAGTGCGGTGAGTCCGGCGATCACGAAGGAGATGGTGACGGCGGGTCCGGCCTTGGGGACGCTCTCGCCGAGGACCACGAAAATGCCCGTGCCGAGCGTGGCGCCGATGCTGATCATGGTCAACTGCCACATGCCCAGTGAGCGCCGCAGTGAGCCGCCCTCACCCTGGCCGCCCTCCGCGACCAGGAGTTCCACCGGCTTGCGCCGCATCAAGCGACTGCCGAACCCCGCGGCCCCCCGGGGGGTCGGTCGGTTCTGCGGGGGTGCGCCTTGGTCGAGCACGCGTGGCTCCTTCATCGCTGCCGGTCAGGGCGGGCGGAACCGGCGGCAGCTCCCACGCATGGCTGGGGACCGCCGAGCAGGCGGTCCCCGCCACACCACGTACAGCGGATGACTCTATGAGGCGCGCTTCACGTACGTAATGCAGCAACCTTGCGCAGACCCGCATGATCGTTGCGTACTTCCCCTTCCCGCGGGTCTTCGTTGCGCGGTCCGTTTCGTCCGTTGCGTCACGAGGGTCCGGGGAGGTGGTTGACACTTCGTCAGATCTGCCTCATGGTGCATCCCGGTCGAGCCGATCGTGCACCCCGGTCGAGAGGGAGGCAGCAGGCGATGGACCTCGATGTGCTGTACGAGATCGACGTACCGAAGCCCTGGAACGGACCGCATCCGCACGGCCAGCGCACCGCCGAGCAGCGCGCCTACCGCGAGGCCGTCGAACAGATCCGGCTCGCGGACCGGGTCGGCTTCCGCACGGTGTGGGCGGTGGAGCACCACTTCCGCGAGGGGCGCTCGCACTGTCCGGCCCCCGAGGTGCTCCTCGGGCATCTCGCGGCGCTCACCGAGCGGATACGCCTCGGCTTCGGCGTCACTCTCACCCCTTTCGGCTTCACTCCGCCACAGCGGATCGCGGAGAAGGTGGCGGCCGTGGACGTGCTGTCGGACGGCCGGGTGGAATGGGGCACCGGCCGCTCGACCCCCATGGAACAGACGGCCTTCGGTGTCGACAGGGAGCAGTCGCGGTCCGACTGGCGCGAGGCGATCGAGATCGTCACGGGCATGTGGCGCGAGGAGTACTTCGCCTACGAGTCGGAGCGCTTCACCTTCCCCCGGCGGATGGTCACCCCCAAGCCGGTCCAGGACCCGCACCCGCCGTGCTGGATGGCCGCCACGTCCCCCGGCTCGGCGGAGGTGGCGGGCGCGGCGGGCCTCGGTCTGCTCTCCTTCTCGATCATGCAGCCGCTCGACGCGATGGCCCGCCAGGTCGCCGCGTACCGTGCGGCGGCACGCACCCCGTCCCCGATCACGGACGTCACCACGGACCGGGTCAGCGCGTACACGCTGGTGCACGTGGCGGACCGCCCCTCGCGGCGGGTCTGGGACTCGGTGGCCTGGTGGTACCGCAACCTGGCCCAGTTCACGCTCGACTGGGAGCTGCCGCACCTGACCCCCGACGAGCGCGAGCGGACCTTCCCCTTCCTCACCCCGATCATCGAAGGGAACGTCCCCGTCGAGGAGTTCGACGCCGGGGACATGATCCTCATCGGTGACGCGGAGACGATCGTCCGCAAGGCCAAGCGCTACGCCGACCTCGGCATCGACCAGCTCATCTGCTACGTCCAGTGGGGCTATCTGGAGCACCAGGAGATCCTGCGCACGATCGAGATCCTGGGCAAGGAAGTCCTCCCGGAGCTGGCGTCCTACCGGCCCCGGCGGGCGGCACCGTGAGCGAACCGCTCGACACCTCCCCCGTCCCCGACTACGCCTCCCTGCACCGCCTGGACGACCGGGCCTTCGTCCTGCTCGGCGCGGGCAACGGCATCGGCCGCCAGACCGCGCACGCGCTCACGGCGGCGGGCGCGCGGGTCCTGTGCGTGGATCTCGACAAGGGCCGCGCGGAGGCGGTCGCCGCCGAGACGGGCGGCGTCCCGTACGTCGCGGACGTGACACGGCGCGAGGAGATGCGGGAGCTCTTCGCCCATGCACGGCGGGAGTTGGGCCCGCTCGGCGGTGTCGTCGACATCGTCGGCATGGCCCGCTACGCGCCTCTGGGCGAGCTGGACGACGCCTCCTGGGACTGGCACTTCTCCCTCGTCCTGCGGCACGCCTGGCTGGCGGTCCAGTACGGCGGCGAGGCGCTCGCCGAGGCGGGCGGTGGCGCCCTGGTCTTCGTCGCGTCGGTGTCGGGTCTGACGGCGGCGCCCTTGCACGCCGCGTACGGGGCGGCCAAGGCGGGCCTGATCTCCCTGGTCCGCTCGGCGGCGGTGGAGTACGGCCCGCGCGGTGTACGGGTGAACGCGGTGGCGCCCGGCGTCGTGTGGACGCCGCGCGTGGCGGGCCTGATCGGCGAGGAGGGCCGCGCGCGCAACGCCGCCAACGCCCCGCTCGACCGGGTGGCCGAGACCTCGGACATCGCCTCCGCGCTGCTCTTCTTCGCCTCGCCGCTCTCCTCGTACGTCACCGGGCAGACGCTCGTCGTGGACGGCGGGGTCGGCGTGAAGTTCCCGTATCCGACCATCGGGAGCGCACGGTGAGGGAGTTCGTGCGGGGTGCGCCCTGGTGGACCGAGGACGGCCAGGTGGTGCGCGCCGACCCGGCCGACCGGGAGCGGCTGCCCCGGGACACCTGGGAGCGGGCGGGTCTGCCGGCCGGGGTACGCCTCGAGTTAACGGCGCGCGGAGTGACCGCCGTGGAGATCACCTACGCCGCGTCCCACCCCTCCCCGACGGACGCGCACAGCACGGCACCCCCCGTCTTCACGCTCCTCACGGCCTCCGACACCGACTCGGACGACGGGAGCGGCGATGGGCGGGCGGGGGTGGACGGCTCCGCGGAAAGCGACGGCGCGCCCGCGTCGTGGGGCGAGGACACCGCGGCCACCGGCTCACACGGACACGCCGATGCCGCAGCGGCACCTGGGTCCGCCCGTGACACCCTCGCGACGCCGGGTGCCCACACGGTCCGCATTCAACTGCCGTGCCCCGACGGGGACTTCATCATCCACCTGCCCCAGACACTGCGCCCCGCCCTCACCGGCCTGCGTCCTGTCGGCGGCGGAACACTGCGGCCACGGCGGAGACAGCCGCGCTGGCTGGTGTACGGCGACTCGATCGTCGAGGGCTGGTCGACGAGCCGTCCGCACCTGGCGTGGCCCGCGCGGGCAGGGCGCGCCCTCGGCGTGGAGACGGTGAACCTCGGATACGCGGGAGCGGCACGCGGAGAGCTGGCTTCCGCCGAGCAACTCGCCTCGCTGGACGCCGACTTGATCACCGTCGCCTTCGGCACGAACTGCTGGTCGCGTACGCCGCATTCGGCGGAGCTGCTGTACGAGACGGCGCGGGCGTTTCTGGGCCTGGTGCGCCGGGGCCACCCGGACGTCCCACTCCTGGTGGTCTCCCCGGTGATCCGCCCGGACGCCGAGACGACGCAGAACGCACTCGGCGCGACGCTCCGGGACCTGCGGACCGCCATGGAGCGGGCGACCCTGGACGCTGGCGCCGACCTGCTGCCGGGCGGCGAACTACTGGACGCCGGACACCTGGTGGACGGCGTACATCCGGGCGACGAGGGCCACGCACTGCTGGCGAAGGCGGTGGCGGCAACCTACGCCCCGTAAGGGGCGCGGGGAACTGCGCGACCGGCCACGGTGGACCCGCGGACGAACGACCCAGCTCCCCGCGAAGCGGCTAACTCCAGGAGGCGTGGAGGGGCTTGCCCTCCGCGTAACCCGCGGCGCTCTGCACACCCACAGTGGCCCGCTCGGCAAACTCGGCCAAGGACCCCGCGCCCGCATACGTGCAGGAGGAACGGACGCCCGCGATGATCGAGTCGATCAGGTCCTCGACGCCGGGCCGCTCCGGGTCCAGGAACATCCGCGAGGTCGAGATGCCCTCCTCGAACAGCGCCTTGCGGGCACGGTCGTAGGCCGACTCCTCGCTGGTGCGGTTCTTGACCGCACGGGCCGACGCCATGCCGAACGACTCCTTGTAGAGGCGGCCGTTGGCGTCCTGCTGCAGGTCGCCCGGGGACTCGTACGTCCCGGCGAACCAAGAGCCGATCATGACATTCGACGCACCGGCGGCCAGCGCCATCGCGACGTCACGGGGGTGCCGGACGCCACCGTCGGCCCACACGTGCTTGCCGAACTTCGCGGCCTCGGCGGCGCATTCGAGCACCGCGGAGAACTGCGGCCGGCCGACGCCGGTCATCATGCGCGTGGTGCACATGGCACCGGGGCCCACGCCGACCTTGATGATGTCGGCACCGGCCTCGATCAGGTCCCGTACACCCTCGGCGGCGACGATGTTGCCCGCGACGATCGGCACCTGCGGGTCGAGCGCGCGCACGGCCTTGACCGCGGCGATCATCGACTCCTGGTGGCCGTGCGCGGTGTCCACGACGAGGGTGTCGGCGCCCGCGTCGAGAAGCTGCTTGGCCTTGGCCGCGACATCGCCGTTGATGCCGACGGCGGCGGCGATGCGCAGCTTGCCGTTGGCGTCGAGGGCGGGCGAGTAGAGGGTCGCGCGCAGGGCGCCCGTGCGGGTGAGGATGCCCGCGAGGCGGCCGTCCTTGCCCACCGCGGGGGCGTAGCGGCGGTTCGCGTGGTCGAGCTTGTTGAAGGCGTCGCGCGGGTCGATGTCCGCGTCCAGAAGCACGAGGTCCTTGGACATGACCTCGGACAGCTGGGTGAAGCGGTCGACGCCGTTCAGGTCCGTGTCGGTGACGACGCCGACCGGCTTCTGGTCGGCGTCCACGACGACGCCCGCGTTGTGCGCGCGCTTGGACAGCAGGGCGAGCGCGTCGGCGACGGTCTGCGTGGGGGCCAGGACGATCGGGGTGTCAAGGACGTGGTGGCGCGTCTTGACCCAGGAGATGACCTCGGTGACGACCTCGATCGGGATGTCCTGCGGGATCACGACGAGGCCACCGCGGCGGGCGACGGTCTCAGCCATGCGGCGTCCGGCGATCGCGGTCATGTTCGCGACGACCAGCGGGATCGTGGTGCCGGTGCCGTCCGGCGACGAGAGGTCCACGCCCTGACGCGATCCGACGGCGGAACGCCGCGGCACCATGAAGACGTCGTCGTACGTCAGGTCGTACGCAGGCTGGATGTCATTGAGGAAACGCACGTGCTGCTCATCCCAGTCGATCAGAGGTGGCCCCCGGACAGTTAGGCCGAGGGAAAAGCACGTACTTCAGTGTCCCATGTCCCGGGTGGTGCGCAGCCTGGGACGATCACCCAGCCGGGCCCCGGGAGCCCTGGTCTGATCCTCCAAGATCGACCCATGGCGGTCACTGTCCGCTCAGGCGCGCGTGCCGAGCGCGAGAACGATCTCCAGGCCCGTGCCGCGCTCCTTGGCGTACTCCACCGCGTCGGTGAAAACCTCCTGGGCGACGATCCACTCCTGGGGAGCCGCTTCGGCGTACCCCTGCCAGCCGGTGACGACGAGCAGCCGTCCGGGCGCGGCGGACGCCCACCCCAGGTCGGTGAGGCAGTCGGCGAGCGCGTCCCAGTTGCGCCCGAACCAGTCGGGCAGGGCGAGCGCGCGGGCGCAGCGCTCCATGAAGGCGTCCTTGTCGCTCACCCCGGTCAGGTCGAGCGACAGGGCGCTCAGGCCCGCGGCGCGGACGGCGTCGAGGACGGGTGCCAGCGGCTCGGCCGCCGACGGTTCGGGCGTCATCTCAGTACCGCCTTGAAGGACGCGTAGTGATCGTCCGTGTAGTAGGTCTCGCCGCCGCTCCCGGTGACGATCCGCCGTGCGCCCCGGTCGCGTTCGCCGGGTGTGCGCACGGTGTACTCGCGATAGTGGCCGCGCCGCTGCTTCGGCAGCTCGCCCTCGAAGTTGCCGAAGACCGACCCGTCCTTGGCGTACGGGAAGGGTCCGCCGTCATCGATGAGCCGCAACGTCCGCCGCGCCTCGGCGGGCAGCCGCTCGGCCCGGACGGTGGCCATGCCGGGGGCCCAGGCGGGGGCGGATGAGCTGCTTCCCGAGGAACACCCCGTGCCAAGGACAGCGAGGCAGACAAGTAACGCCGCCAGAGCGCGGGGGACAAACCGGGTCAGCATGCGACAGATGCTGCCACGGCGCCCCGTCAGGGGCGCGGGGAACTGCGCGACCAACCCCCCGCGGCCCGCAGACGACTCAGCTCCCGTCCGGGTCCGCCCGGTCCAGCGCGGGGTGCGGAGTGGCCCCCATGACCATCAGCTGATCAGCGGCGGCGGTGTCCGTGACGAGGCTCGTCACAAGCCCCGAACGCAGCACCGCGTCGATCGCGGCGGCCTTTCGCTGCCCACCGGCGATGGCGACCACCTCGGGGATCCGCCGGAGCCGGTCCGCCTCGACGGTGATGCACCGCTCGCCCAGGTCGCGCCCGACCCGGCGCCCCTCGGCGTCGAAGAGGTGCGCGGACATCTCGGCGGCGACGCCCAGCGAGGCGTAATGCGCCCGCTCCTCGTCGCTGAGCATGTCGTGGACGGTGGAGATGCCGGGCTCCCAGGAGCCGATGGACACCGCGGCCACGGTCACCTTGTCGAAGTACTCGAAGGCCCGGGCGATGCCCGTCTGGTTGCGCAGCGCCGCCGCGGTGGCCGGGTCCGGCAGGAGCATCGGCGCGTAGATGGGGTGGGCCTCGCCGCCGGAGACCTGCGCGGCGCGCCGCACGGCCTCGACGGAGCCGCGCTCGGCGGTCCCGGCGTCGTACACACCCGTCAGCTGCACCACCGTGCACGGCGGCAGCTGATCGAGGGCGGCGGCCATGTGAATGGTCGAGCGCCCCCACGCGAGGCCGAGGACATCGCCCTCGGTGACGAGCTCGCCGAGCAGATCGGCCGCGACCTCGCCGAGGTTCTCGGGGTCGGGCGACTCGTCGATCTCGTCGGCCGGGGCCGGCGACTCGACGACGACCGCGTGCCGCAGGCCGTAGCGGGCGCGCAGCGCGTCCGAGCGCTCCGCGTCCAGCTCGGCGGGCACACGGATCTCGATCCGTACGAGGTCACGCTCCAGGGCCGTCTCCAGGACCCGGGCCACCTTGAAGCGGCTGACGCCGAACTCCTCGGCGATCTGGATCTTGGATTTGCCCTCGAGATAGAAGCGGCGGGCCATGGCCGCCGCCTGCACCAGCTCCGCGGGTCCCATCCGCATGGCTGACCGGCCGCCCGTCGACACGACGGTCTCCTCACTGTCATTTCAAGACTGTCATTTTCAAGCAACTGCCGTTCACGCGTTCACACGCCTGCGCAGTCACACGTATACGCCTGCGCATTCACACGCATTGGTACGGCTTCGCGCACATTGCCACGGCTTCTCGCCCATTGCCGCAGCACAACCAGGGTTCGCCGTTCATCCTTGCAGATCCGGCGTACTTGATCAGCCCTGAAGGGCTGCGTTCACGTATCCGTGGCTCAGTGGTCGCATGCCCACGCCGCCGAGGACGTCGCCCCGGCCGCCTGGGTGCGCAGTGCACGTACCGCCGCCGCCGGGTCGTCGGCCCCGTAGACCGCGGAGCCCGCGACGAAGACGTCGGCGCCGGCCTCGGCGCAGCGCTCGATGGTCGCGGCCGAGACGCCGCCGTCGACCTGGAGCCAGAGTTCGAGGCCGTGCTTGCTGATCAACTCGCGGGTACGGCGGATCTTCGGGAGCATGATGTCGAGGAACGCCTGGCCGCCGAAGCCGGGCTCGACGGTCATGATCAGCAGCATGTCGAGCTCGGGCAGCAGATCCTCGTACGGCTCGATGGGCGTCGCGGGCTTCAGCGCCATGGAGGCGCGGGCGCCCTTGGCGCGGATCTCGCGGGCCAGGCGGACGGGAGCCGCGGCCGCCTCCGCGTGGAAGGTGACCGATCCGGCGCCCGCTTCGACGTACTGCGGCGCCCAGCGATCGACGTCCTCGATCATCAGATGGCAGTCCAGCGGCGTGTCCGTCGCTCGGGCGAGAGACTCTACGACCGGCACCCCAAGGGTGAGGTTGGGGACGAAGTGGTTGTCCATGACGTCGACATGGAGCCAGTCGGCACCTTCGACCGCCCTTGCCTCCTCGGCAAGACGGGCGAAATCCGCGGACAGGATGCTGGGGTTGATCTGCACGGCCATGCCCCAAGACTGCCATGCCCCGCGCTCGTTGCCTTCCGCGGTCCGTGGCGTGAGCCAACCGGCTCCTTTGACCATGGACCACATGCCATGCTGGGCGGTCCACCGGCACCACGTGGGGCAGCGGGGGTAGCCATGCCAGACGAACGGTCGGACGGACAGCGCCAGGCGAGCCGAGGAGTGGCCTGGCTGGTGTGCGGGCGGCGCTCCAAGTGGCTCGTGGTGTTGTTCTGGCTGGTGCTGACCGTCGCCGCGGCACCGCTCGCCCAGAAGCTCACGGACGCCCAGGACAACCAGGCGTCCTCTTGGCTGCCGGGCTCCGCGGAATCCACCCAAGTCCTGGAAGCCTCCGAGGAGTTCAGGCCCGAACAGATTCCCGCGATCATCGTGTACGCCCGCGACGGCGGGCTGACCGCCGAGGACCGGGCGCGGATCTCCGAGGACGTCGACGAGCTCAAGGAGTTGCG
Source organism: Streptomyces sp. NPDC054872 (assembly GCF_053610705.1). NCBI lineage: Bacteria > Bacillati > Actinomycetota > Actinomycetes > Kitasatosporales > Streptomycetaceae > Streptomyces > Streptomyces sp. NPDC054872. Next base: position 113,463 of record NZ_JBSGYY010000018.1, on the reverse strand, counting down.
CGCCCACGGCGTGCGCGGCGCCGAGACCCGTGGCCCCGCCTTCGACACGAAGAACACCTCGGGCGCCGACGCGGCCGAGGCCGCCCAGATCTACGTGCCCATCACCATGGACGAGAAGGGCTGGGAGCGGATCACGCCTGCCGTGGACTCCATGCGCGAGGTCGTGGGCGGAGGCTCGGGCGGTCTGTCGGTGCACGTCACCGGGCCCGGCGGTACGTCGGCGGACTTCTCGGAGGCGTTCGAGGGCATCGACTCGACGCTGCTCCTGTCGGCGGCCGCCGTCGTCGTCGTGATCCTCCTGATCACCTACCGCAGCCCGGTCCTCCTGATCGTCCCGCTGCTCGCGGCGGTCGTCTCCCTCTTCACGGCGCAGGCGCTGATCTACCTCTTGGCGGAGCACGCGGGCCTGACGGTCAACGGCCAGAGCGCGGGCATCCTGACGGTCCTCGTCTTCGGGGCGGGGACGGACTATGCCCTGCTCCTGGTCGCCCGCTACCGCGAGGAGCTACGCCGCCACGAGGACCGGCACGAGGCCATGCAGCTAGCCCTGCACCGGGCGGGGCCGGCGGTCATCGCGTCGGGCGCGACGGTCGTGGTCAGCATGCTCGTGCTGCTCACCGCCGACATGAACTCGACGCGCGGCCTCGGGCCCGTGGCGGCCATCGGTGTCGCGGTCGCCCTGTTCGCGATGCTGTCGCTGTTCCCCGCGCTCCTGGTGGTCTGCGGCCGGTGGCTCTTCTGGCCGCTGATCCCGCACAACGGTTCCCAGGAGCCCACCGAGCGCGGCGTCTGGGCCCGCATGGGCCACCGCATCTCCCACCGCCCGCGCCTGACCTGGAGCGTCACCGCGGTGGCCCTCGCGGCCCTGGCCCTCGGCCTGACGCAGCTGCGCGCCGAAGGACTCAGCAACGCGGACTCGTTCACGGACAAACCGGACTCGATCGTCGGCCAGGAGGTGCAGGGGAAGTACTTCCCCGCGGGCAGCGGCGACCCGCTGGTGATCGTGGCGAACGCCGACCAGGCCGACGAGGTCCGTGGCGCGGTCGCGGGTACGCGTGGCGTGGACCCGGCGAGCATCGGCGTACCGCCGGGGACGAAGGCGGAGGCCGGGGGCCAGGTCCTGTTCGAGGCGACGCCGACCGACCCCTCCGACAGCGAGGCGGCCAAACAGACCGTGGAGCGGGTGCGCGACGCGGTGCACGCGGTGCCCGACGCGGACGCCCAGGTGGGCGGCGGCACGGCGGCCCTCCTGGACATGGACCGCGCGACGACCCACGACAACAAGCTGGTGATCCCGCTCGTCCTCGTGGTCGTCCTGCTGATCCTCGCCGTGCTGCTGCGCGCCCTGGTCGCGCCGCTGCTCCTGATCGCGACGGTGGTGCTCTCCTTCTCCGCCGCGCTCGGCATCAGCGCGCTCGCCTTCCGCCACCTCTTCGACTACGCGGGCGAGTCCACCGACTTCCCGCTCTTCGTCTTCGTGTTCCTGGTGGCGCTCGGCATCGACTACAACATCTTCCTGTCGACCCGCATCCGCGAGGAGGCGGGCCGACAGGGCACCCGTGCGGGCGTGGTGACGGGGCTCGCCGCGACCGGCGCGGTCATCACGTCGGCGGGCCTGGTCCTCGCGGGCACCTTCGCGGCCCTCGGCACGCTCCCGATGGTGGCGTTCGCCGAGATCGGCTTCGCGGTCGCGCTCGGCGTCCTCCTTGACACCTTCGTCGTGCGGTCCGTCCTGGTCACCGCGTTGTTCCTGGACGTCGGACCGAAGGTGTGGTGGCCGCACGCCCTGAGCAAGGACCCGGCGGCCCCTCCCGCACCGGCTCCGGCGAAGGTTCCCTCAGGCGGTCCGCCGGATCAGCGCTAGGTACATCGCGTCCGTGCCGTGCAGATGCGGCCACAGCTGGACGTCGGGTCCGTCGCCGAGCGCGGGAACGCCCGGCATCAGCGGACGCGCGTCGATGAGTTCGGCCCCCTCGTGCTGCTTGAGCACGTCGTCGACGACGGCACGCGTCTCCGCGAGGTGCGGTGAACAGGTGGCGTATCCGACGACGCCCCCGACGCGCACCGACTCCAACGCCGTACGCAGCAGCCCTCGTTGGAGCGGTGCGAAGCCGTCCAGGTCCTCGGGGCGGCGGCGCCAGCGGGCCTCGGGGCGGCGGCGCAGGGCGCCGAGTCCCGTGCAGGGCACGTCCATCAGGACGCGGTCGAAGGTGCCGGGCTGCCACGGCGGCCGGGTACCGTCGGCGGCGATGACCTCGTAGGGGCCCGGGTTGCCCCGCAGGGCCTGCGCGACGAGACGGGCCCGGTGCGGCTGCTTCTCGGCGGCGAGGAGGGCGGCGCCCCGCCCGGCCGCGAGACCCGCGAGCATGGCGGCCTTGCCGCCGGGCCCGGCGCATCCGTCGAGCCACTTCTCGTCGCGCCCCTCGACCGGGGCGTTCGCGAGTGCGATCGCGACGAGCTGGCTGCCCTCGTCCTGGACCCCGGCCCGCCCCTCGCGCACGGCCTCGATGGACCCGGGTTCGCCGCCTTCGCTCAGCCGCACGGCGTACGGGGACCAGCGCCCCGGCAGCGCGGACTCCTCGCCGACCGCGTCGAGGAGTTCGTCGGCGGTGGTGCGTCCGGGCCGCGCCACGAGCGTCACCTCGGGCCGCTCGTTGTCGGCTTCCAGGAGGTCCTCGATGCCCGCGCGGCCGCCGCCGAGCGCGTCCCAGAGTGCGGAGACGACCCAGCGGGGGTGCGAGTGGACGACGGCGAGATGGTCCTCGGCGTCCTCGTCGTAGGGCGGAGCGACCTTCTCCACCCAGCCGTCGAGATCGTCGGCGGCGACCTTGCGCAGGACCGCGTTCACGAACTTGGCCCGCCCGTCACCGAGCACCACACGCGCCAGCTCCACGGAGGCGGAGACGGCGGCGTGCGTGGGGATGCGCGTGCCGAGCAACTGGTGGACGCCCATGTTCAGGACGTCGAGGACCGGCGGGTCGACCTCGCGCAGCGGCCGGTCGATGCAGGCGGCCACGATCGCGTCGTACGTCCCCTGCCTGCGCAGCGTCCCGTAGACCAGCTCGGTGGCGAGCGCGGCGTCACGCGCGTCGAACTTGTCGGGCCCCTCCTTCTCGCGGGCCTTGCGCAGGAGCGGCGGCAGGACGAGGTTCGCGTAGGCGTCACGCTCGTCCACGGCCCGCAGCGCCTCGAAGGCGAGGAAACGGACGGGGTCCTTCTTGGGACGGCGGTGGGGCTTGCCGGGCTTTCCCTGCTTCTGGGGTCGCCGGCTCGGCTGGTCGCTCAAAGGTGCTCCGCTATTGGATGGGGGCTGAACCTATTCAGCGTACGTCGGTGTCGCCGAGCCGCTCGCCCGGGGCGATCCGCACCCCGCGCGCCCAGTCGGCGCCGCGCATCGGCTTCTTGCCCTGCGGCTGGACCCAGAGCAGCTCCACGGCGTGCGAGCCGGTGCCGACGTACACATTGTTCTTGGCGGCGCCGAGCTCACCGGGCGCGAGGTCGGTGCGGTCGGCGACGAGGCCGGACTGGATGATCTTCAGCCGCTCCCCGCGGAACACGGACCAGGCACCGGGCGCCGGGGTGCAGCCACGCACGACCCGGTCGACGCGGAGGGCCGGAGCGGACCAGTCCACCTGGGCGTCCTCGACGGTGATCTTCGGGGCGAGGGTGATGCCGTCGGCGGGCTGCGGTACGGCCTTCAGGGAGCCGTCCTCGATGCCGTCCATGGTGGCGGCGAGCAGGCCCGAGCCCGCGAAGGCGAGGCGGGTGAGCAGGTCGCCGCTGGTGTCGGTGGGCCTGACGACTTCGGTGACGGTCCCGTACACCGGCCCGGAGTCGAGCCCCTGCTCGATCAGGAACGTGGAGGCACCGGTGATCTCGTCCCCCGCCATCACGGCGTGCTGCACGGGCGCGGCGCCGCGCCAGGCGGGCAGCAGCGAGAAGTGCAGGTTGACCCAGCCGTGGGCCGGGATGTCCAGGGCGACCTTGGGCAGCAGCGCGCCATAGGCGACGACCGGGCAACAGTCGGGCGCGATCTCGCGAAGGCGCGCCAGGAAGTCCTCGTCGCGCGGCTTCGCGGGCTTGAGCACCTCGATGCCGGCCTCCTCCGCACGCTGGGCGACGGGGCTCGCGACGAGCCTGCGGCCACGGCCGGCGGGGGCGTCGGGCCGGGTGACGACGGCGGCCACCTCGTGCCGGTCGGAGGCGATCAGGGCGTCCAGGGCGGGGACGGCGACCTCGGGGGTGCCTGCGAAGACGAGCTTCATCGGTGGCTGTCGGCCTCTCGGAGCGGGAAGGTGCGGGAAGGTGCGGGAAGCACACCAGTCTATGAGCCGCACCACCGGGCCGCTCTCCGCGGGGCGGTGGGTGCTGGGCCGCTCGCCCCGGGCGCCGCTCTCATCACACCGCCCGCGTCCCGTCACCCACGCCGCTCGACGGCCCGCACGGGGGCGTACGCGCGGCCGTGCGCCCTGTGCATATGCGCACACGCCCCTGCACCGTGACCCCACACGAACTAGCGCGTTGGTCAAGAAAGAGTTGACCACAACGGGCCGCGACAACGGCCCGATCCTTTTCAACGCCGGTCCGAGAGGCTTGTTCATGGCCGACCACGCAACCCACGACGCCCAGGCACGGGCGAGCCTGCACCTCCTGGTACGGGACATCGAGCGGGTCCGCCGGCAGGTGGACGCACTGCGTACGCTCACCGCCCAGCTCGGCAACGTCTACCGCCCGCGCCGCTCAAGCCCCTCCGCGGGCTTCGTCGTGTACGGGCGCGCGCCCGCCCCGACCGTCCGCCTCGCCCAGGAACTGCGGGACAGCGTCGAGACGCTGGTGACCGCCGCGGTGGACTTCGACCGTTCGCTGGGCTTCTCGTGGGACGCGGTGGGCTCGGCCCTCGGGGTCACCAAGCAGGCGGTGCACCGCCGTTACGGAGCCCGCAGGGCCACGACCCAGGCGGCGGCCGAGGCGGAGCGCGCCACGGAGACGGTGCCCGCCACCACGGCCGCCCGTCCCCCGGTCCCGGTCGGCGCCCCGCTCCCCTCGGTGCCCGCGGCCCGCGCGATGCCGACACAGCCCACGGCGGGCAGCCCCGCCCTTCGCGAGGACCCCCGGCCCAACATCTTCCCGGGCCCGCGCAACGGCTGACCACGGCAAAGCGGCGGCTGTCTCCACCGGTTTCCCCGGCGAGGACAGCCGCCGCCGTCGTTCCCCGCTGCGGGGTGGGGGTTACGGACAAGCCCCCGGCGGGAAGCCGGTGGACAGACCTAGCCGATGTCCAGCGGGTCCACCCGGATCCGCACCAGCTCCCCGGCCCCTGCGCCCCGCGCCATCCGCGCGGCCTGAGCCGCCTTCAGCGAAGCGGCGAGCGCGGCCCCGCTCCCCGGCGGCACCCGGATCAGCACCCGCTCCCACCGCTCCCCGGCAGGCGCCGCACCGGCCCGTCGCGCGGGCCCCGGCCCCGCGTCCGGCACGGGCACTGGGCCCAACACCGCCGCGTCTCCCGGGAGTTCGGACGCGGCAAGGAACCCGGAGAGCGCCTCCGGGGTACCGGCGACCGAAGCCATCCGCGACACGGGCGGGAACCCCAGCTCGGCCCGCTCGGAAAGCTCCCGTACCGCGTGCCCCACGGGATCCCACCGCACCAGGGCCTGCACCGGCCGCAGCGTCGGCTCGGCGACGACCACCACCGTTCCGCCGGCTCCCTGGGGCCGCACCAGCGCCGAGGCCGCAATCCATCGCCGCAGCGCGTCCTCCCCGGCCCGCAGATCGGGCCGGCCGAGCATGGCCCAGCCGTCGAGCAGCAGCGCTGCCGCATAGCCGCCCTCCGCGACCGGCTCCGCCCCGGGCGTACTCACCACCAGCGCGGGCGTATCCGCCACGGTGTCAAGGACCTGCTCCCGGCCGGACGTACGCACCGGCACCGCCGGAAAAGCCCGCCCCAACTCCTCCGCCGTACGCCGGGCACCGACCACCTGCGCCCGCAGCCGGAAGCCCCCGCACTCCCCGCAGTGCCAGGCGCCTTCCTCCACCCCGCACCAGCCGCACCACAGCCCGCCACCGTCCCGGGCCTCCAACGGCCCCGCACAGTGCCTGCACCGAGCGGGCTCCCGGCACCTCTCGCACGCGAGCCGCGGCACATACCCCCGGCGAGGCACCTGGACAAGGACAGGCCCGTGCTTCAGGCCTTCCCGTACGACGTTCCAGGCCAGCGTCGGAAGTCGCGCGGCCCTGGCCGCCTCGTCCCGCGCGAGGTCGCCGTCCCCCACGGTCCGTACGAGCGGGGCGGCCCCCCGCACCTGCTCCCGATCGGCGACCAACGGCGCCGCCCACCCGCTCTCCACGAGCTGCGCGGCCTCCACCGTGCAGCTCCAACTCCCCAGCAGGAAACCGCACTTGTCCCGCGAGGCCCGCAGTTCGAGCACTTCCCGCACATGCGGGAAGGGAGCGTTGTCATCACTGTGACCGGCATCGCCGTCGTCCCAGATCACAACGAGCCCGAGGTTGCGCACCGGCGCGAACATGGCCGCCCGCGTGCCCACCACCGCCCGCACGGATCCACGCCGCACGGAGAGCCACTCCCGATACCGCCGCTCCTGCCCCACGTCAGCGGTGAGCAGAGCATGCTGACCCGGTCCCATCAGCCGGGTCAGCGCCGCGTCGACCCTCGCCGCGGGCCGCCCCGCCGGCACGACGACGAGAGCCCCGCGCCCCGAAGCGAGCGTCGCCTGCACGGCCCTGGCGATCTCCTCGGCCCACTCCGGTCCCGGAAGGGCGGTCCACACGGCCCGGGGCGCGCCCCCGGAGGCCAGCGCCCCGAGGAAGTCCGCCCCGTGCCCGTACCGCCGCCAGGTCCCCGGCTCCGGCGCGGCAGGAGCCGGCGGAGCCTCCCCCATCTCCCGCGCCTCGGCCTTCGCGTGCCGAGGCGGAACCGCCAGCTGCAACACGTCGGCAAGGCTGCCCGCATACCGGTCGGCCACAGCGCGTGCCAGCCCGAGCAGCTCACCATCCAGCACAGGCTCGGGCGAAACGACCTGCGCCAGCGCGGCCAGGGGCCCGGAGTAGTCGGTCTCGGCCACCCGCTCGACGAGGAACCCGTCGATCAGGCCCCCGCCCTCACGCCGTCCACCGCGCACGTTCCGAGCCCCGGCTCCGAACCGCACCCGGACCCGCACCCCGGGCTGAGCCTGCTCGTCCAAGTCCTCGGGCACCGCGTAGTCGAAGTACCGGTCAAGGTGCAGCACGCCCTTGTCGACCAACACCCGGGCCACCGGCAGACTCTTCGCCAACGCGGCCCCCCGCCACGTCCGCGGCTTGGCCCGCGGCACCTCGGCCTTGCGCACCGCTTCACGAATGAGCGCAAGCTGCTCCGGAGGCTCGGCCCCGCCGCCCCCCTCGAACTTCCGATTCTCGCTGCTCACAGCAGCATTCCTACCAGACCCCACTGACACTGTTCCTGCCGCCGGCCTGGACGCCCACATGCGGTACGGGTGCACATCACGAGACCGCAAGAGCCCCGGTCCAGCCACATCTGTGGCTGAATCGGCCCCCTCGACAGGCCTCTCGTGTGTCCGGTTCCCTTCCACCTCGGAGGAGAAGTGGAAACGGGAAACTTCGCCATTGCCTTGCTCGTGTCACTGCGCCCGGCCGACGCTGTTGGCGGTGGACAGTCCGCGAACCGGCGACGGCAACAGGGGGTTGAAAATGTCGGGTCAGTCAGCCGCGTTCGGGCCCGAGCTACGCCGCCTGCGGATCGCCGCAGGTCTCACACTGACGCGGCTGGCGGCATCCGTGCACTACAGCAAGGGCCAGCTCAGCAAGGTGGAGACGGGGAACAAGCGCGCCTCCATCGAGTTCGCACGTCTGTGCGACACCGCGCTCGGCGCAGACGGCGCTCTAGCGGCCCTGGTCACCGGCTCGCCCGGACCCAAGTCCGCCCCGCCTCCCTTCTCCCCCTCCGAAAAGGCGGCAGCCATGCCCAACGACCCCGCCTCGCACTCCGGCACAGGGACTCGGCACTCGCCTACCCGGCGACAACTGATGGCTACCGGCGCCGCATCGGTCCTCGCCATCGGAACCGCCGGACCCACCGACCCGGTACCACGAGGATCCGCCGGAGGCACGCTACTGAAAGCCTCTCTTGGTCTTCTGGACCAATACCGGCTCATCGGTCAGGTAACGCCGCCGGACGCGCTGCTTCCGGCACTCGCCGAACAGGTTCGCTCCCTGCGCTCGCTCGCGGTCCGACCCGGCTCCCGCCCAGACGTCGACCTGCTCGCCCTGTCCTCACGATTCGCGGAGTACACGGGATGGCTGGCGCAGGAAGCCGGTGACGATGACGCCGCCCTGCGCTGGACGGCGCACGCCGTGGACCTCGCCGACGGCGCGGGCGAACACGACCTGGCCTCGTACGCCTTCGTACGCCGCGCCTTGATCACGTACTACCGTGGAGACGCCGCCGACACCATCGCTCTGGCCGAAGCGGCCCACTCCGACCGGCTTCCGCCGCGTATCCGTGGTCTCGCGGCACAGCGCAAAGCACAGGGGCACGCTCTCGCCGGGGATCACGACTCCTGTCTGCGAAGCCTGGACCAGGCACGCGCGCTGCTCGCCGAGGAGTCAGAGACAACCGCCGGGAGCCCTGTCCTCGGCACCACACATCTCAACGATCCCGTGTCCATGATCACCGGTTGGTGCCTGCTGGACCTGGGACGACCTCGGGCTGCCGCGGAAGCCCTCGACCGGGAGTGCGCGCGACTGCCCGATCATGCGTGGCGTACCCAGGCTCGGTACGGCGTCCGGCGTGCCCTCGCCCACGCGGTCGCGGGAGAGATCGACCACGCCTGTGTGATCACGGGGGATGTCCTTCCCCTCGCGACGAGCGTGGGCTCGGCGACCATCGCGACCGACCTGCGCCGCCTCGCGCGCACCCTTGCCCGCCACCCTCGCAATCGCTCGTACCTGGCCGTCGCTCCCCGGCTCACAGCCGCGCTCTCGCCGTCGGCGCACTAGCGGCGACACGTCGCTCCGCCCTCCTTGAACGAAAGGACGATCCGTCATGCCCGACGTCTTCATCAACTACCGCACCGGCGACACCGAACACGCCGCAGCCACGATTGAGGGAGCCCTCACCACCCGGTTCGGCCAGGATCGTATCTACCGCGCGAGCAAGTCGATTCCGCCGGGCGCCCCCTTCGACGAGCACCTCCTGCACGGAGTGCGTCGCAGCGGCGTACTGCTCTCCCTCATCGGCCCTCAGTGGACCGCGCATCCCGCCTTGCAGCGCCCGGACGACTGGGTACGCCTCGAGATCCAGGAGGCCTTCCTGTGCGACATCCGCGTCGTGCCGGTGCTCATCGGCCGCAGGACCGAGCGGCCCGGCAGAGGGGACCTTCCCGCGTCGCTGGCCCGCCTCGCCGACTGCCAGACCCTGAGGTACGACACCCAGAACAACGAGTACGACCTCAAGCGCATCGGGGATTCCCTGGCCACCCTCGTCCCCGAACTTGCCAAGGCCGACAGCCAGGCCCCGTCGGAGCAGCCGCTGAGCCCACCGCAGAACACCACGGGCGGCGGCAACCATGTCAATGGGACAGGGGGCGGCTCGGTCCACATCGGCCCCAGCAACCGCTCGGTGCATCAGTCGGGTGACGGCGCGAACTACAGCGAGGGAAGCATCGGGAACATCCGGCAGGACTTCGGGCGCTCCCCCCGGGAACGGGATGACGACCGATGAGCGACGGATTCGATCCGACCCACGGATTCCCTGGAGGGCCGGTCAGTTCCGCAAGGGACCTGTATCTGACCCTTGTCGGAGCGCCGCCGGCACACCAAGCTCTCCTGAAAACCGCCGCCGTCAGCCCCCGACGCGTCGCGCACGACCAACTGATGCGCCTGCAGCGGCAGTTCGCCCGCCCCGAGGGAATCAACACTGCTTATGAGGTCTTGGCGTCGCAGCACACGCTGTTCCTCCACGGCGAGCCGGGCAGTGGCCGCTGCTCCGCGGCGAAGGTCCTGCTCTGTGAGCTCCCCCATGGCAAGGGGACGTACCACGAACTCGTCCCGGAGACCGGAGAGGGTGAAACGGCATCTCTCTCCCCCGCCCTCATCGGCGAGGAAGACCGGATGTTGCTCGACCTTTCCGCCGTGGACGAAGCCGTGTGGAGCACCGTTCACAAGGATCTCTCCGACTTCCGTCACGCCTTGCTGCGGAAGGGGGCTTTTCTCGCGGTGGTGCTGCCCTATGGCTTCGAGGCCCCGCTGTCGACGGAGTTCGTCCGTACGCCGATCGGCCGCCCCGTGGCTTCGGAAGTCGTGGCCCGCCACCTGCGGAGCCACCTCATGGACGATTCCGTGTGGCGGCCCCTTCCTCAGGTGCTGCACACCTTCCTCGACACACGCCCGCCTATGCGGGACGTGGCGCGGCTGGCCGAGCGCATCGCGGCGGCTTGGACGTCCGCCGACGGGAAAGGGAACTTCGCCTCGTGGTGCGAGGCGGCCATCGAGGCGCAGACGGACCGCAGCCGGGAAGTCGCTCTCCTCGTCGAGAAGTTGAGCGAAGGAAGCCAGCGGGCCCTGCTCCTCGCCACCGCCATGCTGCACGGCGCTCGGGCCGAAGCCGTCCACCGAGGCGCGACGGCACTCCTGACCGAAGTGGGCTCCGTCGGGGACGACCGCCCGATCCTGGAGCGCACGGGACTCTCGCAGAGCCTGGACGGCATTACGGCCCGGATCGGCACGGATTCCTGCGTGCACTTCAACCATGGGAAATTCGCCGCCGCCGCACGTCAGCACTTCTGGACCAACATGCCAGATGTCCGTGCGCCCTTGAAGACGTGGCTGAGCGAGGTCCTGAAGCTGCATGAGCTCACAGAGACCGATCGGGAACAACTGGTACGCCGCTTCACCGATCTCTGCGTGTCCACAGGAGAGAAGGAGCCCTTGGCGGCGCTGGTCGCCCACTGGACGCGCGACGGCGCCCACCGGGCCAACGAGGTCAGGGCCGCCGCCCACCTTCTCGAACGGGCCATCAACAGCGAGGAGTTCGGCGGCGCGTTCCGAGGAGCGATCTACGACTGGAGCAGGTCGCGTCCGACCACCAACCTTCGCGAGGTCCTCGTAGAGGTCTGCGAGAAGGTGATGTCGCTGCGGCACCCCGAGGCCGCCCTCGTCAGGCTCCACCACCTCGCCCGCCGTGAACCACATCCTGGTGTCGCCCGGGACGGTCTGCTCCGCTACGTGAACCAGGACACCACGCTGCAACGTCTGCTTCTCGCCCGGCTCGCGACGGTCCGGTCGTCGCAGTATCACCGGCTGGACGCCGACCTGTTCCTCGGCCTCACGGATCTCCCGGACTCCTTTTTGCTGACGGCATCGACCCGCGGATGGCTGACCACGTGCTGGGGCGCAGTGTTCGATCTGGTTCCGACGCAGCGCTGGGTGCCCTGTGTCCGGAACTGGCTGGTCTCCGCCGACCGGGTCGCCGACCCGCATCTCGCCGAATCAGCGCTGAACATCCTGATCGAGTCCGCCGCGGCGGACTATTCGGTACTCAGCCGCATCTACGCGAATGCCCGGCGGGACGTGTCGCCCTCTCTGGCCTCCCGCCTGCTGGAAGCCATCAACAGGGCACAGCGCGCCCACTTCGCACAGCGGTCTCCCGACCTGGAGGTAGCCCCATCATGAGTTCCGGCCAGAAGACCGTGTCGGTCTTCCTCAGCCTGATCAGCGCCCTGCTCGTCCTCATCCTCGGCCTCTTCCTGAACTGGCCCGTCTGGATGTGGTCCGGCGCCATCGGGCTGCTGCTCCTCCTGGGGACAGCCGCCGCGGTCACCGCGACCCGCGTACAACAGCGAGCGCCCTTCCCTGCGGGAACGCTCCCCGAACAGCCCTCTCCGCCCGTCGAGCGGCGCGAGCTGCAGATCACGCGCGTCCCGATCCCGAGCCAACTCGCCGACTACGACTTCCTGTTCTCCGCACGCGTGCGGTGGTGCCCCGTCGACCCGACGACGAACGGCCAGCTGATCAACCCGGGTGCACTGGCGGTGGAGGCCGTTCTCGCACGGGCCCGCCAGGTGACGGCGTCGTTGAAGCCCTTCAGAAGCTCGCTCGTCCAGCACGAGTTGAACGGTGCACTGGGGGTGATGGCGGAGGATCGCGAGGGTCACGTCCGGGCCATGGCCCTGGATGTGCACCTCACGCTCGCAGATGAGGACCAGGAGCGCCTCGACCGGCTGGCGGCGATCCGCAAGGACGAAGCGGTGTGGGAACACCAGCGGAAGTACGAGCAGAACAAGCGGGAATACCTCGGCGACGATGTGCTGCAGAGCACGGGCAGCGCGGTCGTATGGTGGCTGGCCAAGAACGACGACCAAGTGGAGAAGACCGTCAAGGACATCGGGCTGCTGGCCAGGCTCTCGTCGGCCGCGAACAATGCGGAGGTCGACGAGCCCTTCCGACACCTGGTCCCGGAGAACCGCCCCTTCTCGGACCTGGTCGAGCAAACTGTTCCGGCGACGGGAGAAGCGGGCCCGCGCCCTGGGCAAGAGCACCTAGGCCACCGCAACGGATCTCCCGACGCGGTGGACCTGTTCACCGACGCGTTCCGGCTCGTGGGGTTCCGGCCAGGGGACGACGAAAGTGCTCTCATCGCAAACCAGCTCGCTCTCGCGATCACTGGCAGGGACTCCGTGACGGCCGAGGAACTACGCCGCCGGTTCGACCAGCGTCTGGTGCCGCGGCCGGACGGCGCAGCCCCTCCCTCGGAGCAGGATGATGGCCAGCCCGGCACGGGCACCTGACACGCCGAGGCCCGGCCCTCCCACAGGGGGAGAGCCGGGCCTCGGAGAGCCAAGCGGTAGAAGTCCCGATGGCCTGGGCTACAGCCCCGCAGCCTTCCGCAGCGCGTCCACGCGGTCCGTGCGCTCCCACGTGAAGTCGGGGATCGCACGGCCGAAGTGGCCGTACGCGGCGGTCTGCGCGTAGATCGGGCGGAGCAGGTCCAGGTCGCGGATGATCGCGGCCGGGCGCAGGTCGAAGACCTCGGAGATGGCGGCTTCGATCTTGTCGGTGTCGACCGTGGCCGTGCCGAAGGTCTCCACGAAAAGGCCCACCGGCTCGGCCTTGCCGATCGCGTACGCGACCTGGACCTCGCAGCGGGCGGCGAGGCCCGCGGCGACGACGTTCTTGGCGACCCAGCGCATCGCGTAGGCGGCGCTGCGGTCGACCTTGGACGGGTCCTTGCCGGAGAAGGCGCCGCCGCCGTGGCGGGCCATGCCGCCGTACGTGTCGATGATGATCTTGCGGCCGGTCAGACCGGCGTCGCCCATCGGGCCGCCGATCTCGAAACGACCGGTCGGGTTGACCAGGAGGCGGTAGCCGTCGGTGTCCAGCTTGATGCCGTCGTCGAGGAGGGCCTTCAGCTCGGCCTCGACGACGAACTCACGGATGTCGGGGGCCAGGAGCGAGTCCAGGTCGATGTCCGAGGCGTGCTGCGAGGAGACCACGACGGTGTCGAGGCGGACGGCCTTGTCGCCGTCGTACTCGATGGTGACCTGGGTCTTGCCGTCGGGGCGCAGGTACGGGATGGTCCCGTTCTTGCGCACCTCGGACAGGCGGCGCGAGAGTCGGTGCGCGAGGTGGATCGGGAGCGGCATCAGCTCCGGCGTCTCGTCGCAGGCGTAGCCGAACATCAGGCCCTGGTCGCCCGCGCCCTGCTTGTCGAGCTCGTCCTCATCGCCCTCGACACGCTTCTCGTACGCCGTGTCGACGCCCTGCGCGATGTCGGGGGACTGCGAGCCGATGGACACCGAGACGCCACAGGAGGCGCCGTCGAAGCCCTTCTTCGAGGAGTCGTAACCGATCTCGAGGATCTTGTCGCGGACCAGCTGCGCGATCGGCGCGTAGGCCTTGGTCGTCACCTCGCCGGCCACGTGCACCAGGCCGGTGGTGATCAACGTCTCCACGGCGACCCGGGACTTCGGGTCCTCCCGCAGGAGCGCGTCGAGAATGGTGTCGCTGATCTGGTCAGCGATCTTGTCGGGGTGACCCTCGGTCACAGACTCCGAGGTGAAGAGACGGCGGGACACATCGCTCCCTGTGGTTGCAGCGGCTGCTGGCTGATCATTGGTGGACGGCCGGGAGCTGCGCCCGGCGTCGTCCGAGACCAGTTTATCGGTCGCACTCGGCCGCCGGACCACGTGTCTCGCCACTTGGGAGCGCTGTGACCTGCGGCACTGCATTGTGCGGTACGACGATCCTTCGGCACCAGAGGGCCTCACGCCCGAATTTCCCGGGTTTGAGGCGCCCAGTGGGGCGATTGTGACATTCGAGGCCCGGATTCCGCCCCTGTTCTGCCGTGGTTTCGGCAGGGGTTTCTTCTGGGGGTCACCCCTATTTTTTCAGGAATTCTTCGGTGGGGGGCGCCAGGCGTTCCGCCACGAGATCCCAGACCGTGTCCGCGAGCGCTTCCTTGGGGCCGTATGGAACGGGGGTCTCGCTGCCGTCCGCGCCGAGCACGACCGCCTCGTTCTCCTCGGAACCGAATGTCTTGCGTTCGCCCACTTCATTGACGACGAGCAGGTCACAGCCCTTGCGCTGCAGTTTCGCGCGGCCGTTGGCGAGCACGTCGTCCGTCTCGGCGGCGAACCCGACGACGATCTGGCCGGGGCGCGGCCGCTCGCCCGCGATCTCGGCGAGGATGTCGGGGTTGCGGACCAGGGCGATCGGGGCCGGCTCCTGGCCGTCCTTCTTCTTGATCTTTCCCGCCGCGTACGTCTCGGGGCGGAAATCCGCCACGGCCGCCGCCATCACCACGGCGTCGGCGTCCGCCGAGGCCTTCAGCATCGCCTCACGGAGCTGGATCGCGGTGCCCACGGGCACGAGATCGACGCCCGCCGGCTCCGGCAGCGCCGGGTTCGCCGAGACGAGCGTGACGCGGGCGCCCCGCGCCGCGGCGCTGCGGGCCAGCGCGTACCCCTGCTTGCCGGAGGAGCGGTTGCCCAGGAAGCGGACCGGGTCGAGCGGCTCGCGCGTCCCGCCCGCGCTGACGACGACGTGCCGCCCCGCGAGGTCCTGCCCGAGGTCGCCGCGCGCCAGGACACGGCGTACGACCTCGAAGAGCTCGACCGGGTCGGGGAAGCGGCCCTTGCCCGTGTCCACGCCCGTCAGGCGCCCGACGGCGGGCTCGACGACGAGGGCGCCGCGGCGGCGCAGCGTGGCGACGTTCTCCTGCGTGGCCGGGTGCTCCCACATCTCCGTGTGCATGGCGGGCGCGAAGATCACCGGACAGCGTGCGGTGAGGAGCGTGTTCGTCAGGAGGTCGTCGGCGAGGCCGTGGGCCGCCTTCGCCATCATGTCGGCCGTCGCCGGGGCGACGATCACGACGTCGGCGGACTGTCCGATCCGCACGTGCGGCACGTCGTGGACGGAGTCCCACACCTCGGTCGAGACGGGGTTGCCGGACAGCGCCGACCAGGTGGCCGCGCCCACGAAGTGCAGCGCCGCGTCGGTCGGCACGACGCGTACGTCGTGTCCCGACTCGGTCAGCCGCCGCAGCAGCTCACAGGCCTTGTACGCGGCGATTCCGCCGCTGACCCCCAGAACGACCTTGGGCTTGCCCACCGTGTCTCCCCGCACTTGTGATCCCCGCACTCGGGAACGTACGACTCCATGACACACCACAGGCCCGGCAGTCGCGCTGCCGGGCCTGCGATGAAAAGAACTGCAAGAGAAGAACGGCGATTACTGCGCCGGGCCCTCGATGGCCTCGGACGTCAGCAGGCCCGCGTTGATCTCGCGGAGCGCGATGGAGAGCGGCTTCTCGTGGACGTGCGTGTCCACCAGCGGGCCGACGTACTCCAGCAGGCCCTCACCGAGCTGCGAGTAGTACGCGTTGATCTGGCGCGCGCGCTTGGCGGCGTAGATCACGAGGCTGTACTTCGAGTCGGTTGCCTCGAGGAGCTCATCAATCGGCGGGTTGATGATGCCCTCGGGCGCAGTGATGGAAGAGGACACTCTCTGCCTTCCGATGGGGATTGACCTTCGAATGGAAAATGAGGGTCAGTCCGGGTTACTGAGGATGAAGAAGATCAAACAACTTTCATCAAGGCTAGCAGCTCACGCGCCACATCCTCGACGGAGGTATTGACCAGGGTCGTATCGAACTCGGCCTCCGCGGCGAGTTCGATCTTCGCCGCGCCGAGCCTGCGCTCGATCACCTCGGGCGCCTCGGTCCCCCGGCCGGTGAGCCTGCGGACCAGTTCCTCCCAGCTCGGCGGGGCGAGGAAGACCAGCTGGGCCTCGGACATCGACTCGCGGACCAGGCGCGCGCCCTGCAGATCGATCTCCAGGAGGACGGGCTCGCCCGCCTCGAGGCGCTTCAGGACGGCGCCCCGCGGCGTGCCGTAGCGGTTGCCCGCGAACTCGGCCCATTCGAGGAGCTCGCCATTGGCGATCAGCTTGTCCATCTCATCGTCGGAGACGAAGAAGTAGTGGACACCGTCCTTCTCACCGGGGCGCGGCTTCCGGGTGGTGGCCGAGACCGAGAGCCAGACCTCGGGGTGTTCTTTGCGCATATGAGCGACGACCGTGCTCTTGCCGACCCCTGAGGGGCCGGAGAGCACGGTCAGCCGCGGACGTACGTCCGGGGGCACGGGGGTCGTCCCCCGGGATGTTGCAGCCATGCAGCGATTATCCAGGTTCTCAGGAGTGCCTGAGAACGTCAGGCAGCGCCACCGCCGAACTCACGCTCCAAGGAGGCGATCTGGTTGGAGCCGAGACCGCGCACACGGCGGCTCTCGGAGATGCCAAGACGCTCCATGATCTGCTTGGCGCGGACCTTGCCCACGCCGGGCAGCGACTCCAGGAGGGCGGAGACCTTCATCTTGCCGATGACATCGTTCTCCTGACCCTGCTTGATGACCTCGTGAAGCGAGGCACCGGAGTGCTTGAGTCGATTCTTGACCTCGGCCCGCTCCCGGCGAGCCGCGGCGGCCTTTTCGAGCGCGGCTGCGCGCTGTTCAGGGGTAAGGGGCGGAAGAGCCACGCCTACGTCACCTCGGATGTCGAACTGTCGGATACGGACCGGTGAGGAACCTAGTCGCCCCACACCTGGTGAGCAACGTGCAACGCGCTTGCCCGTTCGCTCTCGTCGGAGACTAGCGGGCATGGCCGCCGGAGTCAGCGAGAACAGACGAAAAGTCCTGGTCAGCCTCTGCCGAGGTGTGCATTTCGGGCATTTCACCCCGGATTTGGCCCGGTGAGTCATCAGCGAAACGTGGGGACGTGGCCGGACACGACCTTCGAAGACGGAAAAACGCCCTCAGGACGAGGCGACAGCCTCACGGATCTCGTCCGCGAAGCGGCTCGCGGCGACGCGCAGACCCACCACGTCGGGACCGTGACGCAGGACACCCCGGCTCACGCTCGGCACGACGTTGCGCACGGCGTCCCCGAAGACCTCCGGCAGATCCGCCGGGGTGGCTCCCTGCGCCCCGATGCCGGGGGCGAGCAGCGGACCGTTGATCGCGAGGTCGTACGAGGACAGGTCCCCGAGCGTGGCCCCCACGACGGCGCCGAAGGACCCCAGGGGCCGCGCACCGGCGTTGTCGGCCGCCAGGTGCCCCAGCATCGTCGCGCCGATCGTGCGGCCGTCCTCGCGCACCGCGTGCTGCACCTCGGCGCCCTCGGGGTTGGAGGTGAGGGCGAGAACGAAGAGCCCGGTGCCGTTCTCGCGCGCGAGGTCGACGGCCGGCTTCAGCGAGCCGTAGCCGAGGTAGGGCGAGACCGTGAGGGCGTCGCTGAAGAGCGGCGAGTCCTTGTGCAGGAAGGTCTCGGCGTACGCGGCCATCGTCGAGCCGATGTCGCCGCGCTTGGCGTCCATGACCACTAGGGCGCCGGCCGCGCGCAGCTCCTGGACCGCCTTCTCAAGGACGGCGATGCCGCGCGAGCCGAAGCGCTCGAAGAACGCGCTTTGCGGCTTGAAGACGGCCACCGTGTCGGCCAGTGCCTCGACGACGGTCCCGGTGAACCGCTCCAGGCCCGCCACGTCGTCGTTCAGTCCCCAGGCCGACAGCAGGGAGGCGTGCGGGTCGATGCCGACGCAGAGCGGGCCGCGCTCGTCCATGGCGTGGCGCAGGCGCGTACCGAAGGGTTCGAGGGCACTCATGCTGGTCACTGGGGCTTCCTGACGTCGGCGCCGACAGCCTCGGCGAGCGTGGCGTACGGGGAGGTGTTCAGACGGGCGGCGAGCCCCTTGTGGATCGCGCGGCCCCAGAAGGGCCCCTCGTAGATGAACGCGCTGTAGCCCTGCACCAGGGTGGCGCCCGCGAGGATCCGCTGCCAGGCGTCCTCGGCGTTCTCGATGCCGCCGACGCCCACGAGCGTGATGCGGTCGCCCACGCGCGCGTAGAGGCGGCGCAAGACCTCCAGGGAGCGCTCCTTGAGGGGCGCCCCGGACAGACCGCCGGTCTCGCCGTAGAGCGAAGGTTCGGATCGCAAACCGAGGCCCTCGCGCGCGATGGTCGTGTTCGTGGCGATGATGCCGTCGAGGCCGAGTTCGACGGCCAGGTCGGCGACCGCGTCGACGTCCTCGTCGGCCAGGTCGGGGGCGATCTTCACGAGGAGCGGCACGCGCCGCCCGGAGACGCTGCGGTCGGCCGCCTCGCGTACGGCGGTGAGCAGCGGCCGGAGCGACTCCGTGGCCTGGAGGTTGCGCAGGCCGGGGGTGTTCGGGGACGACACGTTGACCACGAGGTAGTCGGCGTGGGCGGCGAGCCGCTCGGTCGACTTCACGTAGTCGGCGGCGGCCTCCTCCTCGGGGACGACCTTGGTCTTGCCGATGTTCACGCCCACGACCGTCTTGAAGACGGCCTTGCGGGCGCCCAGGCGCTCGGCCACGGCCGCCGAGCCCTCGTTGTTGAAGCCCATGCGGTTGATCAGCGCCCGGTCCTGCACGAGGCGGAAGAGCCGCTTCTTGGGGTTGCCGGGCTGCGACTCTCCCGTGACGGTGCCGATCTCGATGTGGTCGAAGCCCAGCATCGACATGCCGTCGATCGCGACGGCGTTCTTGTCGAAGCCCGCGGCGAGACCGAAGGGGCCGTGCATCCGAAGGCCGAGGGCCTCGGTGCGCAGCTCCTTGTGACGCGGCGCGAGCACGGCGGCGATGAACGTGCGCAGCACGGGGACGCGGGCCGCGAGCCGGATCCAGCGGAAGGCCGCGTAGTGGGCCTGCTCCGGGTCCATGCGCTTGAAGACGAGGTCGAAGAAGAATTTGTACATGTAGGGGTCCTCAGATGTCCTCAGGTGTGCTCACCAGAAGGGGGACACCGGATCGGTGTCCCCCTGGTGGGCTGCTAGTCGCGGGCCGCGGTCAGATGCTCCGCGTGTTCCTGCAGTGAACGGACGCCCACGTCCCCGCCGTTGAGCGCGTCGATGCCCTGGACGGCGGCGGCGAGCGCCTGGACCGTCGTCAGGCACGGCACGGAGCGGGAGACGGCCGCCGTACGGATGTCGTAGCCGTCGAGGCGGCCACCGGTGCCGTACGGGGTGTTGACGATGAGGTCGACCGCGCCGTCGTGGATCAGCTGGACGATCGTCTTCTCGCCGTTCGGGCCCTCGCCCTCGCTCTGCTTGCGCACGATCGTGGCGTTGATGCCGTTGCGCTTGAGCACCTCGGCGGTGCCGGAGGTGGCGAGCAGCTCGAAGCCGTGCGCGACCAGTTCACGCGCCGGGAAGATCATCGAGCGCTTGTCGCGGTTGGCCACCGAGATGAAGGCGCGGCCCTTGGTCGGCAGCGGACCGTACGCGCCTGCCTGCGACTTGGCGTACGCCGTGCCGAACACCGAGTCGATGCCCATGACCTCGCCCGTCGAGCGCATCTCCGGGCCGAGGACGGTGTCGACGCCACGCCCGTGGATGTCGCGGAAGCGCGACCACGGCATGACGGCTTCCTTGACCGAGATCGGCGCGTCCATCGGCAGCGTGCCGCCGTCACCGGTCGCCGGGAGCATGCCCTCGGCGCGCAGCTCGGCGACGGTGGCGCCGAGCGAGATGCGCGCGGCGGCCTTGGCCAGCGGCACCGCGGTCGCCTTCGAGGTGAAGGGGACGGTGCGCGAGGCGCGCGGGTTGGCCTCCAGGACGTAGAGGATGTCCCCGGCCATGGCGAACTGGATGTTGATGAGGCCGCGGACGCCGACGCCCTTGGCGATGCCCTCCGTGGAAGCCCTCAGGCGCTTGATGTCGTGGCCACCGAGGGTGATCGGGGGCAGCGCGCACGCCGAGTCGCCGGAGTGGATGCCGGCTTCCTCGATGTGCTCCATGACGCCGCCGAGGTAGAGCTCCTGGCCGTCGTAGAGCGCGTCCACGTCGATCTCGATCGCGTCGTCGAGGAAGCGGTCCACGAGCACCGGCCGCGAGGGGCTGATCTCGGTCGACTCCTCGATGTACGCGGAGAGGCGGGTCTCGTCGTACACGATCTCCATGCCGCGGCCGCCGAGCACGTACGACGGGCGTACGAGGACGGGGTAGCCGATCTCGTCGGCGATGGCCTTGGCCTCGGAGAAGGTCGTCGCGGTGCCGTGCTTGGGCGCGGGCAGACCGGCCTCGGCGAGCACCCGGCCGAAGGCGCCGCGGTCCTCTGCGGCGTGGATGGCCTCGGGCGAGGTGCCCACGACCGGCACGCCGTTGTCCTTGAGCGCCTGCGCCAGGCCCAGCGGGGTCTGGCCGCCGAGCTGGACGATGACGCCCGCGATCGGCCCTGCCTGCGCCTCGACGTTGACGATCTCCAAAACGTCCTCGAGCGTCAGCGGCTCGAAGTACAGCCGGTCGGAGGTGTCGTAGTCCGTGGAGACGGTCTCGGGGTTGCAGTTGACCATCACGGTCTCGTAGCCCGCGTCGCTCAGCGCGAAGGAGGCGTGGACGCAGGAGTAGTCGAACTCGATGCCCTGGCCGATGCGGTTGGGGCCGGAGCCCAGGATGATGACCGCGGGCTTCTCGCGCTTGGCGACCTCGTTCTCCTCGTCGTACGAGGAGTAGAAGTACGGCGTCTTCGCGGCGAACTCGGCGGCGCAGGTGTCGACCGTCTTGTAGACCGGGCGCACACCGAGCGCGTGGCGCACCTCGCGGACGACGTCCTCGCGCAGGCCGCGGATCTCCGCGATCTGGTGGTCCGAGAAGCCGTGCCGCTTGGCCTCGGCGAGCAGGTCGGCGTCCAGGCGCTCCGCGGCGGCGAGCTCGTCCGCGATCTCCTTGATCAGGAAGAGCTGGTCGACGAACCACGGGTCGATCTTCGTGGACTCGAAGACCTCCTCGGGCGTCGCGCCGGCGCGGATGGCCTGCATGACGGAGTTGATGCGCCCGTCGGTCGGCCGGATCGCCTCTTCGAGGAGCTGGTCCTTGTCGCCCGGCTCGCCCACGAAGGTGAACTGCGAGCCCTTCTTCTCCAGGGACCGCAGCGCCTTCTGCAGCGCCTCGGTGAAGTTGCGGCCGATCGCCATGGCCTCACCGACCGACTTCATGGTGGTCGTCAGGGTCGAGTCCGCCGAGGGAAACTTCTCGAAGGCGAAACGCGGGGCCTTGACCACCACGTAGTCGAGCGTCGGCTCGAAGGAGGCCGGGGTCTTCTCGGTGATGTCGTTCGGGATCTCGTCCAGCGTGTAGCCGACGGCCAGCTTCGCGGCGATCTTCGCGATCGGGAATCCGGTGGCCTTCGACGCCAGCGCGGAGGACCGCGAGACACGCGGGTTCATCTCGATGACGATGACCCGGCCGTCCGTCGGGTCGATGGCGAACTGGATGTTGCAGCCGCCGGTGTCGACACCTACCTCGCGGATGATCGCGATGCCGACGTCCCGCAGGGTCTGGTACTCGCGGTCGGTCAGCGTCATCGCCGGGGCGACGGTGATCGAGTCGCCGGTGTGCACACCCATCGGGTCGAAGTTCTCGATGGAGCAGACGACCACGACGTTGTCGTTCTTGTCGCGCATCAGCTCCAGCTCGTACTCCTTCCAGCCGAGGATGGACTCCTCGAGGAGCACCTCGGTGGTCGGCGAGAGCGTGAGGCCCTGCCCGGCGATGCGGCGCAGCTCCTCCTCGTCGTGCGCGAAGCCGGAACCGGCGCCGCCCATGGTGAAGGAGGGGCGGACGACCACGGGGTAGCCGCCGAGCTCGTCGACGCCCTTGAGGACGTCGTCCATGGAGTGGCAGATGTACGAGCGGGCGGACTCGCCGTGCCCGATCTTCTTGCTGACCTCTTCGACGACGCCCTTGAAGAGGTCGCGGTCCTCGCCCTTGTTGATCGCCTCGACGTTGGCTCCGATGAGCTCGACGCCGTACTTCTCCAGGACGCCCTGCTCGTGCATGGAGATCGCGGTGTTGAGCGCGGTCTGGCCGCCCAGGGTGGGCAGGAGCGCGTCGGGGCGCTCCTTGGCGATGATCTTCTCGACGAACTCGGGGGTGATCGGCTCGACGTAGGTCGCGTCGGCGATCTCCGGGTCGGTCATGATCGTCGCCGGGTTCGAGTTCACCAGGATGACGCGCAGGCCCTCGGCCTTGAGGACGCGGCAGGCCTGGGTGCCGGAGTAGTCGAACTCCGCTGCCTGGCCGATGACGATCGGGCCGGAGCCGATGACCAGGACGGACTGGATATCGGTGCGCTTAGGCACGCTGGGCTCCTTCTGCGGTCATCAAGGATACGAAGCGGTCGAAGAGGTACGCGGCGTCGTGCGGACCCGCGGCGGCTTCGGGGTGGTACTGGACGCTGAACGCGGGCTGGTCGAGGAGCTGGAGCCCCTCCACCACCTGGTCGTTGAGGCACACGTGGGAGACCTCGGCGCGCCCGTAGGGCGTGTCGGAGACCTTGTCCAGCGGCGCGTCGACGGCG
This sequence comes from Streptomyces sp. NPDC054872, assembly GCF_053610705.1. Lineage (NCBI taxonomy): Bacteria > Bacillati > Actinomycetota > Actinomycetes > Kitasatosporales > Streptomycetaceae > Streptomyces > Streptomyces sp. NPDC054872. Next base: position 90,584 of record NZ_JBSGYY010000018.1, on the reverse strand, counting down.
AAGCCGTGGTTGTGCGCGGTGACCTCGACCTTGCCGGTCGTGCGGTCCTGCACGGGCTGGTTGATGCCGCGGTGGCCGTACTTCAGCTTGTACGTGCCGAAGCCGAGCGCCCGGCCGAGGATCTGGTTGCCGAAGCAGATGCCGAAGAGCGGGGTCTTGCGCTCCAGGACGCCCTTGACCACGGTCAGGTCGACGGTGGAGGGGTCGCCGGGCCCGTTGGAGAGGAAGAACCCGTCGGGGTTGACCGCGTACACGTCCTCCAGCGTCGCGGTGGCGGGCAGCACGTGCACCTCGATGCCGCGCTCGGCCATGCGGTGCGGGGTCATGCCCTTGATGCCGAGGTCGAGCGCGGCCACGGTGAACTTCTTCTCGCCGATGGCCGGGACGACGTACGACTCGGTGGTGGCGACCTCGGACGACAGGCTGGCGCCCGCCATCTGGGGGGCCTCCTTGACGCGGGCGAGCAGTGCCGCGTCGTCCGCGACCGCCTCTCCGGAGAAGATGCCGACGCGCATGGCGCCGCTCTCGCGCAGGTGGCGGGTGAGGGCGCGGGTGTCGATGCCGGAGATGCCGACGACGCCCTGGGCGGTGAGCTGCTCGTCCAGCGTGCGCTTGGAGCGCCAGTTGGAGGGCACGCGCGCGGGGTCGCGCACGACGTAGCCGGAGACCCAGATGCGGGCGGACTCGTCGTCCTCGTCGTTCACGCCCGTGTTGCCGACGTGCGGGGCCGTCATGACGACGACCTGGCGGTGGTACGAGGGGTCGGTGAGGGTCTCCTGGTAACCGGTCATGCCGGTGGAGAACACCGCTTCGCCGAAGGTCTCCCCCACGGCCCCGTAGGCGCGGCCGCGGAAGATGCGGCCGTCCTCCAGGACGAGTACGGCGGGAGTCTTCGAGGCTCCCCTGGTGGAGGTCGTCATCGTGCGGTGCCTTCCGTAGTGCTGGTCTTGATCATGTTGTTGATGGCCTCGACCCATGCGGCCTGCTCGGCCGCGTGGTCCGAGCGGAAGCCGGAGTCGATCAGCTTCTCGCCGTGCTCCCAGGTGACGATCAGCAGACCGCCCTCCGCGAGGACCTTCCCGGCGATGCCCTTGTCGAGGCGGGCCTCGCGCAGCTGTGCGGCCGGGACGAAGAAGTCGGCCGCGCCGGGGCGTACGACGTCCAGGCCCGCGTCGGTGAGCGTGAGCTCGACGCGGCTGCGGGTGCCGAGACCGTGCGCCACGATGCGGTCGAGCCACTGCCCTGCCGTGGTCGAGCCGTGGTAGCGACCGCTCAGCTCAAGTCTGGCCGGACCCGGCTCGGACGGCGCGGCAGGGAGCTCCGGCAGGTCGCCCTGGAGCGTGCCGCGCCACTTCCAGCCCTCGCGCATCAGCCAGTAGACGAGCGCGATGAAGAGCAGCAGTCCGACGACCCAGCCCGCACGGGCGGCCCAGTCCGTCACGTCCGCCGACTTCTTCTCGGCGGCGATTGCGGCGGCGTTTCCCGCCGCGGCGGAGATCAGAGATGTCACGCGAGCTTCCCGTCGACGACCGTGGCGCGGCCCCGCAGCCACGTGTGCGTCACGCGACCGGGCAGCTCACGGCCCTCGTAGGGGGTGTTGCCGCTGCGCGAGCTGAAGCCCGCGGGGTCCACGACACCACGGTAAGCCGGATCGAGAAGCGTGAGGTTCGCGGGCTCACCTGCCGAGACGGGGCGTCCGTGGCCCTTCGCCTGCCCGATCTCGGCGGGCTTGACGGACATCCGGTCGGCGACCCCGGCCCAGGTGAGCAGGCCCGTCTCGACCATCGTCTGCTGGACGACGGAGAGCGCGGTCTCCAGGCCCACCATGCCCATGGCGGCCGCGGCCCACTCGCAGTCCTTGTCCTCGTGCGGGTGCGGGGCGTGGTCGGTGGCGACGATGTCGATCGTGCCGTCGGCCAGGGCCTCGCGCAGCGCCATGACGTCGCGCTCGGTGCGCAGCGGCGGGTTGACCTTGTAGACCGGGTTGTACGAGCGGACCATCTCGTCGGTCAGGAGCAGGTGGTGCGGGGTGACCTCGGCGGTTACGTCGATGCCGCGCGACTTCGCCCAGCGGACGATCTCGACCGAGCCGGCGGTGGACAGGTGGCAGATGTGCACCCGCGAGCCGACGTGCTCGGCGAGCAGCACGTCACGCGCGATGATCGACTCCTCGGCGACGGCGGGCCAGCCGCCGAGGCCCAGCTCGGCGGAGACGACACCCTCGTTCATCTGGGCGCCCTCGGTGAGCCGCGGCTCCTGCGCGTGCTGGGCGACGACGCCGCCGAAGGCCTTCACGTACTCCAGGGCGCGGCGCATGATCACGGCGTCGTCGACGCACTTGCCGTCGTCGGAGAAGACGGTGACGCCGGCCGCGGACTCGTGCATGGCGCCGAGCTCGGCGAGCTTCTTGCCCTCGAGGCCGACGGTGACGGCGCCGATCGGCTGCACGTCGGCGTACCCGCCCTCCTGGCCGAGGCGGTAGACCTGCTCGACGACGCCGGCGGTGTCGGCGACGGGGAAGGTGTTGGCCATGGCGAACACGGCGGTGTAGCCACCGGAGGCGGCGGCCTGCGTGCCGGTCAGGACGGTCTCGGAGTCCTCGCGGCCGGGCTCGCGCAGGTGGGTGTGCAGGTCGACGAGGCCGGGCAGCAGGATCTGGCCCTCGGCCTCGACGACGGTGGCGCCGGTCGCGTCGATGCCGGTCCCCACCTCGACGATCGTCCCGCCGTCGATCAGGACGTCCTGGGGCTCGCCGCCGAGCACCTTCGCACCACGGATCAGGGTCTTGCTCATGTCTTACTTCTCCTCTGAGGCGGTGGGGCGCGTGTGGGTGACGGCGGGTTCGTTCCCGCCCAGGAGCAGATAAAGGACGGCCATCCGGGTGTGCACACCGTTGGCGACCTGCTCGATGACCGTGCAGCGGTCGGAGTCGGCGACCTCGGCGGTGATCTCCATGCCGCGGACCATCGGGCCGGGGTGCATCACGATGGCGTGCTCCGGCATCTTGGCCATGCGCTCGCCGTCCAGGCCGTAGCGACGCGAGTACTCGCGCTCGGTCGGGAAGAACGCGGCGTTCATCCGCTCGCGCTGCACGCGCAGCATCATCACGGCGTCGGACTTCGGCAGCACCCGGTCCAGGTCGTACGACACGTCGCAGGGCCAGTTGTCCACGCCGACCGGGACGAGCGTGGGCGGGGCGACCAGGGTCACCTCGGCGCCCAGGGTGTGCAGCAGGTCGACGTTCGAGCGCGCGACCCGGCTGTGCAGGACGTCGCCGACGAGCGTGATGCGCTTGCCGGCCAGGTCCTTGCCGAGGCCCGCGTCGCGGCCGACGAGGCGGCGCCGCATGGTGAAGGCGTCGAGCAGCGCCTGCGTGGGGTGCTGGTGGGTGCCGTCGCCCGCGTTGATCACCGGGGCGTCGATCCAGCCGGAGGTGGCGAGGCGGTAGGGGGCGCCGGACGCGCCGTGCCGGATGACGACGGCGTCGACGCCCATCGCCTCCAGGGTCTGGGCGGTGTCCTTGAGGGACTCGCCCTTGGAGACGCTGGAGCCCTTGGCGGCGAAGTTGATGACGTCGGCGGAGAGGCGCTTCTCGGCGGCCTCGAAGGAGATCCGGGTCCGCGTCGAGTCCTCGAAGAACAGATTGCAGATCGTGCGGCCGCGCAGGGCGGGAAGCTTCTTGATCGGCCGGTCGGCGACCCGGGCCATCTCCTCGGCGGTGTCGAGGATGAGAACGGCGTCGTCGCGGGTGAGGTCGGCGGCCGAGATGAGGTGTCGCATCATCTGGGTGTACTCCGTCATGTGGAGGTGTGCGGGCACGCGGGCGCGCAGGGGTGTGCCCCGGGGCCCGTGGAGGGAGCCGGTGCTACGCGGAAGCGGGCTTGGCACCGAGCAGCACGGCGTCGCGGCCGTCCTCCTCGGCGAGCTGGACCTTGACCGTCTCCCGCAACGACGTGGGGAGGTTCTTGCCGACGTAATCGGCACGGATCGGGAGTTCGCGGTGGCCGCGGTCGACGAGGACGGCGAGCTGCACCGCGCGCGGGCGCCCGATGTCGTTCAGGCCGTCGAGGGCGGCGCGGATGGTGCGACCGGAGAAGAGCACGTCGTCCACGAGGACGACGAGGCGGCCGTCGATGCCGTCACCGGGGATCTCGGTGCGGGCCAGTGCGCGCGGCGGATGCATGCGCAGGTCGTCGCGGTACATCGTGATGTCGAGTGAGCCAACCGGGATCGTGCGTCCGGTGATTTCTTCGAGCTTCTCGGCGAGGCGCCGGGCGAGGAAGACGCCGCGCGTGGGAATGCCGAGCAGCACCACGTCCTCGGCGCCTTTGGCGCGCTCGACGATCTCGTGCGCGATACGGGTCAACACCCGTGCGATGTCCGGGCCTTCGAGCACGGGCCGGGCGACATCGGTTTCGTTCGTGTCGTGCGAGTCCATATGAAACGGACCTCCTTCTCCGCCTCACGGGACGGACCTTAAAGGACGTCGAAATTGCGCCATCCACGCTACCAGCACCGGAAACGTCCCCGGTCACGACCCCCCTCGGAAGTGCCGGTACGGACCATTCGGCTTGACGCACCCAAGTAACGCTGCGTAACCTCACAGTGAGTTACCGTTCTTCGTCCGGGGAGCTATATGTCCAGCGAATACGCCAAACAGCTCGGGGCCAAGCTCCGCGCCATCCGTACCCAGCAGGGCCTTTCCCTCCACGGCGTCGAGGAAAAGTCCCAGGGACGCTGGAAGGCGGTCGTGGTCGGTTCGTACGAACGCGGCGATCGCGCCGTGACCGTACAGCGCCTTGCCGAGCTGGCGGACTTCTACGGCGTTCCGGTCCAGGAATTGCTGCCCGGCACCGCTCCCGGCGGCGCGGCCGAGCCGCCGCCGAAGCTCGTGCTCGACCTGGAGCGCCTCGCGCACGTCCCGCAGGAGAAGGCGGGCCCCCTTCAGCGGTATGCCGCCACGATCCAGTCGCAGCGCGGTGACTACAACGGCAAGGTGCTGTCGATCCGCCAGGACGACCTGCGCACCCTCGCCGTGATCTATGACCAGTCGCCCTCGGTCCTCACCGAGCAGCTGATCAGCTGGGGCGTCCTGGACGCGGACGCGCGCCGCGCCGTCGCTCACGACGACGTCTGATCCCTCAAGGGACACTTGAGCAGAAACGTACCGCCGGGGTGGCCGGAACCGATCGGGTTCCGGCCACCCCGGCGTCGTGCGTGGGCCTCCTGGGCTCCCGGGAGGGCCACAGCGACCCCAGGAACCCCATAGGCCCCACACGGGGCTCCAGGACACGCCAGAGGGCCCGCAGCGGTGTGCTGCGGGCCCTCTGAGCGGCGTCCGAACCCCGGCTACGCCTCGTCGCGGCGCAGACCCGGCTTCAGGTCCTTGAAGCGGCCGAGCAGGCCGTTCACGAAGGACGGCGAATCGTCCGTGGAGAACTCCTTGGCGAGCTGCACCGACTCGTCGAGCACCACGGCGTCCGGCGTCGCGTCGACCCAGATCAGCTCGTAGGCGCCGAGCCGCAGGATGTTGCGGTCGACGACCGGCATCCGGTCCAGGGTCCACCCGACGGCGTACTGCGAGATCAGCTCGTCGATGTGGCGCGCGTGCTCCGCGTACCCCTCGACCAGCTCCATCGTGAACTCGCTCACCGGCGGCTGCCGGGTATCGGTCCGCGAGTGGCGCACCCAGTCCGCGAGGACCGTCACAACATCTGCGCCACGCTGGTCGGCCTCGAAGAGAATCTGGAAGGCGCGCTTGCGGGCCGTATTACGAGCAGCCACGGTTAGCTGTTCACCCGGCCGAGGTAGCCGCTGTCACGGGTGTCGACCTTGATCTTCTCGCCGGTGGTGATGAAGAGCGGCACCTGGATCTGGTGGCCGGTCTCCAGCGTCGCGGGCTTGGTGCCGCCGGTGGAGCGGTCGCCCTGGACGCCGGGCTCGGTCTCCTGGATGACCAGCTCGACGGCGGCCGGCAGCTCGACGAAGAGGACTTCGCCCTCGTGCTGCGCGACGGAGGCCGTGAAGCCCTCGATCAGGAAGTTGGCGGCGTCACCGACGGACTTGCGGTCGACGTGCAGCTGGTCGTACGTCTCCATGTCCATGAAGACGAAGTAGTCGCCGTCCATGTAGGAGAACTGCATGTCGCGCTTGTCGATCGTCGCCGTGTCGACCTTGACGCCGGCGTTGAACGTCTTGTCGACGACCTTGCCGGACATCACGTTCTTGAGCTTGGTGCGCACAAAGGCAGGGCCCTTGCCGGGCTTGACGTGCTGGAACTCGACGACGGACCAGAGCTGGCCCCCGTCGAGCTTGAGCACCAGGCCGTTCTTGAGGTCGTTCGTGGAAGCCACGGTTGCGGAATCTCCTGGACTGACGTGGACGACCCCGGCGCACGCGCATAGCTCGGAAAGCTAGAGCGCGAGCAGCTCCTTGGTCGTAATGGTGAGTAGCTCGGGTCCGCCGTCCGCCTCGGGGCGCACGACGAGCGTGTCATCGATCCGGACACCACCCCGTCCCGGGATGTGAACCCCCGGTTCGACGGTGACCGGCACGCAAGCGTCCAGTTTACCCATGGCCGCGGGCGCCAACTGCGGGTCCTCGTCGATTTCGAGCCCCAGCCCATGTCCCATCAGCGGAGGGAGGCCGTCCGCGTACCCCGCGGAGTCCAGTACGAGGCGCGCCGCCCGGTCGATGTCGCGGTAGGCGGCGCCCGGTACGAGAGCCTCCCTGCCCGCCCGCTGAGCGGCGAAGACGAGGTCGTACAACTCGATCTGCCAGTCCGCGGGAGACGTACCGATGACGAACGTACGCCCGATCTCGCAACGATATCCGCGATAGCTGGCGCCCAGGCACACGGAGAGGAAATCCCCCTCCTCCACCCGCCGGTCCGAGGGCCGGTGACCGCCCCGGCCCGCGTTCGGCCCGGTGGCGACGGAGGTCGGGAAAGCGGGCCCGTCGGCGCCGTGATCGACGAGGCGGCGCTCCAGCTCCAGGGCGAGATGGCGTTCCGTACGCCCCACGAGAATCGATTCGAGCAGCTCACCGAGCGCCTGATCCGCGATCTCGGAGCCGATCCGCAGACAGGAGATCTCCTCCTCGTCCTTCACGAGCCGCAACTGCTCGACCGCTCCCCCGACATCCGTGAGTCGCAGCCGCGGCGCGACGGATCTCAGCGCGCGATGGCGGGCGACCGTGAGGTCGTGCTCCTCGACGGCGAGTGAGTCGGCGCCCTGCCCGGCCGCGAGATCGGCCCCCGCGACGGCGGGGTCGCCTCCGGCCGCGTCGAGCAGCTGGACGCGCAGCGCCTCGTCGGGCCGCCCCTCGCCCTGCTCGTCGCCGAGCGGCCCTGAGCACAGCAGCAGATCCTCGCTGCTGCCCAGCAGGAGCACGGCACCCTGTGGCGCCGCCCCCGCGAGATACCGCACGTTGGCGGGACGGGACACCAGCGCCGACGCGCTGCCGCCCGCGGCACAACGCTCCCTCAGCCGCTCACGGCGGGCCGCGTACACCTCAGACATGGGACGAGCCTATGAGCGGTGAGGCGAGACGGCCGGTCGAGCGCGTCCGACCGAGCGGCTACCACTGCGGCGGGCTCGCGATGGAGCGGGCGAGGACGTCGTCGAGGACCCGGGCCGTGGCGGGCACGTCCAGCTGGGAGTTGTCGATGATGGGCAGGCCCGAGCCGTACCAGCCGGCCATGCGGCCGTGGATGCGGGCCACTTCCTCGTCGGTCAGTCGTCGGTTGCCGCTGCGCTCCGCGTTGCGCTCCAGGACGATCTCCAGGCCGGGCAGCAGGACCACCGGAAGCAGACCGGGGCCCACATGACGCTTCCAGCCGCCGAGGCCGACGACCGGGCGGTCCGGGAAGACCGCGTCGTCGAGGATGCAGGAGATGCCGTTGGCCAGGAAGTTCCGGGCGGCGAAACCGCAGGTGCGGCGGGCCAGGCGGTACTGCGCCTCGGAGTGGTCGTTCCAGCCCGACTGGGGGTCCGCGAAGCCCGAGCGCACCCATTCGCGTACGTCGTCCAGGCTGATGTGGGCGGTCGGCATCCGCCGGTGCTCCGCCCAGTACTTGGCGACGCTCGTCTTGCCCGCGCCCGCGGGGCCGATCAGGAGGACGGCCAGCGTGGTGCCGCCGGTGTCCGCCTGGGCCGTGCCGGGCGGCGGGCTCGGCATGGCGACGGGGCCACCGGGCGGCAGCTGGATGTGCCCCGTGGTGTCCGGGGTCGGGGGCACGGGGGCGCCGGGGGCGTGGCCGTGCTGGGGGGCGACGCCGTGCTGCGGGGCGCCCGGCGCCACGTGCTGCGGCGTCGGGGCGTGCGGGTGCGGGGCCGGTCCCTGCGGATGAGGGGCCGTGCCCTGCGGGTGCGGTGCGCCGGCGAATCCCGGCGCGGGAGGCGGTGGGCCGCCCGGCGCGGCACCCGGCGGCGGACCGCTCGGGTGATGTGCGGCCGGGGACCAGCCGGTGGCCGGTCCGTGCCCCGGCTGATGGGGCGGCGGCAGCGGAGACCCCACTGCGTGCTGCATCCGGTGCCACTCCGTCTCGTGCGACTGACGCTGGTCGGGCGGCGGCCGGGGCCACCCGTTACCGAACGGTACCGTCCCCGGCCGACGTTGTGTGAACGGCCGGGGAGGCCGCAGGGTGCCCGTGGCTTGTTCTGGCGGGCCGATTCAGCGCTTCTCGGGCGCTAGTTCGCCACTTCGCCGTACGCGGCGAGCAGCATCGCGGGGTCGGGTCCCTCCAGGACGGTCGGCTTGCCGAGGCCGTCGAGGACGATGAACCGCAGCAGGTCACCGCGGGACTTCTTGTCGACCTTCATGGTCTCCAGGAGCTTGGGCCACTGGTCGTAGCGGTAGCTCAGGGGCAGGCCGACCGACTCCAGGACGGCACGGTGCCGGTCGGCGGTCGCGTCGTCGAGTCGTCCCGCGAGGCGGCCGAGTTCGGCCGCGAAGGCCATGCCCACGGAGACGGCCGCGCCGTGCCGCCACTTGTAGCGCTCGTTCTTCTCGATGGCGTGGGCGAGGGTGTGGCCGTAGTTGAGGATCTCGCGCAGGCCCGACTCCTTGAGGTCGCCGGAGACGACCTCGGCCTTGACCTTGATGGAGCGCTCGATCAGCTCGGCGGTGTGCCGGCCCTGCGGGCTGCGCGCCGCCTCGGGGTCCTCCTCGATCAGTTCGAGGATCACCGGGTCGGCGATGAAACCGGCCTTGATGATCTCCGCGAGGCCCGAGACGAAGTCGTTGACCGGCAGCGAGTCGAGCGCGGCCAGGTCACACAGCACACCCGTCGGCGGGTGGAAGGAGCCGACCAGGTTCTTGCCCTCGGCGGTGTTGATGCCGGTCTTGCCGCCGACCGCGGCGTCGACCATGCCGAGCACGGTGGTCGGCACGGCGATCCAGCGGACCCCGCGCAGCCAGGTCGCGGCCACGAACCCGGCGAGGTCCGTGGTGGCTCCGCCGCCGACACCGATGATGATGTCGCTGCGGGTGAAGCCGGACTGTCCGAGAGCCTTCCAGCAGTACGCGGCGACCTCGGCGGTCTTGGCCTCCTCGGCGTTCGGCACCTGGATGGCGACGACCTCGAAGCCCTGTCCCGCCAGGTCCTCGCGCAGCGCGTCGCCGGTCTCGGCGAGCGCCTCCGGGTGGATGATCGCGACGCGCTTGGTCCGCTCGCCGATCAGGCCGGGCAGCTCGCCGAGGAGCTGCCGCCCGACGAGCACCTCGTACGGCTCGGTGCCCGCGGTGCCGCCGACCTGGATACGGGTGGGCGACTGCCCCGACGTCTCAGCCATCTCCGTCATGCTTCCTTCAACTCCAGTGCGTCGAGGACCGCTTGGGCTACCTCTTCGGGGGTGCGGTCGTCGGTGGCGACGACGGCACGGGCGACTTCGGCGTAGAACTGACGGCGGGCGTCCATCAGTTCGCGCCACTGCTTGCGCGGATTGACGGCGAGCAGCGGGCGCGCGACGTTCAGGCCGGTGCGCTTGACCGCCTCCTCGACGTCCATCGACAGATAGACGACGGGGTGCGGGGCCAGGAGCGCGCGGGTCGACTCGTCGAGGATCGCGCCCCCGCCGAGCGCGAGGATGCCCTTGTGCTCGGCGAGCGCCGTACGCACGGCCTGTCGCTCCAGGTCGCGGAAGTGCGGCTCGCCCTCGTCCACGAAGATCTCCGCGATCTCCCGGCCCTGTGCGGCCACGATGTCGGCGTCGGTGTCGCGGTAGACGCTGCCGAGGCGCTCGGCGAGCAGGGCGCCCACCGTCGACTTGCCCACGCCCATCGGCCCGACGAGAACGATCTGCGGGCCGGTCACCGGATCTGCAGGTTGTCGAGGTACGACTGAACGTTGCGCCGGGTCTCGGGCACGCTGTCGCCGCCGAACTTCTCGGCGACGGCGTCGGCCAGGGTCAGCGCGACCATCGCCTCGGCGACGATGCCCGCGGCCGGGACCGCACACACGTCGGAGCGCTGGTGGTGCGCCTTGGTGGCCTCGCCGGTGGCGACATCGACGGTGGCGAGCGCGCGCGGCACGGTCGCGATCGGCTTCATCGCGGCGCGAACGCGCAGCAGCTCACCGGTGGTCAGGCCGCCCTCGGTGCCGCCGGAGCGGCCCGACGTGCGCCGGATGCCGTCGTCGGTGGAGACGATCTCGTCGTGCGCCTTGGAGCCCGGCACCCGCGCCAGGTCGAAACCGTCGCCGACCTCGACGCCCTTGATGGCCTGGATACCCATGAGCGCGGCGGCGAGCCGGGCGTCGAGCCGCCGGTCCCAGTGCACGTGCGAGCCGAGCCCGACGGGCACGTTGTACGCCAGCACCTCGACGACGCCGCCCAGGGTGTCGCCGTCCTTGTGGGCCTGGTCGATCTCCGCGACCATCGCCTTGCTCGCGTCCGCGTCGAGGCAGCGCACCGGGTCGGCGTCGAGCTTCTCGACGTCGGCGGGGGCCGGGTAGACGCCGTACGGAGCCTTGGCGCTCGCCAGCTCGGTCACGTGGCTGACGATCTCGATCCCGGCCGTCTCCTTGAGGTACGAGCGGGCGACCGCGCCGAGCGCGACGCGGGCCGCGGTCTCACGGGCGGAAGCGCGCTCCAGGATCGGACGGGCCTCGTCGAAGCCGTACTTCTGCATGCCCGCGAGGTCGGCGTGGCCGGGCCTGGGCCGGGTCAGTGGGGCGTTGCGGGCCAGGTCGGCGAGGATCTCCGGGTCGACCGGGTCGGCCGCCATGACCTGCTCCCACTTGGGCCACTCGGTGTTGCCCACCATGATCGCGACCGGCGAGCCCATGGTCAGACCGTGCCGGACGCCGCCCAGGAAGGTGACCTCGTCGCGCTCGAATTTCATGCGCGCACCGCGCCCATAGCCGAGGCGCCGCCGGGCCAGGTGGTCCGCCACCATCTCCGTGGTGATCGGCACGCCGGCGGGAAGACCCTCCAGCGTCGCGACAAGTGCGGGTCCGTGGGACTCTCCCGCGGTCAGCCAACGCAACCTGCTCAACGGTGCTCCTCATGCTCGCGCCTGGAACTGCGTGGCGCGACCGGGTGCGCGGCCCTGGCCCGCCACCCCCGATCCTCCCACGTCGGGAGGGCGGGACCGGCCCCTGGTCCACGAGCCGGACGGCTGGGCTCAGCCCGCGGCGTCGGCGGCGGCCGCCCTGCGTGCGGCGCCCGCCCTCGTGCGCTTGACCACCCAGACGGTGATGACCGTGGTCAGGACGAGGCCGAGGATCGTCAACTGCAGCCAGCCCGGCAGGAACCGGAGCAGCCCCGATCCGTGCGGAACGGAGTGGATCTTAGCGTCCTTCGAGCGCGTGTTCCCCTGCCTTGCGCATCGCTGTCAGCGGCGCGGGCGAGCGCCCTGTCATCTGCTCGACCTGCAGCACCGCCTGGTGCACGAGAAGGTCGAGCCCACTGACCACGGCCCCGCCGTACATCGACCAGCGGGCCGCCAGCGCGGTGGGCCACGGGTCGTACAGGACGTCGAAGAGCGTCGCGGGCCGCTCGGGCACGGCTGCCGACAGCGCGTCGGTGGCACCGGCCGGAGTCGTGGCGATCACCAGCGGCGCGCTCAGTGCCCGCTCGGCGTCCGCCCAGGCCTCCGTCCGCACCTCCACCCCGAGCCGCTCGCCCCACTCCCGCATCTCGGCGGCGCGCGCCTCGCTGCGTACGTACGCGACGACCTCGCCGGTGCAGATCCGCGCGAGCGCGGCGAGCGCGGACGAGGCGGTGGCGCCGGCGCCGAGGATCGCGGCCGACTCCACCTGCTCGATGCCGTGCTCCCGGAGGGCGGCGACCATGCCGGGGATGTCGGTGTTGTCGCCGACGCGACGGCCGTCGTCCGTGCACACGACGGTGTTGACCGCCTCGACGGAGGCGGCGGTCTCGCTGATCTCGTCGAGCAGCGGGATCACCGCGCGCTTGAGCGGCATCGTCAGCGAGAGCCCGGCCCACTCGGGGCCGAGGTCTTTCAGGAACCCGGGCAGCGCGGCCTCGTCGACGTCGAACAGGTCATACGTCCAGTCGGCCAGCCCCAGCTCCCCGTATGCGGCGCGGTGCAGCACCGGGGAGAGGGAGTGGGCGATGGGCGAGCCGAGAACTGCGGCTCTGCGCTTGGTGCTCATCAGCCGGAGTTCTTCTTCTGTTCATCGAGGTACTTCTGACGGTTGATCTCGTGCTCCTTGTTCGTCTCGGCGAACAGCGTGGTGTCCGCGTTGATGGAGACGAAGTAGTACCAATTCCCCTTGGCCGGGTTGAGCGCCGACTTGAGCGCCTCGTCGCCGGGGTTGCCGATCGGCCCGGGGGGCAGGCCCTTGATCTTGTAGGTGTTGTACGGGTCGTTGAACTTGCGCAGATCGTCGACCGTTCCGGTTTCCAGGGTGCTTTCGGCCTTGGCGTAATTCACCGTGGAGTCGAAGTCGAGAAGTCCGTACGTCTCCGTGTTGTTCGGCTTGAGGCGGTTGTAGACGACCGTCGCGACCTTGTCGAAGTCGTGCTTGTACTTGCCTTCCGCCTGGACGAGGCTCGCCACGGTGAGCACCTGGAGCGGGTCCTTCAGCTTCAGCTCCGCGGCCTTGGCCTTGAGGCCCAACTCGTCGTACTTCTCGCTGGCGTGGGCCACCATCTTCTTCAGGACGTCCGCGGGCTTCTGACCCTTGGCCACCGGGTAGCTGGACGGGTAGAGGAACCCTTCGAGCGGGTCCTTGATGTCCTTGTTGGTGTTCGCCCAGTCAGGAAGCCCGAGGGACTTCCATTCCTTCTTGGCGACGCCCTCGGTGGTGCCCTTGTCGAGTTCGAGGCGCGTGTCGATCTGCTTGTAGACCCACGAGTTCCGCTTGCCCTCAGGAATGATGAGGTTATTTCGGCTCTTCGGACTGAGCATCAGTTCGACCGCACTCTCGGCCGACATTTCCTTCTTCAGGACATAGACGCCTTCCTGAATGGTGTTGCCCTCAGGATTCTGCGACTGCGCGGAGACGAACGCGTCCACGCTCTTGACGACCCCGGCCTCTTTGAGTTTCTGGCCGATCACATAGCCGCCGGCACCCTTCGGGATGTCGACGGTCGCGAGGCCTGAGCCCTCGCCCGCGTAGTCCGGCGACGTACCGAATCGGTCCTGGTAGAACTGGTAGCCGAAATAGCCGACCCCGCCGAGACCACCGGCGAAGACCAGCGTCACGACCAGGCAGGCGCAGCCGTTGCGGCGCTTCTTCGGTTTCTTGCCGCCCCGGCCGCCCCTGCGGTCCCCTCGGCCACCGCGGCGCCCCGGCGGCTCGTCGTCGTACTCGTCCTCGTCGTCATCGCCGCCCGAGAAGAAGGCGTGCTCGCCCTGGTCCGGACCCGGGTCCCAGTCCTGCTCCGGCTCGGGCTCGGGGCGACGGCGGGACGGCGGCTCCGGCGGGGGGTACGCGTCCGGAGTGCTGTAGTAGTCCGCGCTCTCCGCGCCGTAGCCGCTCTGCTGGTGGCCGTAGGGGTCCGCGGGGTCGGCGGCGTACGGGACCTGGCCCTGCTGCCCGGTGTCCCAGCCGCCGTTGTACTGCTGCTCGGGGCCGCCGTTGTACTGCTGCTGGCCGGCGGGCCCGCCGTACTGCTGCTGGCCGTAGGCCTGCTGCTGGCCCGTGCTCCAGTCGTCGTACTGCGCCTGCTGGGGTTGCTGCGGCTGCTGGGCATGCTGCTGAGGGTGGTACTGCCCCTGGCCGCCGTAGGTGGACTGGCCGCCCGAAGGCTGCTGTCCTCCCCATCCGCTGTCCCCGTACAACGGGTCCTCGGGATGCCACGGTTCGGAGCCTGGGCCCCGGCCATACTCAGTCATCGATCCCCTACATGCCGCGAGGCGGGGCCGCCGTCTGAGTGGGAGGGCAACCGTTCCGCCTCTTGATGCTGTGCGGCAGCTGTTCGAACACCGCCGCATCGCGCGGAACGTTACCGTATCGCGATCAGATGACCACTTCGACGCCCTCGCCCGGAGCTTTACCTGACGCCCGTTCGGACTCCAGTGCCTGCTGCAGAATGATGACGGCCGCCGCCTGATCGATGACAGACCTGCCCTTTTTGGACTTCACGCCCGAGGCGCGCAGGCCCTGACTGGCCGTCACTGTGGTCATCCTCTCGTCCACGAGCCTCACCGGAATGGGGGCGACCAAGCGGGCGAGGTCCTGGGTGAAGGCGCGGACCTTGACGGCCGCCGGGCCCTCGCCCCCCTTGAGGGAGCGAGGGAGCCCGACGATGAGCTCGATCGGTTCGTACTCGTCGACGAGCTGCTTCAACCGGCGCTGGGCGGCCGGGACATCGCGTCCCGGCACCGTCTCCACCGGCGTGGCGAGGATCCCGTCGGGGTCGCACGAGGCGACCCCGATCCGGGCGTCACCGACGTCGATGGCAAGGCGTCGGCCCCTGCGCATGCCTGCCGCGGAGTCGTCCATCAGGCCTTCTCTGCCACGAGGCGCTCGACGGCGGCCATGGCGTCACCGATGGCCGCGGGGTTCTGGCCGCCGCCCTGGGCGACGTCCGGCTTGCCGCCGCCACCGCCACCGAGGGTCTTGGCGGCCGTACGGACGAGGTCGCCGGCCTTGAGGCCGCGCTCGCGTGCGGCTTCGTTCGTGGCGATGACCGTCAGCGGGCGGCCGTTGGCCGTCGTGAAGAGGGCCACCACGGCCGGGCGGTCGCCCTGGATGCGGCCGCGTACGTCGAGGACCAGCCTGCGCAGGTCGTCGGCGCCCGTGCCGTCCGGCACCTGGCCGGTGACGAGGGCGACGCCTCGTACGTCCTTGGCGCTGTCGACGAGTCCGGCGGCGGCCGCGAGGACCTTCTCCGCGCGGAACTTGTCGATCTCCTTCTCCGCGTCCTTCAGCTTGCCGAGCATCGCGGCGACCTTCTCGGGCAGCTCCTCGGAACGGCCCTTGATCAGCTCCTGGAGCTGGGCGACGACCGTGTGCTCCTTGGCGAGGAAGTTGTACGCGTCGACGCCGACCAGGGCCTCGATGCGGCGCACGCCCGAACCGATGGACGACTCGCCGAGCAGCTTCACCAGGCCCAGCTGGGCGGTGTTGTGGACGTGCGTGCCGCCGCACAGCTCCTTGGAGAAGTCGCCGATGGTGACCACACGGACCCGCTCGCCGTACTTCTCGCCGAACTCGGCGATGGCGCCCTGCTTCTTGGCCTCGTCGATCGACATGACCTCGGCCTGCACGTCGAGCTCGTGGGCGAGCACTTCGTTGATCTTCTGCTCGACGTCCGTCATGACAGCCGTGGGCACGGCCGACGGGGAGCCGAAGTCGAAGCGGAAACGGCCCGGCTGGTTCTCGGAACCGGCCTGTGCAGCCGTCGGGCCGAGCGCGTCACGCAACGCCTGGTGCGTGAGGTGGGTGGCGGAGTGGGCGCGGGCGATGGCCGTGCGGCGGCGCGCGTCGATCGAGGCCCAGACGGGTGCGCCGACGGTGATCTCGCCCACCTGGACGACGCCCTTGTGGACGTGCACGCCGGGGACCGGCTTCTGCACGTCGCGGATCTCGACGACCGCGCCGTTGTCCAGGCGGATCCGGCCGGTGTCACCGATCTGGCCGCCGCCCTCGGCGTAGAAGGGGGTGCGGTCGAGGACGACCTCGACCTCGTCGCCCTCGCGGGCGGCGGGGGACGAGACGCCGTTGACCAGGAGGCCGACGATCGAGGCCTCGTTCTCGGTGAGGCTGTAGCCGGTGAAGTCCGTGGCGCCGGCGTTGTCGGCGATCTCGCGGTAGGCGTGCAGATCGGCGTGGCCGGTCTTCTTGGCCTGGGCGTCGGCCTTGGCGCGCTCCCGCTGCTCCTTCATCAGGCGTCGGAAGCCGTCCTCGTCCACCGAGAGGCCCTGTTCGGCGGCCATCTCCAGGGTGAGGTCAATCGGGAAGCCCCAGGTGTCGTGCAGCAGGAACGCCTTGTCGCCGGCAAGGACCTTGCCACCTGCGGCCTTGGTCTCGGTGACGGCGGTGTCGAGGATGTTCGTGCCGCCCTTGAGGGCCTTGAGGAAGGCGGCCTCTTCGGCGAGCGCGACGGTCTCGATGCGCTTGCGGTCGGTCTGCAGCTCGGGGTACTGCTCGCCCATCGACTTGATGACCGTGTCGACGAGCTCGAGGGCGACGGGGCCCGTAGCACCCATCAGACGCATGTTGCGGATGGCGCGGCGCATGATGCGGCGCAGGACGTAGCCACGGCCTTCGTTGCCGGGCGTGACGCCGTCGCCGATGAGCATCACGGACGTGCGCATGTGGTCGGCGACCACGCGCAGGGAGACGTCCGAGCCCTGCTCGGCGCCGTACCGCACGCCGGTCAGCTCGGTGGCCTTGTCCATGACGACGCGCAGGGTGTCGGTCTCGTACATGTTCTGCACGCCCTGCAGGATCATCGCGAGGCGCTCGAGACCGAGGCCGGTGTCGATGTTCTTGCTGGGCAGCTCGCCGAGGATCTCGAAGTCCTCCTTCGAGGTGCCCTCGCCGCGCTCGTACTGCATGAAGACCAGGTTCCAGATCTCCACGTACCGCTCGTCGTTGACGGCCGGGCCGCCCTCGACGCCGAACTCGGGGCCGCGGTCGTAGTTGATCTCGGAGCAGGGGCCGCAGGGTCCGGGGACGCCCATGGACCAGTAGTTGTCCTTCTTGCCCAGGCGCTGGATGCGCTCGGCGGGGACGCCCACCTTCTCGCGCCAGATGGTCTCGGCCTCGTCGTCGTCGAGGTAGACCGTCACCCACAGGCGCTCGGGGTCGAGGCCGTAGCCACCGTCCGCCACGGAGCTGGTGAGCAGCTCCCAGGCGTACGTGATGGCGCCTTCCTTGAAGTAGTCGCCGAAGGAGAAGTTGCCGCACATCTGGAAGAACGTGCCGTGCCGCGTGGTCTTGCCGACCTCTTCGATGTCGGGCGTACGCACGCACTTCTGCACGCTCG
The DNA here is from genome assembly GCF_053610705.1 of Streptomyces sp. NPDC054872. Lineage (NCBI taxonomy): Bacteria > Bacillati > Actinomycetota > Actinomycetes > Kitasatosporales > Streptomycetaceae > Streptomyces > Streptomyces sp. NPDC054872. Next base: position 73,176 of record NZ_JBSGYY010000018.1, on the reverse strand, counting down.
TGGCGCGCGAGAACTGCGGCTTGACCTCACCCAGGAAGTAGGGCTTGAAGGGCACCATGCCCGCGGGGACGAGGAGCAGAGTCGGGTCGTCCGCGATGAGCGACGCCGAAGGGACGACGGTGTGCCCGCGCTCCTCGAAGAAGCTCAGCCAGCGGCGGCGAATCTCGGCCGACTCCATCAGTGGTCCTCATTCCGGTTGTACGAGTACTTCGCATTCGAGAGGTACTTGCCCTGCGTGTTCTTGTCGGTCTTGCTTGTCTTGCCGTTCTCGACGGCCATGACCACCCGGCGCTGCCCGGGCAGTTCGGGGTCGACCGGGGCCTCAAGGCCCAGGGCCTCGCCCAGTTCGGCCTCGCGCTGGGCCATGCCGTCGCGGACGTCGAGAGCGAAGTCCTTGAGCTTGTGACCTGCCTCGACCGCCTTGTTCGCGGCCTGGGCCGCGAGGCTTTCGGGGGTCAGTTGCTTGATCTTGCGGTTGACCTTGGTGGTGGCCCACACACCGGCAGCGGCGCCCGCGGTGAACCAGAACGTACGGCGGAACATCGCTGCGTCAGTCCTTCTTCCGCTTGCCCCGCCGCCGCGCGGACGGCACCGTGCGCCCCACGATCACGGTACGTCGGGCGGTCGCCGGGGGCACATTGTTTGATTCGGGTCCTGCCTTGCGGCCCAGGGCCCTGCGCACCCCGTAACCGAACGCCGCGACCTTGACGAGGGGCCCGCCGAAGGTGGAGGCCACCGTCGTGGAGAGCGCCGACGCGTTCGACGTGACTTCCTGGACGTCCGACGCGATGGCGTCGACCCGGTCGATCTGCGTCTGCGCGGACCGCACCGCCTCGGAGGCGTCCGCGAGGAGCGGGACGGCCTGCTCGGTCACTTCCGCGACCAGCTTGGTGGTCGCCCTGAGCGTCTGCGCCAGCCTCACCAGCGCCACGGCCAGGAAGGAGACCAGGATCGCCCAGAAGACGGCCACCAGGATCCCGGCCACCTCTCCACCGGACACTGTGCACCGCTCCCTGATCATCGGCCCTGAACATCGAAAAGTCGTCCCCCGACCCTATCGCGCCGGGGCCGAGGCTCAGCACCGCATTACCGTGCAAGGCCAAGGGAGTTACCTGAAGTGATTGTACGGACTGCTTACGCATCGGTACGCTCCGTATCTCATGCGACGCGATCAGCGCACGGGCGACCACCGGCACAGCTCCCCCACACGGCCCCCGAGACCGGGGAACCTCCCCCTGGAGCTCAACGCCTTCGTCGGACGTACCGCCGAACTCGCGTCGCTCGCCGCCGCGTTGGAGTCGGCACGGCTGGTCACGGTGACCGGTGTCGGCGGGGTCGGCAAGTCGCGCCTGGCCGTACGGGCAGCCTCCGGCACCGAGCCGCGGGACGGCGCCTGGCTGGTGGAGCTGGCCGGGGTCAGAGACCCGGATCTGGTCGAACACGCGATGGCCGACGCGCTGAGCCTGACCGATCACACCCGCCGCACCCCGCGCACGTCGCTGCTCGAGCACCTCGCGGAGCGGGAAGTCCTCCTCGTCGTCGACGGGTTCGAACACCTGGTGGAGGCGTGCGCCTCGCTGGTGGGGGACCTGCTGCACCACTCCCCCGGGCTCCGTGTCCTCGCGGTGGGGCGCCGGCCGCTGGACACCGGGGGCGAGCGGATCTTCCCGCTCGCGCCGCTGCCCACCGAGGACGCCACCGCGCTGTTCGCCGACCGGGCGGCGTCGGGGCTCCCCGGCTTCACCCTGGACGAGGAGAACGAGGCCGACGTGGCGGAGCTCTGCCGCCGCCTCGACGGGATTCCGCTGGCGGTGGAGCTGGCGGCAGGACGGTTGCGGGCGCTCTCACCCGCGCAACTGCTCTCCCGGCTCGACAACCGGTTCGCGCTGCTCACCGGGACGCGGCGCGATGTGCCGCCGCGGCACCAGACCCTGCGTACGGCCATCGGCTGGAGCCACGAGCTGTGCACGGCGGGCGAGCGTCTGCTGTGGGCACGGCTCTCGGTGTTCTGCGGTCCCTTCGACCTGGAGGCCGCCGAGTACATCTGCAGCGGTGACGGCCTGCACGCGGACGACGTACTCGACGTGCTGGGCGAGCTGCTCGCGCAGTCCGTCGTGACCCGTGAGGAAGGCCCGGCGGGCGTCCGCTACCGCATGCTCGACACGGTCCGGGCGTACGGCGCCGACTGGCTGGAGGCGGCGGGCGATGCCGCGCGCATGCGGCGCCGGCACCGCGACTGGTACATGGGGCTCGCCACCTGGTGCGAGCTGGACTGGTTCTCGCCGCGCCAGGCGCGGGTCGCCGAGCTCGTCGACTGCGAACTGCCCAATCTGCGGGGCGCCCTGGAGTACTGCCTGACGGAGCCGGACGAGACGCATCTGGGCCAGTATTTGGCGGGCAGCCTGTGGTTCTACTGGGTGGGCTGCGGGCGGCTCGCGGAGGGGCGGCACTGGCTCGACCGCGCACTCGAGCTGGACGGCGGCCACGACGACTCCCGCCTCAAGGCGCTGTGGGTGCTCGGCTACGTCGCGGTGCTCCAGGGCGACACGGTCGCGGCCCTCGCGGCGCTGCAGGAGTGCAAGGACGAGGCGGAACGTACCGGCAGCGCCATCGCGGCGGCGTACGCGGTGCACCGCATCGGCTGCCTCGCGCTCCTCAACGACGACATGCCGCGCGCCGAGGCCCTGCTGCGCTCGGCCCTCCAGCAGTACCGCGAGATCGGCGAGCTCAACAGCAACGTCCTGATGGGCCAGGTCGAGCTGGCGATGGCCCTCGCCTTCCGCGGGGAGCTGGCCGACGCGGTGGAGCTCTGCGAGGACGTACGCCAGGTCTGTGAGGACCACGGCGAGCGCTGGACTCTCGCGTACGCCCTCTATGTCCTCGGCTTCGCGGCGTGGACCCGCGGTGAGGCGGCGACGGCCCGTGACCTGGTCATGCGGTGCCTGGCCCTTGACCACGCCTTCCATGATCTGCTCGGCACGGTCCTGGCGATCGAGCTGCTCGCCCTGTTCACCGTGGTGGAGGGCGATCCGGCGGAGGCCGCGGTCCTGCAGGGCGCCGCGTCGCGCATCTGGCCTTCGGTGGGCCTGCCGCTGTTCGGCTCCGGGAACTTCGGCGGGCCGCACGCGCTGTGCGAGACGCAGGCCCGCGAACAGCTGGGCGACGCGCGGTACGAGGAGTGCGTGGCCGTCGGGGCCCGGCTCGCCCCGGACGCGGCGGTGTCACGGGCCCTGCGCGCCCGCCCCACGGGCAACGCAAAAACCCGCCGCCTGCCCCACCACGAAGGGAGGGCGGGCGACGGGCTGAAGCAGGGAGAGCTACGTCCGGGTCAGCGGGCGTAGTACTCGACGACGAGCTGCTCGTCGCAGATCACGGGGATCTCCTTGCGGTTCGGGTCACGGTCCAGACGGAAGGCCAGGGCCTTCAGGTTGACCTGGAGGTAACGCGGGATCTCGCCGTCGGGGGCGAAGCCGCCCTCACGGGAGACCTGGAACAGCGGCTTCTCGCGGCTGCGCTCGCGGACCATCACGACGTCGTCGGGACGGACGCGGAACGACGGCTTGTCGACCTTGCCGCCGTTGACCTCGATGTGGCCGTGGCTGACCATCTGACGGGCCTGGTAGATCGTGCGGGCGATGCCCGAACGCAGGATCAGGGCGTCGAGACGGCGCTCGAGCTCGATGACCAGGGCCTCGCCGGTCTTGCCTTCGGCCTTCTTGGCGCGGTCGTAGGCACGGGCCATCTGCTTCTCGCTGATGTCGTACTGCGCGCGCAGACGCTGCTTCTCGAGCAGACGGACCTTGTAGTCCGAGTTCTGCTTGCGCCCACGGCCGTGCTCGCCCGGCGGGTAGGGGCGGGCCTCGAAGTACTTGACGGCCTTCGGGGTCAGCGCGATGCCGAGGGCACGCGACTTCTTGACCTTGGGGCGGGACTGGTTCGGCATGAACCAACCTCTCTGTTCAATGTGAAATCGGCTTCACCAGGGTTAGGGGAGGTCGCATCCGCAGCCTGGGAAACCCATCGGATCCGGTGGTTCTGGATCCGGCGGGCAGCCGCTCCCTGGTCTGGGCACTATGTGCAGCACGCGAGTGGCCCACCGACCGCTTCCCGGAGTACGAGATGGTGGTGGGCTGCCCGCGACACCTTCGACGGTGCGCGACGCTCCTGGAGATCCCTGGACGGTGAGGTCCGGGGCTCCGGCTGGATGTCCCGTTCTGGTGGTGCCGGTACGAGACCGGACACGGGACGCAGCACTTCGGGCAAGTGTACCGGGTGACGGAGGGTGCCTCAGCCGCGGTGACCTCAGGGGGGCGCTACTCGCCCTTCAGGCGCTCACGGACCCGCTCGACCACGTCCGCGTACCGCGCCTCGGCGCCGTACCGCGTGGGTTGGTAGTACCGCTTGGCGGCGACGGTGTCCGGTGCGTACTGCTGGGCGGCGATCGCGCCCGGCACGTCATGCGGATACACATAGCCCTGGGCGTGGCCGAGCTTGGCCGCTCCCTTGTAGTGCCCGTCGCGCAGGTGGGGCGGGACGGGGCCCGCCAGGCCCGCACGGACGTCGGCCTGGGCGGACTGGATGGCGATCGTCGCGGCGTTCGACTTCGGGGCCAGGGCCAGGGCGATCGTCGCGTGGCTGAGGGTGAGCGCGGCCTCCGGGAAGCCGATCATGGCGACGGCCTGGGCGGCGGCGACGGCTGTGGGCAGTGCCGTGGGGTCGGCGAGGCCGATGTCCTCGCTCGCGGAGATCATCAGGCGCCGTGCGATGAAGCGGGGGTCCTCGCCCGCCTCGATCATCCGGGCCAGGTAGTGCAGGGCCGCGTCCACGTCCGAACCGCGGATGGACTTGATGAGGGCGCTCGCGACGTCGTAGTGCTGGTCGCCGTCACGGTCGTACTTCACGGCCGCACGGTCGACCGACTCCTCCAGGCTCTGGAGGGTGATCTCCTTCTCCCCCTTGGCGAGGGCCGAGCCGGCGCCCGCCTCCAGGGCGGTGAGCGCGCGCCGGGCGTCGCCGCCGGAGATCCGCAGGAGGTGCTCCTCGGTGTCCTCGGGCAGCTCCACCGCGCCGCCGAGGCCCCGCTCCTCGGTGAGCGCCCGGCGCAGCAGGCCGCGCAGGTCGTCGTCCGTGAGGGGTTCGAGCGTGAGGAGCAGGGAGCGGGACAGGAGCGGGGAGATGATCGAGAAGTACGGGTTCTCCGTCGTCGCCGCGATCAGCGTCACCCAGCGGTTCTCGACGGCGGGCAGCAGGGAGTCCTGCTGGGCCTTGCTGAAGCGGTGGATCTCGTCCAGGAAGAGGACGGTCTCCTTGCCGTGGCCGCCCATGGCCCTGCGGGCGCCCTCGATGACCGCGCGGACTTCCTTCACCCCCGCGGTGATCGCGGAGAGCTCCACGAAGCGCTTGTTGGTGGCCTTGGAGACCACGTAGGCAAGGGTCGTCTTGCCGATGCCGGGCGGGCCCCACAGGAAGACCGACGACGGTCCCGCGGGTCCTCCCCCGCCCTCGCCGACCAGCCTGCGCAGGGGCGAGCCCTGCTTCAGCAGATGCTGCTGACCGACGACTTCTTCCAGGGTGCGCGGGCGCATCCGGACGGCCAGGGGACTTGTCGAAGGGTCCTTCTCCTGGCGGTCCTCGGCGGCTGCGGTGAACAGGTCGGGCTCCACGAATCGAACCCTACGTCAGCCCACTGACAACGCGGCCCGCGCGAGTGCGGCCGTCAGCTGGTCCAGAAGTCCCACCAGCGCGTGAGGATGAGCATGCCGATGATGCCGACGTGCAGCACCGGAAGCACCCAGGTGAACTCACTGAAGAACGTGCGCAGCCAGGAGGGCGCGGGCAGGAAGCCGTTACGGACGTTGAACGAGGTCACGTACCAGAACATGGTGATCGTGGCGACCCAGGCCAGGCAGCACCACAGGCACAGCGAGTTGATCTCGTACAGCGACTGGTACTGCAGCCAGGTGCAGAAGGCGACACCGAAGAGCGTGCCCGCGTTCAGCGTCAGGTAGTACCAGCGCGGGAAGCGCGCACGGCCCAGCAGGCTCATGCCCACGCAGATCACGACGGCGTAGGCGGCGATGCCCAGCATCGGGTTGGGGAACCCGAAGACCGACGCCTGCTCGCTCGTCATGATGTTGCCGCAGGAGACCACCGGGTTCAGGCTGCAGCCGGGAGTGAAGTCCGGGTCTTCGAGGAGCTTGAACTTGTCCAGCGTGATGACCCAGGCCGCCAGCAGCCCCGCGGCACCCGTGATCACCAGGAGCAACGCGAACGCACGACTCCCGCCGGCACTGCGTGGCGCGTCCGCGTCCCTTCCCCCGTGGTCGTGATCCTGCTGGGAGGGGCGGCTTCCGCTTGCCGGGGTCGTCTTGCTCATCACGCCGTTCCGTCGCTTGGGGGGCCTGGGGGCAGGGACATTGTGCCGCACGCGCGCGGGTGTCCACCGTTCGATGGACATAAGGAGGTACGCACGGAGGTCCCGGAGCGTTCGGTTCGCCACGACGCTCGACGGCATGACGACATACGACGACACGACCGCGGCCACGGGCGAACTCGCGGTGGACGTGCGGGGACTGCGCAAGCGCTACGGCGAGGTGGTCGCCGTGGACGGCATCGACCTGGCCGTCCGGCACGGGGAGATCTTCGGCATCCTCGGCCCCAACGGCGCGGGCAAGAGCACGACGGTGGAGATCCTGCAGGGCCATCGCGTACGGGACGGCGGCGAGGTCGCCGTACTCGGCGTCGACCCCGCGTCCGCCGGACGCACCTGGCGCTCGCGCGTCGGTGTCGTCTGGCAGGACGAGTCGGCGCCCGCCGAGCTGACGGTGCGCGAGACAGTACGTCAGTTCGCCCGCTACTACCCGAGGCCGCGTGACCCCGAGGACGTCATCGCGCTCGTCGGTCTGGAGGAGAAGGCCGCGAGCCGCGTCAAGAGCCTCTCCGGAGGCCAGCGCCGCCGCCTCGACGTGGCGCTCGGCGTCATCGGCGACCCCGCGCTCCTGCTCCTGGACGAGCCGACGACCGGCTTCGACCCGGCCGCGCGGCGCCAGTTCTGGGGCCTGATCCGCAGGCTCGCCGACGAGGGCACGACCATCGTGCTCACCACGCACTACCTGGAGGAGGCGGAGGCGCTCGCGCACCGCATCGCGGTGATCGCCGACGGCCGGGTGGTGGCCGAGGGCGAACCCACGGCGCTGCGCGGGCGGCACGGCACCGAGGCCACCGTCGGGTGGACCGACCCGGACGGAACCCCGCGCGAGGAGCACACCCGGACCCCGACGCGGACGGTCGCCCGGCTGACGGCCCACTTCGACGGAGAGATCCCGGGGCTGCGCATCGGCCGCCCCTCCCTGGAGGACGTCTACCTGCGACTCACCGGCCAGGAGGCCACGCGATGACATCGACCGCGCCCGCCACCGACGTACGCCGCTCCGAGCGGACCCAGCCGCGGCTGCCCTCCACGTGGGTGCTCGGCCTGCACCACGGCGCGATGGAGCTGAGGCAGTTCTTCCGGCTGCGCGAGCAGGTGGTCTTCACGTTCGCCTTCCCCATCGTCTTCCTCTTCCTGTTCGCGTCGATCTTCAGCGACGACGTGGAGGGCGCGGGCATCACGGCGTCGCAGCTCTACGTGGCCGCGATGATCGCCGCGGGCATCATGTCCACCAGCTTCCAGTCGCTCGGCATCTCCATCGCGATCGAGCGCGACGAGAAGATCCTGCGGCGCCTGCGCGGGACACCGATGCCGCCTGCCGCGTACTTCCTCGGCAAGATCTGGCTCGTCCTGGTCACCGGTCTCCTGGAGACCGTGGCCCTGCTGGTGGTCGGCGTGACGCTCTTCGGCGTCGAACTGCCGACGAGCCCGGGCAAGTGGCTCACCTTCGGCTGGATCTTCGTGCTCGGACTCACCGGCTGCGCGCTCCTGGGCATCGCGATCAGCAGCGTGCCCAAATCCGGGCGCAGCGCGACGTCCGTCGTCGTGCTGCCCTTCCTGGTGCTGCAGTTCATCTCGGGCGTCTACATCGCCATCGACACGATCCCCGACTGGATGCTGAACATCAGCGCGCTCTTCCCGTTGAAGTGGATGTGCCAGGGCTTCCGCGGGGTGTTCCTGCCCGAATCGGCGAACGTCCTCGAACAGGCGGGCAGTTGGGAGTACGGACGCATCGCTCTGGTGCTCGGCGCCTGGTGCGCCGGAGGATTGGTGCTGTGTCTGCTGACCTTCCGGTGGAAGAACCGGCGCGACGGATGAGCGAGCCGGCCGGCGCGCGCGACTCGAACATCTGGCAGCGCACCTTCCGGCTCTGGGACGCGTACTTCGCCGTGGTGTGGGCGGCCACCCTGGTCTTCGTGCTCGGTACGGCGGAACCGGGGTGGCCCGTCCGGCTCACCACGGCGGGGTTCTTGTTGCTGCTCGCCCCCTGGTACGTCTGGTTCGGGCGCTGCGTCCTGACCGAGGAAGGCGCCGACGAACGGCGGGCGCTGACCTACATCGCGGGCACGACCGTGCTGTTCCTGGTGCCGGGGGTGTTGGTCGGCCAGACCCGCCTGATGACCTTCGCGCTCATCCCGATGTGCTTCATCTGCCTGCGGATGCGCCGGGCGCTCGTGGCGGTCACGGTCATCAACATCGCGCCCGTGGCGGGGTGGGCCCTGCTGTGGCGGCCCTCGTCGCAGGACATCTTCTACAACTCGGTCTTCGCCGTGGTGACGCTGGTCTTCTCGGTGGCGATGGGCAGCTGGACCGTCCGCATCATCGAGCAGAGCGTCGAACGGGCCGGCCTCATCGCCGAGTTGGAGGCCAGCCGCGAGGAGGTCGTCCGGCTCTCCGCCGAGCGCGGCGCCCTCACGGAGCGCGAGCGCATGTCGCGCGAGATCCACGACACCCTCGCCCAGGGCTTCACCAGCCTCCTCGTGCTCGTCCAGGCCGTCGAGGCGGAGCTGGAGCGGGACGTACCCGCCGCCCGCCGCCACCTGGGGCTGATGGAGGCGACGGCGCGGCAGAACCTCGCGGAGGCGCGGGCCCTGGTCACCGGGCGCGCGCCCGCCGACCTGGACGGCGGTTCGCTGCCGGACGCGCTGCGGCGCCTGGCGGAGCGGCACGAGGCCGAGGTCGTCGTGGCGGGTGACGTGCGCCCGCTGCCGCCGGGCCTCGAAGTGGTGGCCCTGCGCTCCTGCCAGGAGGCCCTGACCAACGTACGCAGGCACGCTGGGCCCGACGCGTCCGCGAGCGTCGCCCTGGCCTACGCGCCGGGTTCGCTCACCCTGGCGGTGCGGGACACGGGGTGCGGCTTCGATCCCGGCGTGCCGCGGCAGGGGTACGGCCTGCCGGGGCTGCGTGAGCGGGCCGCCGAGGTCAGCGGCACCGCAGAGGTGACCAGTGGCCCCGGCGACGGCACGACTGTCACCGTCCGCCTTCCGATCCCCGAGAGGAGCGCCCCGTGATCCGCATCGTGCTGGCCGATGACCATCCCGTCGTACGCGAGGGGCTGCGCGCCATGCTGAGCGCCGAGCCGGACCTGGCCGTGGTCGCGGAGGCGTCCAGCGGGCCCCGGGCGGAGGCGCTGGCCGCCGAACTGCGGCCGGACATCGTCCTGATGGACTTGCGGATGCCCGGCGGTGGCGGGGCCGACTCGATCGAGCGGATGGCGGCGGCGGGTCTGCCCTGCCGGGTCATCGTGCTCACGACGTACGAGACCGACCGCGACATCCTGCGGGCCGTGGAGGCGGGCGCGGCGGGCTATCTGCTCAAGGACCTGGCGCGGGGAGAGCTGGCCGACGCGGTGCGGGCCGCTGCCCGCGGGGAGACGGTCCTGGCACCCTCGGTGGCCGCGCGTCTGGTGGACCAGCTGCGGACCCGTCCGGAGCGGCCCCGGCTCTCCGAGCGGGAGACGGCGGTGCTGCGGCTGGTCGCCGACGGGTGCACGAATGCGGAGATCGGGCGGCGGCTGCATGTCGCCGAGTCCACGGTGAAGACGCATCTGCTGCGGGTCTTCGGGAAGCTGGGGGTCGACGACCGGACGGCGGCCGTGACGCATGCGATGCGCTGCGGCTTGCTGGAACAGTGATGAGGGCCCCCGGGTGCGACACCGCACCCGGGGGCCCTCATCGACAGCTCAGGCCAGCTTCGCCTTCAGGACCGCCACGATCTCGTCCACCGCAACGGCGTCCTGCTCCCCGGACTCCATGTCCTTCAGCTGGACGACGCCCTCGGCGAGGTCACGCTCACCGGCGACGACGGTGTACCGGGCGCCCGAACGGTTCGCGTTCTTCATGGCCCCCTTGAGCCCCTTGCCGCCGTACGAGAAGTCCGCCGCGACCCCGGCCCTGCGCAGCTCCGTCACCTTGGAGAACAGCACCCGCCGGGCCTCGTCGCCCAGCGGCACCGCGAACACACTGGTCGCCGAGGGCAGTTCGAGCTCCACGCCCTCCGCCTCCAGGGCCAGGACCGTGCGGTCCACGCCGAGCGCCCAGCCGACCGACGGCAGCGAGGGGCCGCCGATCATCTCGGACAGGCCGTCGTAGCGACCGCCGCCGCCCACCGCGGACTGCGAGCCGAGGCCGTCGTGGACGAACTCGAAGGTCGTGCGGGTGTAGTAGTCAAGACCGCGGACCAGCTTCTCGTCGTCCTCGAAGGCGACGCCCGCCTCCGTGATCAGCTCGCGGACCTGCTCGTGGTACGCCTTGCACGCGTCGCACAGGTAGTCGCGCAGCATCGGGGCGCCGACCAGCTGCTTCTGGACGTCGTCGCGCTTGTCGTCCAGGACCCGCAGCGGGTTGATGTCGATACGTCGACGAGTCTCCTCGTCCAGGTCGAGCCCCCGCAGGAAGTCCTGCAGCGCGGCGCGGTAGACGGGGCGGCACTCCTTGTCGCCGAGCGAGTTCAGCAGGATGCGGAACTGCCGGAGCCCCAGGGCGCGGTACGCCTGGTCGGCGAGGATGATCAACTCGGCGTCCAGCGCCGGGTCCTCGGTGCCGATCGCCTCGGCGCCGACCTGCGAGAAGTGGCGGTAGCGGCCCTTCTGCGGGCGCTCGTAGCGGTAGTACGAGCCCGAGTACCAGAGCTTGACCGGCAGGTTGCCCGCCTTGTGCAGGTTGGCCTCCAGGGCCGCGCGCAGCACGGAAGCGGTGCCTTCGGGGCGCAGGGCGAGCTGGTCGCCGCCCTTGGTCTCGAAGGCGTACATCTCCTTGGAGACGATGTCGGTGGACTCGCCGACACCGCGCGAGAACAGCTCGACGTTCTCAAAGCCGGGCGTCTCGACGTAGCCGTAGCCGGAGTTCTTCAGCGGCGCGGAGATGGCCTCGCGCACCGCCAGGTACGTCGCCGAGACCGGGGGCAGGAGGTCGTATGTGCCCTTGGGGGCCTTGAAGGTGCTCACGGGTTTTCTCGTCACATTCCTCGTCGGGGAGCGTCGGCTCCCAGGCCGGCGGCCACCTGGCGCAGATACGGGTTGGTGGCGCGCTCACGGCCGATGGTCGTGTGCTCGTTGTGACCGGGCAGGACCACGGTCGAGTCGTCGAGCGGCAGGCACACACGCGCCAGCGACTCGAGCATCTCGTCCTGCGATCCGCCGGGCAGGTCGGTGCGGCCGATGGAGCCGGCGAAGAGCAGGTCGCCCGAGAAGAACACCGAGGGGACCTCGGCGGACTCGGGGAGCTGGAACGTCACCGACCCCTTCGTATGCCCCGGCGCGTGCGCGACGGAGAAGTCCAGACCGGCGAGCTTCAACCGAGCGCCGTCGGCCAGCTCCTTGACGTCGGAGGGCTCCCCCACGGTCAGTTCGCCGAGCAACTGCGCGCCGAAGGAACGGCCTATGGCCTTCTCCGGGTCGCTCATCATGTACCGGTCGTCGGGGTGGATCCACGCGGGCACGTCGTGCGCGCCGCAGACGGGGACGACCGAGGCGACGTGGTCGATGTGGCCATGGGTGAGGACGACCGCGACGGGCTTGAGCCGATGCTTCTTGAGCGCGTCCTCGACTCCCTCGGCGGCCTGGTGGCCCGGGTCGATGATCACGCACTCCTCGCCTGCGGCGGGGGCGACCAAGTAGCAGTTGGTGCCCCAGGCCCCGGCGGGAAACCCGGCAATGAGCACGATCGTCCTTCGTTCGTCGTCCGGCGGAGGTGACCGCGTGGGATCGCGGCAGATCAGAGCCTACCGGCGCTCCCGATTCCACAGCTAACCCATATACGGTACGGGGCTAACAGAAGCGGTCATCCACGCAGAGGAGAGATCACCCGGTGGTCAGCAACGATCAGCGGCGGCGTCAGCTCGCCCGGGAGAAGTTCTTGCGGCAGCAGCAGCGCCGGGAAGCCGCGCGCCGCAGGGCACGCATGCGGAACGCGGTGATCGCCTCGGCCCTCGCGGTGGTCGTGGCCGGTGGCGCGGTCTCGTACGCGGCGGGAGCCTTCGACGACGACGGCAAGACCGAGAACACCAAGAACACGGCGAACGCGGACCCCACCACCAAGGCGGACCCCTGCGAGAAGCCCGCGGGCGGCAAGGTGAAGCCGCTCAGCTTCAAGAAGGAACCGAAGCTCACGGTCGACAAGTCGGCCGACTACACGATGAAGCTCGCCACCACCTGCGGCGACATCGACCTGAACCTGTCGGCGGCCAAGGCCCCGCACACGGTCAACTCCTTCGACTTCCTGGTGAAGAAGGGCTACCTCGACCACACCAGGTGCCACCGGCTGACCGCGGGGGGCATCTACGTCCTGCAGTGCGGCGACCCGAAGGGCACCGGCGAGGGCGACCCCGGCTACTCGATCCCGGACGAGAACCTCAAGGACAAGCGCCTGAAGGGCAACGTGTATCCCGCGGGCACGGTCGCGATGGCCAACCAGTACAACGCCGAGAAGAAGACGGGCCGGAACACCGGCGGCAGCCAGTTCTTCCTGGTCTACCAGGACAGTCAGCTCCCGCCCGACTACACACCGTTCGGGACCATTTCCGATTCCGGGATGAAGGTGCTCAAGAAGATTGCCGACGCCGGCGAGAGCACCGGGCAGGGCGACGGCGCCCCGAACGCGACGGTCGTCATCGACAAGGCGACCGTGTCGAAATCCTGACCGCCGGGAGGCAAACTTCGGACGCGCGGGATGCGGACAGCCGCCCCGCCGGTCGCCTATGTTGGCGGTGACGAAACTGTGGACGATGCCGGGGGCCCGGGGGCCCTGCGCAGGCATCATGTGGAGGAGGCGCTGTGAGCAGCGACCCGTGGGGCCGCGTCGACGAGACGGGGACCGTGTACGTGCGCAAGGCCGACGGCAGCGAGCGCGAGGTCGGTTCGTGGAAAGCGGGGTCTCCTGACGAGGCCCTTGCCTACTTCGAGCGCAAGTACGACGGTCTGGTCGTCGAGATCGGACTTCTCGAGCGCCGGGTGAAGACGACCGACCTGTCGGCCAAGGACGCCATGACCGCCATCGACCACCTGCGCCAGCAGGTGGACGAGGCACACGCGGTCGGCGATCTGGACGCCCTGAGCACGCGCCTGGACAAGCTCGTCGAGACCGTCGACGCGCGCCGCGAAGAGCGCAAGGTACAGAAGGCCAAGCAGTCGGACGAGGCCAGGCACGCCAAGGAGGCGCTGGTCGTCGAGGCCGAGGAGCTCGCCCAGAGCGAGCAGTGGCGGGCGGCGGGCGAGCGTCTTCGCGCCCTGGTGGACACCTGGAAGGGTCTGCCGCGCCTCGACCGCAAGTCGGACGACGAGCTGTGGCACCGCTTCTCGCATGCCCGCTCGGCGTTCTCCAAGCGGCGCAAGGCCCACTTCGCCTCGCTGGACGCCCAGCGCGAGGAGGCCCGCAAGACCAAGGAGAAGCTGGTCGGCGAGGCCGAGGCCCTCTCCAACTCGACCGACTGGGGTCCGACGGCCGCGCGCTACCGCGACCTGATGACCGAGTGGAAGGCCGCGGGCCGCGCCCAGCGCGAGCACGAGGACGACCTGTGGAACCGCTTCCGCGGCGCCCAGGACGTCTTCTTCGCGGCGCGCAGCTCGGTCTTCGCGGAGCGGGACGCCGAGCAGACGGAGAACCTGAAGCTGAAGGAGGAGCTGGCCGAGGAGGCCGAGAAGCTCGTCCCGGTGAAGGATCTCAAGTCGGCGCGCGCTGCCTTCCGTACGCTCAACGAGCGCTGGGAGGCCATCGGTCACGTCCCGCGGGACGCGCGGCCGAAGGTCGAGGGCCGGATGCACGCGGTGGAGCGTGCCCTGCAGGAGACCGAGGAGGCCGAGTGGCGCCGGACGAACCCTGAGGCGCGTGCGCGTGCCGAGGGTCTGACCGGTCAGCTGCAGGCCGCTGTCGACAAGCTGGTCGACCAGATCGAGAAGGCGCGTGCGGCGGGCAACAACGCCAAGGCGGACAAGCTCCAGAGGGAGCTCGACGGCCGCCAGGCGCTGCTCGACCAGGCCCTGAAGGGGCTGCACGAGTTCGGCGGCTGACAACAGCCTCTCGACATCATGGGTCCGCCCCCGGCGCTCCGGCGCCGGGGGCGGACCCATGTGCGTGGAAGGTCAGGGCCTGCGCGCCGAGGTCACCCGGTACACGTCGTACACACCCTCGACTCCCCTGACCGCCTTGAGCACGTGGCCCAGGTGCTTGGGGTCGCCCATCTCGAAGGTGAAGCGCGAGGTGGCGACCCGGTCGCGGGAGGTCTGGACGGCCGCGGACAGGATGTTCACGTGCTGGTCCGACAGGATGCGCGTGACGTCCGAGAGCAGCCGCGAGCGGTCGAGCGCCTCCACCTGGATGGCGACCAGGAAGACCGAGGACTGGGTGGGCGCCCACTCGACCTCGAGGATGCGCTCGGGCTCGCGGGAGAGCGAGTCGACGTTCACACAGTCGCTGCGGTGTACGGACACTCCGCTGCCGCGCGTGACGAAGCCGATGATCGGGTCCCCCGGCACCGGCGTACAGCAGCGGGCCAGCTTGACCCACACGTCCTCGACGCCCTTGACGACGACACCGGGGTCGGCGTTGGCGCGGCGCTTGCTGCGGCTGCGCGAGGGCGGTGTGCTCTCGGCGATGTCCTCGTTGGCGGCCTCCTCGCCGCCGAGTGCCTGGACGAGCTTCTGCACGACGGACTGCGCGGTGACATGGCCCTCGCCGATCGCCGCGTACAGGGACGAGATGTCGGGGTAGCGCATCTCGTGCGCGAGGGTGACCAGGGAGTCGCCCGTGAGGATCCGCTGGATCGGCAGGTTCTGCTTGCGCATGGCGCGCGCGATGGCGTCCTTGCCCTGCTCGATGGCCTCGTCGCGGCGCTCCTTGGAGAACCACGCGCGGATCTTGTTGCGCGTCCGCGGCGACTTGACGAAGCCGAGCCAGTCGCGGGACGGGCCCGCGCCGGCCGCCTTGGAGGTGAAGACCTCCACCAGGTCGCCGTTGTCCAGGGTCGATTCGAGCGGCACGAGCCGACCGTTGACCCGGGCTCCTATGGTGCGGTGGCCGACCTCGGTGTGCACCGCGTACGAGAAGTCGACCGGGGTGGCGCCCGCCGGGAGCGCTATGACGTCGCCCTTGGGCGTGAAGACGAAGACCTCGTTGCGCGACAGGTCGAAGCGCAGGGACTCCAGGAACTCGCTGGGGTCCTCGGTCTCCTTCTGCCAGTCCAGGAGCTGGCGCAGCCACGCCATGTCGTTCAGGTGGTCGTCCTTGCCGCCGGCCTTCCTCGGCACGTCGGTGCGCACCTTCGAGGCGCCGGCGACGGCTTCCTGCTTGTACTTCCAGTGCGCGGCGATGCCGTACTCGGCGCGGCGGTGCATGTCGAACGTACGGATCTGGAGCTCGACGGGCTTGCCGTTGGGGCCGATGACCGTCGTGTGCAGCGACTGGTACATGTTGAACTTCGGCATCGCGATGTAGTCCTTGAACCGGCCGGGGACCGGATTCCATCGCGCGTGGACCGTGCCGAGAGCGGCATAGCAGTCCCGGACCGTGTCGACGAGGACGCGGATGCCCACCAGGTCGTAGATCTCCGCGAAGTCACGGCCGCGGACGATCATCTTCTGGTAGACGCTGTAGTAGTGCTTCGGGCGGCCGGTGACGGTCGCCTTGATGCGGGCGGCGCGCAGGTCGGCCTGGACCTCGTCGGTCACTATGGCGAGGTACTCGTCGCGCTTGGGGGCGCGCTCGGCGACCAGGCGCACGATCTCGTCGTACATCTTGGGGTAGAGGATCGCGAAGGCGAGGTCCTCCAGCTCCCACTTGATGGTGTTCATGCCCAGGCGGTGAGCCAGGGGCGCGTAGATCTCCAGCGTCTCGCGCGCCTTCTTCTCCTGCTTCTCGCGCTTGAGATACCGCATCGTGCGCATGTTGTGCAGGCGGTCGGCGAGCTTGATGACCAGGACGCGGGGGTCCTTGGCCATGGCGACGACCATCTTGCGCACGGTCTCGGCCTGCGCGGCCTCGCCGAACTTGACCTTGTCCAGCTTGGTGACGCCGTCGACGAGCAGGGCGACCTGGTCGCCGAAGTCGCGCTTGAGGGTGTCGAGGCCGTACTCGGTGTCCTCGACGGTGTCGTGCAGGAGCCCGGCCATCAGGGTGGCCGGATCCATGCCGAGCTCGGCGAGGATCGTCGTCACGGCGAGGGGGTGCGTGATGTACGGATCGCCGCTCTTGCGCTTCTGGCCGCGGTGCCAGCGCTCGGCGACCTGGTAGGCGCGCTCGATCTGGCGCAGCGTCGCCGTCTCGATCTTGGGGTCGTTGCTGCGCACTATCCGCAGCAGGGGCTCAAGGACCGGGTTGTACGGGTTCGAACGCTGGACGCCGAGGCGGGCCAGGCGGGCGCGCACGCGGTTGGAGGAGCCGGAGCGCTCGTTCTTGGCCGCGGTGGGGCGGGGTGTGGGCGTGGTGCTGCCCGCACGGGCCTCGGTGGGGGGCTTGGGGCGCGCCGCGTCGACGGCCGGCCTGTCGCGGGGGCCGCTGTCGCCCGGCGTGCTCGCTGCGGACTTGGTGCTGGGGGGCGTGCTCTCCCGCTTCGCCGGCGTAGCGCCCGCGCCCTTGGCGGGCGGCGTGCTCTTCGCGGGCGCGGCAGCGGCCGCCGCCGCGCTCTTGGCCTGCTCTGCGGCCTTGGCGGCGGTGAGTGCCTTGGACTCGTCTGGCAAGAGGCGCTCCCTGTGCGCGATCCGGGTCCCCCGGTCAGGCCCCGAAGAACCCATGGTATCGATCCTGGACCTTCGGCTCGCCTTCAGCCCGTGAGACGGCTCACTACCGGAGAAACACCTGAGGCGGGCGCCGGATTCCTCCGGGCCCGCCTCAGGGTGTGTGCGGTGGCTGCTCAGACGGTGAGGAGGGCCTCCAGCGGGGCACCCTCCAGAGCCGTCTCCAGCTTGGCGCGGCCACCGAGGAAACCGAGCTCCATCAGGACCGCCACACCGGCGACCTGCGCGCCGGCACGGCGGATGAGCCGCAGGGACGCCTCGGCGGTGCCCCCGGTCGCCAGGACGTCGTCGATGACCATGACGTGGTCGTCGGCGGCGAGGTCCTCGGCGTGCACCTCGATCTGCGCGCTGCCGTACTCCAGGTCGTACGTCTGGCCGAGCGTCGCTCCGGGGAGCTTGCCCGCCTTCCGAACGGGGATGAAGCCGAGTCCCGCGCGCAGCGCGACCGGGGCGCCCAGGATGAAGCCGCGGGCCTCCAGGCCGACGATCTTCGTGGCGCCGTACCGCACCGCGAGGTCCGCGAGGGCCTCGGTGAGCGCGGCGAAGGCCTCCGGGTCCGCGAGCAGCGGGGTGATGTCCTTGAACATGACCCCGGGCTCCGGGTAATCGGGTACGTCGCGGATGCGGCTGAGCAGAAGTTCCTGCACGGGGGTCATCTGCCCACCTCATTGCTGTCGATGATCGAGCGCCTGGTCGCGGCGGCGAGTCACTTTAGCAATATCCGTTCGCTCCACCGACCCACCCGGTCCCCTCGGCGGACCACGCTCGCCAACTAGTAGAAGCTTGAACGGAGTTGGCGGAGAGTGAACCTCATTATTTGCTCAAGTAACTGGAGCCGAAAGACGCCCGCGTGGCAAGATCATCCGCGACCGCCCCCCTTCTCGGGGCTAAAACGGAGGAACAGTGAACATCTCTCGCAAGATCGCCACCGGGGTCGTACCCGTCGTGGCGATGGCCGCACTCGCCACGGCGGCGTCTCCCGCAGGCGCCGCCACCGCTGGACCCACCAAGAGCGAGTCGGTCACGACCATGGCCAGCTGCAACGGCTGGCAGAACGCCGGCGGCGTCGCCGGTCGCTGGACCAAGTCGAAGGACCCGTGCTCCCTGTGGGGCCAGAAGGGCATGAAGGTCCGCTACCGCTGGGCGGCCGAGCGCGGTACGCCCTGCATCAAGGTCAAGGGCTTCAAGTACAACAAGACGACGAAGAAGTACGTGGCGAAGTGGTACAACGCGGGCTGCGGCAAGAGCGGGTTCATCAAGAACGTGCCCTGGGGGAACGTCGCCGCGCATCCCGAGATCAAGATCAAGGGCTTCTCGCTCCTGAAGTGGCAGTAATCTGCGTCAGCTCCTGAGCTGAGTCGAAACACGGGCCCCGCTCCTCCGTGGAGGAGCGGGGCCCGTGCCTTTGCCCGTGCGTTTTGTTTGGCCTGTCCCGTCCGGCCTGTCCCGTGCGGGTCAGCGGCGCTTCCCCGAGGGGCGGCCACGGCCGCGGTTGCGGGGCTGCTGCGTACGACGCTGACCGCCGACCACTCCGGCAGTCGCCGGGAGTTCGTCCTGCGGCTCGTCGTCGTCATCCCTGGACGGTTCCTCGACGTCCAGCGACTCACCCTTGGCAGCGGCGGCCGCGCGCTTGGCGAGGACCCGCTTCTTCAGGGCCTTCATCGCCGGCTCACGCTCCTTGAGGTCGGCGACCAGCGGAGTGGCGATGAAGATCGAGGAGTACGCACCGGCCGCGAGGCCCACGAAGAGCGACAGCGAGATGTCGTTCAGCATGCCGGCGCCGAGCGCACCGCCACCGATGAAGAGGAGACCCGCCACCGGCAGGAGCGCGACCACGGTGGTGTTGATGGAGCGCACCAGGGTGCTGTTGATCGACCGGTTGGCGATCTCGCTGTAGGTGAATCTCGTCTGCTTGGCCGCGTCCTTGCCCTGCTCCTTGAGCGAGTCGAAGACGACGACCGTGTCGTAGAGCGAATAGCCGAGGATCGTCAGCAGACCGATCACGGTACCCGGGGTGACCTCGAAGCCGACCAGCGAGTAGATACCGACCGTGATGGTGATGTCGTGAATCAGCGCGACCAGTGCGGCGACAGCCATCCGCCACTCGAAAGCGATCGCCAGGTAGATCACGCACAGGACGAGGAAGACACCGAGGCCCGTCCACGCCTTGTTGGCGATCTGCTCACCCCAACTGGGGCCGACCAGATCCGCGTTGATGTCCTTCGCCGGGACGCCGAGGTCCTTGGCGAGGTCTTCCTTGATCTGGTCGGACTTGGCCGTGTCCACGCCCGAGATCTGGACGCGCATGGTGTCGTTGCCGAGCTTCTGGACGATGGCCTGGTGTCCGGAAGCCTTCTCCGCCGACTCCTGGGCCACTTCGACCGAGGCGGAGGTCTTCGGTGTGGTGAAGACCGCGCCGCCCTTGAACTCGATGCCCATGTTGAGGCCTTGGACGGCCAGGGCGACGATCGCCGTGATGGTGATCAGGACAGAGACGCCGTACCAGATCTTCCGCTTGCCGATGAAGTCATAGCCGACTTCGCCGTGGAAGAGCTGGGCGCCGAGGTTGCCGAGCTTCGACATCTCACGCCTCCTTCGGGTCGACGGGGCCGGCGGAACCAGAGGTACGGCGCGTGCGGCGCAGCGGGGGCTTGGCACCGAGCCGCGACGGGTCGATCCCGGACCACTTGTGGCCGCTCGCGAAGAACTTCTTGCGGGCCATGATCGTCATCAGCGGCTTGGTGAAGAGGAAGACCACCACGACGTCGAGCAGCGTGGTCAGACCCAGCGTGAAGGCGAAGCCCTGCACCTTGCCGACCGTGACGATGTAAAGGACCGCGGCGGCGAGGAAGGACACGAAGTCCGAGACCAGGATGGTGCGCCGGGCACGCGGCCAGGCACGCTCGACGGCGGGACGCAGCGTACGGCCCTCGCGGATCTCGTCCCGGATGCGTTCGAAGTACACGATGAACGAGTCCGCGGTGATACCGATCGCAACGATCGCACCACACACCGCGGGCAGGTTCAACGCGAAGCCGATGGCCGGACCGAGCAAGGTCATGATCGTGTACGTGAGGATGCCGGAGGCGACGAGGCTCAGCAGCGCGATGAAGGCCAGGCCCCGGTAGTACGCCACGAGGTAGATGACGACCAGCGCGAGACCGATGGCACCCGCGATCAGACCCGCGTGCAGCTGCTCACCGCCGAGGGCCGCGGTCACGGTGGTGACGCTGTCCTCGTGGAAGGTGAGCGGCAGGGCGCCGTAGGACAGCATGTTCGCCAGGTCCTTGGCCGACTCCTGGGTGAAGCTGCCGCTGATCTCGGCGTTCGAGCTCAGCTGCGAGCTCACGCGCGGGGCCGAGACGACGTCACCGTCCAGGACGATCGCGAACTGGTTCTGCGGCTCGGCCTGCTTCATCAGCTTGCCGGTGGTCGCGGCGAACTTCTTGGAGCCGTCCTTGGTGAAGTCCATCGTGACGATCCAGATGCCACGCTCGGGGTCGAGCACGGCCTTGGCGTCCTTGACGTCCTTGCCCTCGACCTCGGCCGGGCCGAGGACATACTTCTCCCACTGGCCGGCGCTGTTCTTGCCACAGGCCGTCATCGGGTCGCTCGGCTTGACGCCTTCGGTCGCCTTGATCCGGCTGCTCTGCTTGGTGCAGTCGAGCGCGGTGAACTTCTCCTGGAGCGCCTTGGTGGCCGCCCCCCCCGTGGGGGTCGGCGACGGGGACTCGTTGCCCTTGGGCTTGTCCGAACCCTTGGGCGACGGAGTCGGATCGGCCTTCAGACCTTCGGTGACGGCACGGCCCTGGGGGCTCTCGGTCGCGTTGGGCGCGGACGCCGTGTCCTTGGGGTCCTTGTCCTTGGCGTCCTTGCCGTCCTTGCCGGTCGCCTCGGGCGACTTGGACGCCGAAGGGCTGCCGGAGGGATCGGGGGTCGGCGTGCCGGCCGCCATCGTCATCACCGGACGGAAGTAGAGCTGCGCGGTCGTGCCGACCTGCTCGCGTGCCTGCTTCTGGTTCGTCCCCTTGGGGATGTTGACGATGATGTTGCGGTCGCCCTGGGTCTGTACCTCGGCCTCGGAGACACCGAGACCGTTGACACGGCGCTCGATGATGCCCACGGCCGTGTCCATGTTGGTCTTGTTGACCGCGTTGGGCTTGCCGGGCTCACTCTTGGCGCCGAGCGTGATGCTCGTACCACCGGCGAGGTCGATGCCCAGGCGCGGGGTGGTGTGACCGGAGAGGAACATTCCCCCGGTGAGCGCCACCATGGCGATCAGGATCAGGGCCAGGGCTCGCCCCGGCCTCCCCTGGCCGCTCTGCCTCCGGCCCTTCTTCGGTGCTGCCACCTTCTCGTTTCTCCCTGTCCGACCGCCCGGAACCGATTACGTGCCGTGGGCGGCCATGAAGTGGTGTGGAGACCCGTCGCTAACCCACGCACCGCGGGGGCCGTGGCAGCACGAGCGGCGCGCGCCACGGGCCCCGGTGGGGGCTACTTCGCGTCGGACTCGCCGTCGGTCTTCTTCGGCTCGGCGTCGTCGGCCTTGGGGGCGCTGTCCGCGTCCTTCTTGCCGAGGTCGATGGGCGAGTCGTCGGAAGCGTCGGCGGCGGGCTCGTCGGTCTCGGTGAGGGAGGAGGCGTCGTCCGGGACGACGGGGTCGTCCGACTTCACGGCACTCGTGCCGTGAACGATGCGGTTGTACTCGTCGTCCTCGAGGACGGCGCCCACGGAGTTCTTCGCGTAGAACGCGTGCACACCAGGAGCCACCTCGAGGAGGACGGCGTCGTCGTGAACCTCCTTGACGGTGGCGTACATGCCCCCGATCGTGCGGATGCCGGTGCCGGGCTGCATCTCATTGCGCATCTGCGCCGCCGCCTGCTGCTTCTTCTTGGCGGAGCGCGTCATCAGGAACATGGCCCCGATGAGCACGATGAACGGGAGGAGGGTCACGATATTCACGGGACGGAGTTTCCTTCGCATGACCGCGCAGATAAGCGGCCTGATGGACGGGGGTGGGCACACCGCCCACAAGGGCGGCATCGGCGGAGTCTAAGCGAGTCCGCACCTAACGAACAACGCTCAGCATGGCACCGCAGTTCCTGACCGGGCGAGTACGCGCGCCGTCACGCCCCGAACAGGTCCCCTTGTCCGATTCCGCCCGCCTGCCGCGGTGGAACAAGGCCGAGATGCGCCCATGCGGCAGGCGTACCGACCCGGCCACGGGGGGTGCGCGCGAGCAGCCCCTCCCGTACCAGGAACGGCTCGGCGACCTCCTCGACCGTCTCGCGCTCCTCCCCCACGGCCACGGCGAGCGTCGACAGGCCGACGGGTCCACCGCCGAAGAGCTTGAGCAGGGCCTCGAGGACCGCGCGGTCGAGGCGGTCGAGGCCGCGGCCGTCCACCTCGTAGACCTTGAGGGCCGCGGCCGCGATGTCCCTGTCGATCACTCCGTCGGCCTTGACCTGCGCATAGTCCCGCACGCGGCGCAGCAGGCGGTTGGCGATACGGGGCGTGCCGCGCGAGCGCCCGGCGATCTCGGCGGCGCCTGCCGGGTCGATCTCCACGTCGAGCAGCTGCGCGGAGCGGTGGATCACCCGCTCCAGCTCGGCGGGTTCGTAGAACTCCATGTGCGCGGTGAAGCCGAAGCGATCGCGCAGCGGCGGCGGCAGCAGGCCCGCCCTGGTGGTGGCGCCGACCAGGGTGAAGGGCGGCAGCTCCAACGGGATGGCCGTGGCGCCGGGCCCCTTGCCGACGATCACGTCGACGCGGAAGTCCTCCATCGCCATGTAGAGCATCTCTTCGGCGGGCCGCGACATCCGGTGGATCTCGTCGAGGAAGAGCACCTCTCCCTCCTGGAGGGAGGAGAGGATCGCGGCGAGATCGCCCGCGTGCTGGATGGCGGGGCCGCTCGTGATGCGGATCGGGGCGCCCATCTCGGCGGCGATGATCATCGAGAGGGTCGTCTTGCCGAGGCCGGGAGCTCCGGAGAGCAACACGTGATCGGCGGTGGCGCCCCGCGCGCGAGCGGCGCGCAGAACGAGGTCGAGCTGCTCGCGGACCTTCTCCTGGCCGATGAACTCGTCCAGGTCCTTGGGGCGAAGGGCGGCCTCGACCGCCTGGTCCTCGCCGTCCGCGACAGAGTCCACAAGCCGCTCGGCCGCGCCCGCCGGGGCGGTCGTGTCGTCGGTGGTCTCGTCCCAGTTCATGAGCTCGCCTCGCGATGTGGTTCTGGTGGTGAAGGGGCAGGCACGTGCTAGCGGGTGCGGTTCAGCGTCTGGAGCGCGGCCTTGAGGAGCTGGCCCACCTGCGGCTTCTCGGACGCCTCGGCCTGCGGGGTGACGGCGGCGACGGCTTCGTCCGCCTCCCGCGTGGCGTACCCGAGGCCGATCAGCGCCGCGTGCAGCTGGTCGCTCCACCCGGAGGTGACAGGGGTGCCGATGGCGGGGCCGCCCGTGCCGAGGGGTTCGCCGAGGCGGTCCTTGTACTCCAGGAGCAGCTTCTGGGCGCCCTTCTTGCCGATGCCCGGGACCGCGGTGAGCGCCTTCTCGTCACCGGTGGCGACCGCGCGGCGCAGGGCGTCCGGGCTGTGCACGGCGAGCATGGCCTGCGCGAGGCGCGGTCCGACGCCGCTCGCCGTCTGCAGGAGCTCGAAGGTCTGGCGCTCGTCGTCGTCCGCGAAGCCGTACAGGGTGAGGGAGTCCTCGCGGACGACGAGGGACGTGGCGAGCTTGGCCTGCTGGCCGATCCGGAGGGTGGAGAGGGTGTTCGGCGCGCACTGGACGGCCATGCCGATGCCACCGACCTCGACCACCGCGGAATCGGGGGCCAGGGCGGCGACGGGGCCGCTGACGAAGGCGATCATGCGGTACGGCCTTTCTGTGCTGTGGGGGCTTTCGGAGTTCTCGACGCGTGCAGGGCGGCCGCCTGCTGGAGGCGGTTCTGGGCCACCGCCTGCTGGAGGCGGTTCTGCGCGGGGGCGCGCCAGATGTGACAGATGGCGAGGGCGAGGGCGTCCGCGGCGTCGGCGGGCTTGGGCGGTGCGTCGAGCCGCAGGAGGCGGGTGACCATCGCGCCGACCTGTGCCTTGTCGGCGCGGCCGCTGCCGGTGACGGCGGCCTTGACCTCGCTGGGCGTGTGCAGGGCCACGGGGATGCCGCGGCGCGAGGCGCAGAGCATGGCCACGGCGCTCGCCTGGGCGGTGCCCATGACCGTACGTACGTTGTGCTGGCTGAACACGCGCTCCACGGCGAGGACTTCGGGATCGTGTTCGTCGAGCCACTGCTCGATGCCCTGCTCGATGGCGACCAGGCGGTGGCCGAGCTCGGCGTCCGGCGGCGTCCTCACGACACCGACGCCGCGCATGGTGAGCGGTCGTCCGGCCACGCCGTCGACGACCCCGACACCGCACCGGGTGAGACCTGGGTCGACCCCCAACACACGCATGCGCGCCCTCCCCTCGTCGCCGCGGTGATCTTTGACTTCACGCCAGGCTATCCGTTGCCACCGACAACAGCGGCGGGCCGGTGGACGTGTGTCCCACCCGGCCCGCCGAAACTGCTCAGCTCGCGACAGCGCGGCTACGCGTCGACCTTCTCCATGACCTCGTCGCTCACGTCGAAGTTGGCGAAGACGTTCTGCACGTCGTCGCTGTCCTCCAGCGCGTCGATCAGCTTGAAGATCTTCCGGGCGCCGTCCTCGTCCAGCTCGACCTGCATGGTCGGGACGAAGTTGGCGTCGGCCGAGTCGTACTCGATGCCGGCGTCCTGGAGCGCGGTGCGGACCGCGACCATGTCGGTGGCCTCGGAGAGGACCTCGAAGGACTCGCCGAGGTCGTTGACCTCTTCGGCGCCCGCGTCCAGGACCGCGCCGAGGACGTCGTCCTCGGACAGCTCGCCCTTGGGGACGATGACGACGCCCTTGCGGTTGAAGAGGTACGAGACGGAGCCCGGGTCGGCCATGGAGCCGCCGTTGCGGGTCATCGCGACGCGTACGTCCGAAGCCGCGCGGTTGCGGTTGTCCGTGAGGCACTCGATGAGCACCGCGACGCCGTTGGGGCCGTAGCCCTCGTACATGATCGTCTCGTAGTCGGCGCCGCCGGCTTCGAGACCGGCGCCACGCTTGACCGCGGAGTCGATGTTCTTGTTCGGGACCGAGCTCTTCTTGGCCTTCTGGATGGCGTCGAAGAGGGTCGGGTTACCGGACACATCGGCGCCGCCCGTGCGGGCCGCGACCTCGATGTTCTTGATCATCTTCGCGAAGAGCTTGCCGCGCTTGGCGTCAATCACGGCCTTCTTGTGCTTCGTCGTAGCCCATTTAGAGTGGCCGGACATCTGCCTGTCTCCTTCGCGTTACCCAACCTGTACGAACTCCCCCGACCCTAAGGGACCAGGGGGACCCCCGGATCCTACTAGGATCCCGCCGCCGCGTTCCTCCGCACCATCCCGACGAACAGTTCGTGCATGCGATGGTCACCCGTCAACTCGGGGTGGAACGACGTCGCGAGGGCGTTGCCCTGGCGCACGGCGACGATGTGTCCCTCGTGCTCGGCGAGCACCTCGACGCGCACGCCGACCGACTCGACCCAGGGGGCGCGGATGAAGACACCCTCCACGGGGTCGCCGTCGATGCCGGCGATGGCGACGGCCGCCTCGAAGGACTCGTTCTGCCGCCCGAAGGCGTTGCGGCGCACGATCATGTCGATGCCGCCGAAGGTCTCCTGCTCCGAGCGCGGATCGAGGATCTTGTCGGCGAGCATGATCATGCCCGCGCAGGTGCCGTAGACCGGCATACCGGCGCGCACGCGCGCGCGAAGCGGCTCCGCGAGGCCGAACAGGGCGGCCAGCTTGGAGATGGTGGTGGACTCACCGCCGGGGATGACCAGGCCGTCCACCTCGGCCAGCTCTTCGGGGCGCCGGACCGGCCTGGCCACGGCGTCCGCCGAGGCCAGGGCGATCAGGTGCTCCCGTACGTCGCCCTGGAGTGCAAGGACGCCGACTACAGGGGTGTCATTCATCTGTGTGATGCCTTACCAGCCGCGGTTGGCGTAGCGCTCGGCCTCGGGGAGGGTGTCGCAGTTGATGCCGACCATGGCCTCGCCGAGGTTGCGGGACGCGTCCGCGATGATCTTGGGGTCGTCGTAGAAGGTGGTGGCCTTCACGATGGCGGCGGCGCGCGCGGCCGGGTCGCCCGACTTGAAGATGCCGGAGCCGACGAAGACACCCTCGGCACCGAGCTGGCGCATCAGGGCGGCGTCGGCGGGGGTGGCGACGCCACCGGCCGAGAAGAGGACCACCGGCAGCTTGCCCAGCTCGGAGACCTCCTTGACCAGCTCGTACGGGGCGCGCAGGTCCTTGGCGGCGGCGTACAGCTCGTTGTTGTCGAAGCCGCGCAGCTTGGCTATCTCGTTCTTGATCTGGCGCAGGTGGCGCACGGCCTCGACGACGTTGCCGGTGCCGGCCTCGCCCTTGGAGCGGATCATGGCCGCGCCCTCGGCGATGCGGCGCAGGGCCTCGCCCAGGTTGGTGGCGCCACACACGAACGGGGTCGTGAAGGCGAACTTGTCGCTGTGGTTGACCTCGTCGGCCGGGGTCAGGACCTCGGACTCGTCGATGTAGTCGACGCCGAGGGACTGCAGGACCTGGGCCTCGACGAAGTGGCCGATGCGGGACTTGGCCATGACCGGGATGGAGACGGCCTCGATGATCTCTTCGATCATGTTCGGGTCGGACATCCGCGCGACGCCGCCGTCCTTGCGGATGTCGGCGGGGACCCGCTCCAGCGCCATGACGGCCACTGCGCCGGCGTCCTCGGCGATCTTCGCCTGCTCGGCGTTGACGACGTCCATGATGACGCCGCCCTTGAGCTGCTCGGCCATGCCGCGCTTGACGCGCGCGGTGCCGGTCTCGGGCGACTGGTTGCTGCTGGGCAGGGTGCTGGACACGGAGTTGACCTCGCTCGCTGAAGACGGGTTACTGCGTCTACGAGGAAACTCCCGGCGACCGGTCCACAGCAAGGGCCAATGGACGACCGGTGGCTCATTTTTCCCGGACGCCCCTGGTCAGCGGCGTGCCGGGGGGCCTGTTCCGTCAGGGGTTCTGCGTCGTCGCGCGGTCGGCCAGGGCGACGGGCGGCTCGTCGTCCATCTCGAAGGCCATCGGGAACGGCGCGTGCCCCGCGAGGCGGAACCAGCGGACCTTGCGGTGCCTGCGCAGGGCACGGGCCGCGCGGACGGCGTCGTTGTGGAAGCGCCGGGCCATCGGCACCCGGCGGACCGCCGCGGCCAGCTCGGACGCCGCCTCGTCACCGCCGGGAGCCTCGCGCACCGCCTCGACCTGCTGCACCTCGCCGAAGATCGCCCGAAGCGCCTGGCTGAGCTCGCTCTCGGCGACCTCACGGTGCTCCTCCTCGGCCTGCCGTGCCGCGTGCGCCGCTTCGTAGAGCACGATGGAGGCCGCCGGGTCGAGCACCCCCGAGGTGGCCAGCTCCTGGGCGACCGACGCGCGGCGCAGCAACTGGGCGTCGAGGGCGGCGCGGGCCGCGTCGATGCGTGCGTGCAGCCGGTCGAGCCGGCCCGCGGTCCAGCTCAGGTAGAGGCCGATCGCGAAGAGGGCTACCGCGATCCAGATCAGTGTCGAGGTCACCGGCCCGAGGCTAGTCCAGGTGGCCCGCCCCCAGGACCGCCGGGCTCCCGGGACCGGCCGGGGTCAGTCCCGGGCGAGGCCGAACCGCGCCCGCAGACCGGTGCGTTCGTCGGCGGCCACCGCGGCTGCCCCGTCCGCCACCGTCTCGTACACCGAGAGGATGTCCGCGCCCACCGTCGACCAGTCGAAGCGGCGTACGTGCTTACTGCCGCGCTCGCGCAGATCGTCACGGCGCTCGGGGTCGCCGAGGAGCCGCAGCGCCCCCGCGGCCAGCGAGTCCGCGTCCTCGTTGGTGAACAGGTCGCCCGCCGCGCCATGGTCGAGGACCTGCGCGAAGGCGTCCAGATCGCTGGCGAGCACGGGTGCGCCCGCCGACAGCGCCTCGACGAGGATGATCCCGAAGCTTTCGCCGCCGGTGTTGGGAGCGACGTACACGTCGACGCTGGCCAGCAGGCGCGCCTTGTCCTCGTCGCTGACCATGCCGAGGAACTCCACGCGCTCCCGCATCTCGACGGGCAGCGAGGAGACGGCCTCGTGCTCGTCGCCGCGGCCCGCGACGAGCAGCCGGGTTTCGGGTCGCTCGGCGAGGATCTTCGGCAGCGCCTTCATCAGCACGGGCAGGCCCTTGCGCGGCTCGTCGATGCGTCCGATGAAGCCGATCGTCCCTCCCTGCCACTCCGCCTTGGGCTCGACCTTCGTAAAGAAGTCGACGTCCACGCCGTTCGGGATGACGACCGCGTCGCCGCCCAGGTGCTCGACCAGTGTGCGGCGCGCGTACTCGCTCACCGCGATGCGCGCGCTGATCTTCTCCAGGGCGGGCTGCAGGATCGGGTACGCCGCGATCATCGCCCGCGAGCGCGGGTTGGACGTGTGGAACGTCGCGACGATCGGGCCCTGCGCCGCCCAGCACGTGAGCAGCCCGAGGGACGGCGAGGTCGGCTCGTGGATGTGGATGACGTCGAACGTGCCGTCGTGCAGCCATCGGCGCACCCGCGCGGCCGAGAGGAAGCCGAAGTTGAGCCGGGCCACCGAGCCGTTGTACGGCACGGGAACGGCGCGGCCCGCCGAGACGACGTACGGCGGAAGGGGGGTCTCGTCGTCCGCGGGGGCCAGGACGGACACCTCGTGCCCCAGGTGGATCAGGTGCTCCGCGAGGTCACGGATGTGGAACTGGACGCCGCCCGGCACGTCCCACGAGTAGGGGCAGACGATGCCGATCCTCACGGGGCGGTCCCCTCGGCGGGGTGCGCGGAGTCGTCGGCGGGCCCCTGGGCGGGGTCGAGATCAGCGAGCCACAAGCGCTGCAGCATGTGCCAGTCCTCCGGATGGTCGGCGATACCCGTGGCGAAGGCGTCTGCCAGCGCCTGCGTCATGACAGACGTCTTCTCCCTACGGGTACCTGTCTCGGGGACGTCGACGGGGGCGTGAACACGCCCCTTCATGACGGGCGTCTCGTCGAACCAGAGGGTGACGGGCAGCAACAGCGCCCCCGTCTGCTGCGCGAGCATCGCCGGCCCCGCGGGCATCCGCGCGGTGTCGCCGAAGAACTTGACCTCGACGCCGGAGGCCGAGAGGTCCCGGTCCGCGACCAGGCAGACCAGGGCGCCCGCGCGCAGCCGGCGCGCCAGGGTGCCGAAGGCGGAGCCGCCCTCGTGCGGCAGGACCTCCATGCCGAGGCCCTCGCGGTAGGCGACGAAACGGTCGTACAGCGTCTCGGGCTTGAGGCGCTCGGCGACCGTCGTGAACGGCGTGTCCAGCTTCGTGGTGACCCACGCGCCCGCCAGGTCCCAGTTGCCCAGGTGCGGAAGGGCCAGAATGACGCCCTTGCCGGAGGCGAGGCCGTCCGTCAGGTAGTGGAGGTCCTTGATCTCGACGCCTGCCCCGATGCGCTCCCGGCTCCACGACGGCAGCCGGAACGACTCCATCCAGTAGCGCAGGTACGAGCGCATGCCCGCCCTGGACAGCGCGCGCAGGCGCTCCGGGCTCGCGTCGGGCACCACGCGCGCGTAGTTCGCCTCGAGGCGCAGGACGCCCTTGCCGCGGCGCTTCCACGCGGCGTCGGCGATGGTCCTGCCGAGCCGCACCGCCACCGGTTCCGGGAGCTTCTTGACCGAGCTCCAGGCGGCTCCGTAGAGCGCGTCGGTCAGTCGGTCCTTCACGACGTGGCCTCACTGCCCTGGGCCGGGGCGGCCTGCGTGGCCGCGTCCGCCTCCGCGGCTTCCTTGCGTACGGTCACGACGCGCTGGACGAGCGTGACGAGACTGCCGACGGCGACGATCCACAGGGCGATGGGCAGCAGTACGTCGATGCCGGGCACCCCGAACTTGTGCAGCCCCGCCAGGCCCGCGGCGACCAGCGAGATCACCAGGCGCTCGGCGCGCTCCACCAGGCCGTTGACGGCGACGGGCAGGCCGATCGCCTCGCCGCGCGCCTTCGTGTACGAGACGACCTGGCCGCTGGCCAGGCAGAAGATGGAGACGGCGCACAGGATGTCGTTGTCGCCCGAGCCCGCGTACCAGAGCGCGAGGCCGCCGAAGATCGCGCTGTCGGCGACCCGGTCGAGCGTCGAGTCCAGGAAGGCTCCCCAGCGGCTGGAGCGTCCCAGCTGCCGCGCCATGTTCCCGTCGACGAGGTCGGAGAACACGAAGAGCGTGATGACGATCGTGCCCCAGAAGAACTCGCCGCGGGGGAAGAAGACCAGCGCACCCGCCACCACACCGGCCGTGCCGATGAACGTGACCGCGTCGGGGCTCACGCCGCGACGGATGAGAAACGCGGCGAACGGTGTGAGAACACGCGTGAAGAATGCACGCGCGTACTTGTTCAGCATGGCCTTCCCGAGGGGTCGGTGAGCCGCGCGGCCCTGTTGGCCACCGGCTGGCCCATCGTAGTCACGCCGTTGACAGACCGGCTCGCCCCCTCACGATCGCGTACGACGTATGGACGCACAGTGACCCGAGTGGAAAGCTCGAAAGCACCGCGGGCGTCGCCGGAGCCGACCCGCACACGGCCCCGCGTGTCCGCGAGCAGCCAGCATCCCCGAGGGGGCTGTGCCTCCTCACCGTGCACGTGACCGGGAGGCCAAGGCATGGGCGACAAGGCGAACGCACACCCCGGAGCCGCCGGCAGGGCTACGGCGGCCGACCACCCCGCGTCCGTACGGAATGTGGTGCTGGTCGGCCACAGCGGATCGGGCAAGACGACCCTGGTGGAGGCCCTCGCGCTGACCGCGGGGGCGGTGAACCGCGCGGGCCGCGTGGAGGACGGCACCGCCGTCTCGGACTACGACGACATCGAACACCGGCAACAGCGCTCCGTACAGCTGTCCCTGGTCCCCGTCGAATGGGGCGGCTACAAGATCAATCTCCTGGACACCCCCGGGTACGCCGATTTCGTCGGCGAGTTACGGGCCGGTCTGCGCGCCGCGGACGCGGCCCTTTTCGTCGTTTCGGCGGCCGACGGCGTGGACGGCGCCACCCGCATGGTGTGGGAGGAGTGCGCGGCGGTCGGCATGCCGCGGGCCATCGTGGTGACGCACCTGGAGGCGGCCCGCGCCGACTTCGGCGAGATGACGCGGACCTGCGCCGAGGCCTTCGGGGCCGATGACCCCGACGCCGTACTGCCGCTGTATCTGCCGTTGCACGGCGCCAAGGGACCGGACGGGCACGCTCCGGTGACCGGTCTGGTGGGGCTGCTCTCGCAGCGGATCTTCGACTACGCGTCCGGCGAACGGAAGGAGTCCGAACCGGGAGACGACCAGCTCCCGCTCATCGAGGACGCACGCAACAAACTGATCGAGGGGATCATCGCCGAGAGCGAGGACGAGTCCCTCATGGACCGCTACCTCAGCGGCGAGGACCTCGACTTCAAGACCCTCGTGGACGATCTGGAACGGGCCGTGGCGCGCGGCATCTTCCACCCCGTGCTCGCGGCGGCCCCCGCCGCCGAAGGCGCCCGGCAGGGCATCGGCACGGTGGAACTCCTGGAGTTGATCACGGGCGGCTTCCCCACTCCCCTGGAACACCCGGCGCCCGTCGTCACCACCCCCGGCGGCAAGGCGCGCCCCGCGCTCACCTGCGACCCCGCGGGACCGCTGGTCGCCGAGGTGGTGAAGACGGCGTCCGATCCCTACGTGGGGCGCGTCTCGCTCGTCCGCGTCTTCTCCGGCACCCTGCGACCCGACGAGACCGTGCACGTCTCCGGGCACGGTCTGGCCGACCGCGGCCACGAGGACCACGACGTGGACGAGCGCGTCGGCGCTCTCTCCTCCCCCTTCGGCAAACAGCAGCGCACGCTCAGCAGCTGTATCGCGGGAGACCTGGCCTGCGTCGCGAAGCTGAACCGCGCCGAGACGGGCGACACCCTCTCGGCCAAGGACGATCCGCTCCTGATGGAGCCCTGGGACATGCCCGACCCGCTGTTGCCGCTCGCCATCCAGGCGCACAGCAAGGCGGACGAGGACAAGCTCTCCCAGGGGCTCTCGCGGCTGGTCGCCGAGGACCCGACGATGCGCCTCGAGCAGAACCAGGACACCCACCAGGTGGTCCTGTGGTGCCTGGGCGAGGCCCACGCGGATGTCGCCCTCGAGCGGCTGCGCAGCCGGTACGGCGTGCAGGTCGACGTCGTGAGCCACAAGGTCTCCCTGCGGGAGACGTTCGCGGGCAAGTCGGCGGGGCGCGGCCGGCACGTGAAGCAGTCCGGCGGCCACGGCCAGTACGCGATCTGCGAGATCGAGGTCGAGCCGCTGCCGGGCGGCAGCGGCATCGAGTTCGTCGACAAGGTCGTGGGCGGCGCCGTGCCCCGGCAGTTCATCCCGTCCGTCGAGAAGGGCGTGCGCGCCCAGGCCGCGAAGGGGGTGGCCGCCGGATACCCCCTCATCGACGTACGCATCACGCTGCTCGACGGCAAGGCGCACTCGGTGGACTCCTCGGACGCCGCGTTCCAGACGGCGGGCGCGCTCGCCCTGCGCGAGGCAGCGGCCGACGCCAGGATCCACCTCCTGGAGCCGGTGGCCGAGGTGCGGGTCCTGGTCGGCGACGAACACGTGGGCCCGGTGATGAGCGACTTCTCGGGACGCCGCGGCCGGGTGGTCGGCACCGAGCAGGCACCTGGCGGACGCACGCTCGTGCGGGCCGAGGTGCCGGAGATCGAGATCGGGCGTTACGCCGTGGACCTGAGGTCCCTCTCGCAGGGCACCGCCCGCTTCAGCCGCGCGTACGCACGTCACGAACCGATGCCGCCCCAGCTCTCCGAGAGGATTCGTGAACAGGCCCAGGACGTCTCCTAGTCGCGAATCTCCGGCGGGGCGCACGGATGCGCCCTGCCGGATGTCGGTGCGCCCGGATACGCTGATGACCTGATCAACAGGTGTGCCGGGCAAGGAAGTCGGGAAGAGCCGCAGCAGCGAAGGTTGGCGGCGATGGGGGCGGCAGTGGCGGACGACGTATTCGACTTCAGGCCCGGGGCCCAGGTCCCGCTGTCCGGGGCCGCAGGACAGACGGCGGCGACCCACGCCCTCGCGTCGGCCGCGTACCGCGACGACAAGGTGTCGAAGATCCTCGACGCCAACAACGAATGGCACAAGTCCGAGGTGCACAAGGGGCTTTGGTCGCTCTTCGCGCCGAATCTGGGTGAGGCGTTCGCTCGGGCCGTGCAGGTGAGGATGCTCGGCGGCGCCCGCAAGCCGCTCATCCAGTCCTTCGGCATGGAGCCGCAGTCGATCGTCGAGCACTGCCTCGCGGCGAACAACATCCGCAAGGAGCGCGACCGCTGGCTCACGGTCGTGATGGTGCTGTGCGGGCTGTTGTTCCTGCCGGGACTGCTCGTCTGGCTGCTGCTCTTCACGGCCAAGCAGGCGGTCGTCAAGCGGGACAACAAGCGGGCGAGCGCCATCGCGACGGCCGTTCTGGTCGCCGTGGGCGTCCTTGCCGTGATCTTCCTCATCAAGCTCCCGATCGGCGGCCTCCTCGGCTGGTACATCCGCGCGGCGGTCGTCGTTCCCGTCCTCGGCTGGTTCTGGGCCAAGATGATCGCCGAGCGCACCGCGCGGGATCTGCGCGACCGCTGGGGAGGCCTGCTCTCCGGGGGCGGCATCGGCGCCAAGATCCCCGAGGCGGTGCCGGGCAGCCCCGGCGAGACGGCCGCCGAGCAGCTCCGGCAGGGGCTCGCGCGTCTCTCGGCGGAGCAGCAGAGCAACTCGGTCTTCTACGCCGGCCCCAAGGGAATACTGGGCATGGGCACGCGCTGGGGCAGCTGGCAACTGGCCGAGGAGCTGGTCTCCGCCAAGGAAGGCACGGAGATCCACCCGTTCCGCAGCTGGGACGTCATACGGTCGGTGCACGACCAGCTGCGCCTGCTCGAACGCGGCCCGCTGCACACCGGCGGCTTCCCGACCCCCTCGATAAAGCACTGGATCGTCTCTCCCATCGGGGAGAACGCCAAGGCGGTCG
Organism: Streptomyces sp. NPDC054872; assembly: GCF_053610705.1. Lineage (NCBI taxonomy): Bacteria > Bacillati > Actinomycetota > Actinomycetes > Kitasatosporales > Streptomycetaceae > Streptomyces > Streptomyces sp. NPDC054872. The sequence goes on along the minus strand of NZ_JBSGYY010000018.1, from coordinate 38,928 downwards.
CCCGCCCCGGCGGCACGGAGGTCGAGGCCTATCAGGTCCGCGGCCACGAGATACAGCGCATCTGCAACGAACAGCAGTTCGGCAGCGGTAACCGGCACTATCTCGGCGTCCAGTTCACGCTCTGGGACGGCCAGTTGGTCATCACGATGCTGATCACGGTGACCGTGCTGCACGAGACCCTGCGCATCGAGGTCACAGGACACGCGCTCGGCCCGGTCCACTCGCTGTTCACCAGCAAGCCCGACCCCAAGGTCAAGAAGGTCGCCAAGCCCATCAAGTTCTGGGAGACCACGGAGCGCAAGCTGCCGCTGGTCGACGCCGACGAGGTCGTGCGCCTCGCGGTGCGGGCGCCCTTCACGTGGTATCCGCCGATCCTGGACCACCTCGGCGGGAAGCTGGTCCTTCCCGAGCCGTTCGGCCTGCGGCACGCCTGGGCGGACAAGCCGTGGCGGCACCGTTTCATGGCCGACGACGCGCTGCGCGCGGCCACTCCCGTGCTCCGCGTCGTCCACTCGGCGGCCATCAGGGTGCTCGAGGAGAACGGCGTGAACACGGAGAAGTTCGGTACCCGCTCCGGCTTCCTCAGCGGCGCGGTCCAGGACCCGATGCCGAGGAAGGCGGACGTGTACGACGCGTGAGGCGCGTCAGAGAGCGGCGGGCCAGGCGTCGGCCAGCATCTTGCGGGTGTCCGCGAGCAGCTGCGGCAGGATCTTCGTGTGGCCGACGACCGGCATGAAGTTCGTGTCCCCGCCCCAGCGCGGCACGATGTGCTGGTGCAGGTGCGCGGCGATGCCGGCGCCCGCGACGGTGCCCTGGTTCATGCCGATGTTGAAGCCGTGCGCGCCCGACGCGGCGCGCAGCGCGGTCATGGCCTGCTTGGTGAGCCCGGCGAGCTCGGCCGTCTCCGGAGCGGTCAGCTCCGTGTAGTCGGCGACGTGGCGGTAGGGCACGACCATCAAGTGGCCGCCGTTGTACGGGTAGAGGTTGAGCACCGCGTACACGTGCTCGCCGCGCGCGACGACGAGACCGTCCTCGTCGGATTTCGCCGGGATGGAGCAGAAGGGACAGCCGTCGTCGGCGCCCGGACCGCTCGGCTTGTTCTCGCCCTGGATGTACGCCATCCGGTGGGGCGTCCACAGGCGCTGGAACGCGTCCTGCGTCCCCACTCCGATCTGCTGCTCCGGCTCACTCGTCATGCAGTGCAGCATATGACTTGGTCCGATCGAAGCGTGTCGGCGGGGCGCTCACCGGGCACAGCACGGCGAAGCTGGACCGATGAGCGATGACAGCCGTCAGGCACGCTGGGAGAACCGCACGGAGGCACCGCTCGCCGTGGCCTCGGTGCTCTACCTGACCGCGTACGCGGTCCTTGTCCTGGCCTCCGGGCTGCCCCCGGCCTGGCGCGGCGTCTGCCTCGCGGTGCTCCTCATGGCCTGGGCCGCGTTCGCCGTGGACTACGCGGTGCGATGGCGGCTGAGCGGTCAGGGGCCGCGCTTCGTGCGCGCGCACTGGCTGGACACCCTGGTCCTCGTGCTGCCGCTGCTGCGGCCGCTGCGCGTCGTGCACGTCTACGAAGCCGTCCAGCGCAGGCGTGGGCGGCCGCGGCTCGCGCTGCACGCGCGCGTGGTCACGTACGCCGGTCTTTCCGCGCTGCTCCTCGGCTTCACCGGGGCGCTCGCCGTCTACCAGCAGGAGCACGCGGCTCCGGGCGCGACGATCCGGACCTTCGGGGACGCGGTGTGGTGGACCGCGGCCACGCTCTCGACGGTGGGCTACGGCGACGTGGCACCCGTGACACCCATGGGGCGCCTGGTCGCGGTGGGCGTGATGCTCGGCGGGCTCGCGATGCTCGGCGCGGTGACGGGGTCGTTCTCGTCGTGGCTGCTTCAGGTGTTCGCGCGGGAGGACGAGAAGAGGCCCCCGGGACGCTGAACGTCCCGGGGGCCTCTTGGCCGTGTCACACCTGTACGCGGCTCTCCACCACGTCCAGGAGCTTGGCCAGCGCCTGCTCGCGCGGAATGCCGTTCTCCTGCGAACCGTCGCGGTAGCGGAAGGAGATCGTGCCCGCGTTCATGTCGTCGTCACCGACGATGATCATGAACGGAACCTTCAGCTTCTGCTGCGTCCTGATCTTCTTCTGCATGCGGTCCGAGGAGGCGTCCACCTCTACCCGCAGGCCCTTCTTCTTGGCCTCGGCCGCGAACTCCTGGAGGTACGGGATGTGCGCGTCCCCGACGGGGATGCCCACCGCCTGGACCGGGGCCAGCCACGGCGGCATGGCGCCCGCGTAGTGCTCCAGGAGCACGGCGAAGAACCGCTCGATGGACCCGAAGAGCGCGCGGTGGATCATCACCGGACGCTGCTTGCTGCCGTCCGGCGAGGTGTACTCGAGGTTGAAGCGCTCCGGCAGGTTGAAGTCGAGCTGCACGGTCGACATCTGCCAGGTTCGGCCGATGGCGTCCTTGCACTGCACGGAGATCTTCGGGCCGTAGAAGGCGGCGCCGCCCGGGTCCGGGACCAGCGGGAGGCCCTGCTTCTCGGCGACCTGCTGCAGCGTCGCGGTGGCCTCTTCCCAGACCTCGTCCGACCCGACGAACTTCTCCGGGTCCTTGGTGGAGAGCTCCAGGTAGAAGTCCGTCAGGCCGTAGTCGCGCAGCAGGTTCAGGACGAAGGTGAGCGTCTTGTCGAGCTCCTCCGCCATCTGCTCCTTGGTGCAGTAGATGTGCGCGTCGTCCTGGGTGAAGCCGCGGGCACGGGTCAGACCGTGCACGACGCCCGACTTCTCGTACCGGTACACCGTGCCGAACTCGAAGAGGCGCAGCGGCAGTTCACGGTAGGAACGCCCGCGCGCATCGAAGATCAGGTTGTGCATCGGGCAGTTCATGGGCTTGAGGTAGTAGTCCACGCCCTCGTCGAGCTGCATGGGCGGGTACATGCCGTCGGCGTACCAGTCCAGGTGGCCCGAGGTCTCGAAGAGCTTCCCCTTGGTGGCGTGCGGGGTGTAGACGAACTCGTACCCCTCCTCCTCGTGGCGGCGCCGCGAGTAGTCCTCCATGACCCGGCGGATGATGCCGCCCTTGGGGTGGAAGACCGCGAGGCCCGAGCCGATCTGCTCCGGGATGGAGAAGAGGTCCAGCTCGCTGCCGAGCTTGCGGTGGTCGCGCTTCTCGGCCTCGGCGAGGAACTCCAGGTGCGCCTTGAGCTCGTCCTTGGTGGGCCAGGCGGTGCCGTAGATGCGCTGGAGCATCGGGTTCTTCTCGCTGCCGCGCCAGTACGCGGCGGCGTTGCGCATCAGCTTGAACGCCGGGATGTTGCGGGTGGTGGGCAGGTGGGGACCGCGGCAGAGGTCCTTCCAGCACAGGTCGCCGGTCTTCGCGTCGAGGTTGTCGTAGATGGTCAGCTCGCCGCCGCCCACCTCGACGTCCGCGCCGTCGTCACTGGACGCGGAGCCCTTGATGCCGATGAGCTCGAGCTTGTACGGCTCGTCGGCGAGCTCCTCGCGGGCCGCCTCGTCGGTGACGACGCGGCGCGAGAAGCGCTGACCGCGCTTCTGGATCTCCTGCATCTTCTTCTCGATGGCCTTGAGATCCTCGGGCGTGAACGGCTTCTCGACGTCGAAGTCGTAGTAGAAGCCGTTCTGGACCGGCGGGCCGATGCCCAGCTTGGCCTCGGGGAAGAGCTCCTGCACGGCCTGCGCCATCACGTGCGCGGTGGAGTGGCGCAGGATGTTCAGGCCGTCCTCGGAGGAGATCTCGACCGGCTCGACCTCCTCGCCGTCCTGCACGGCGTACGCGAGGTCCTTCAGCTCGCCGGCCACGCGGGCGGCGACGATGGTGCGCTCACCGGAGAAGAGTTCGGCGGCCGTAGTGCCCGTCGTCACCACGCGCTCTTCCCGCTCGGAATCGCGTTGGATGATCACACGGACGTCTGACACCGGTCTTCTCCTACCTGAAGGGGGTCGCGGCAGATCTGCTCCTGCACGCGATACGAATCGTACCGAGCCGGGGACGCCCATCGCGAAACGGTTATCCCCCGGCTCCTGCCGCGCCCCTCCTCAGTCCCCGCTGCACGCCTCCTCGAAGAAGTCGAGATTCTCCTGGAGCGACTTCATCAGGCGGTCCTTCTCCCCCTCGTCCACCTGCACCGGCACCACTCCCGAGGCCCCGGTGAGCCGCCGGAAGCCGCCCCGGCTCTCCAGGCGCCCGTGCACCCGGATCGGCAGCCCCACCAGGTGGGCATGGCCCGCGATGCGGTACGACTCCTCGTCGAGCGTCATACGTACGTGGGGGACGTCGGCGCCCGCGAGCACCCGGACCCGCACCGTGCCGTCGCCCCGCGGCGCCGACCGCCGCATCCGCACCACGGCCCCCGTGATCCGCACCGCCATCGCCGGCTCATCCCGCAGGTAGCGGGCGCTCGCCTCTCTGAGCGCCGGCAGGTCACCGGGCGAGAACTCGACGGGCCCGGCATCGACGGCGCACCCCTCGGGCACCCCCGCTGCCGGCGCCCACTCGACGGCGACCCTGGCTCCTTCCGTGCCCCGCACCAGGGCCACCACGGCCTCCGTCAGCTCATGGCTGGCGCCTGCTTCCACGGCGCCGTCGAAGGCGTCCATGCCACCGGTGGCGCGTTGGTAGTCGACGGCCTCGCGAACCGCGTACAGCGCCTGGTGCAGCCGCACCGCGATCAGACGCCCGGACACGACGGGCACGAACGCGGTGAGCCGGCGCCCGCCAGGAGCGGGACCGACCAGGACGCTCTCCAGTGAGGAGGCGGCGGGCCCGCGGTGCCGCGCTCCGTAATACCCGGCACGGCCGCGCGCCGCGAGAGCCCCCGCGAGCAGCATCTGCCGTGCCGCCGCCCGCAGTTGTTCTTCCGCCGTCCAGGTCGCGGCGCCCGCAGGACCCGCCGGGACATCACGCCACCAGCGGATCTCGTCGCTGGGCACGGTGAGCCCGACGAGCACGTCACGCGCGGACGGTGACGCGCTGCGTGCCAGTGCGGTGAGCGCATCGCCGAGCAGGTCCTCGCAGTCGGGGAAGGCCCTGTTCTCCGGTACGAGCAGACTCGTGCCGCCCCCGCCGGGGCCGGGCGGGGTCCAGCGGGCATATCGCCCTGCCGCTCCCCCGCGCCGGCGCCAGCCGTGCCGGCCGAGCAGCGCGCCGAGCACGGCGGGGTCGACCTGCGAAGGATCGGGTGGACCCAGCGGGGGCGCCGGATCGGCCCAGTTGCCCGCGGGTTCCACGGGGTGCGGGCGAGCGGGGCGTGGTGGCTCTTCGATCGGGCGGTGCATCAGGGTCTCCCTCCCGTCCCGACCCGCGTCATGATCTCGCAGAGGGCCTTGTCGTCGAAGATCCGCGAGGTCGGGACGCGCACGGTGGTCCTGCGCCGGCCGGTCACCTGGTGTCCGGCGAGGTTGGTCCAGTAGCAGCAGTGCCGCAGGTCGAGCCGGTCGTGCCCCGCGCGCAGCCAGTCGTCCTGCGACCGGGGCACGAGCATCACGACCAGGATCTTGTGCACCGCGACCGGGGTCCGGGCGAGCTTCTCCAGGTGCGGGTTGTCGAGCGTGAAGGAGAAGGCCGGACCCGCCGGGTTCGGTGGTATCTGGTACGTGCATTTGAGCTGCACCTTGATGGTGACTTCGTCGTCGACCGTGTGCCCGGGGGCGCTGTGGCTGACGTGCCAGTCGATGCCGTTGTCCGGAAACGGCTGGGAGAGCGAGCACCCCGCCGCCGCGGCGACGGCGTGCAGATAGCCCACCTGAAGGGTCTCCATACAGGCGGTGGTGGCGAGTGTGCCGCGCGGCGGTGCGATCCGCTCGGGCAGCAGCCCACCCTGTTCGGGCTGCGCGAGCGCCATGTCCAACGAGCCTTCCGAACCGGTGAATCCCCGCTTCGGGCCGGTCAATTCCCAAGCCCTGTACCTCTGTTGTCTCCGGGCCGCGTACAGCGCAAACGGCCCGGGTATCACCGGTGTGGGCAGGGGAGGAAAGCCATCTGCCGGACATGATCGAGGAGTTGCGTCACTATGACGTGCTGGTACGAGGGGCCCTTGGCCGCATTCGACACGGAGACCACGGGCGTCGACGTCGAGACCGACCGCATTGTGTCGGCCGCCGTCGTCGTCCAGCAAGGTGCGGGCACCCGCCCGCGGATCACTCGCTGGCTGGTGAACCCGGGCGTTCCGGTGCCCGAGAGCGCCACCGCGGTGCACGGCCTGACGGAGGAACATCTGCAGCACAACGGCCGCTGGCCCGCGCCGGTGATGGAGGAGATAGCCAGGGAGCTGGCGGAGCAGGGCGCGGCGGGCCGACCCATCGTCGTCATGAACGCGCCCTTCGACCTGACGATCCTGGACCGGGAGTTGCGCAGGCACCGCGCGTCGTCACTCGGCCACTACATGGCGGGCTCGTCCCTGTGCGTCGTGGATCCCCGGGTCCTGGACAAGCAGCTCGACCGCTACCGCAAGGGCCGTCGCACGCTGACCGATCTGTGCGCGCACTACGCGGTGGAGCTGGACGAGGCGCACGACGCGGCGGCCGACGCGCAGGCCGCACTGGATGTCGTACGTGCCGTGGGCCGGCGTTTCGCCTCGCGGCTCGAACGGCTCTCGGCGGCCGAGCTGCACGCGCTGCAGGCGGTGTGGCACGCGGCTCAGGCGCGCGGCCTGCAGGCCTGGTTCGCGCGCAGCGGTGCGCCGGAGACGGTGGATCCCGCATGGCCGCTGCGCCCCGAACTCCCGGCGGCGGCCTGACGATCGACGCCCGCCGGGCACGGCCCGCGGGCATGAAAAAACCGGTCCGTCTATGACGGACCGGCATTCTCCGGGTGGGCGATACTGGGTTCGAACCAGTGACCTCTTCGGTGTGAACGAAGCGCTCTCCCACTGAGCTAATCGCCCGGGAACGGACTGAACAATACAGGTCTTCGCGGGTTTCCTTCAAACCGCTTGTGCGAGAACCGTCAGCTCCGTCCGAGGTGCGCCCGCAGCCCGCGCTCACCGGCACGCATCATCAACGCGTGGTTGAGGAGGAAGACGGGTCTGCCGGGCACGGCGAGGCGTCGCATGAGCGGTTTGCGCACCACCACTTCCTGCGCGTAGAGCGCCCGTGTGCCGCCGGGCACCGGCGTGACGGTCCAGCGTGCCCAGCCCTCCAGGTCCCCGGTCATCGCGATCTCCAGGATCCCGGCGGCCGGGTCGCGGCGCCTCTCCTCGGCGGTGACGAACAGGTCGTACGGCAGCAGGGAACGGAAACGTGCCGTGCCGCTGCGCTCGTCGACGGGCGTCACCTCCCGCACCTGGGGCCACCACGCCGGATAGTCCTCGGCGCGCTCCAGGGCCGCGTACACGTCGGCGGGTGGCGCGGGCACGTTCCAGATGCTGCGGAAGCGGTAGTGGCTCCAGTCCATGGACCGAGTCTGCCGGTCGGGCGCCGATCTGAGTACGTCCTGAGTATCCGCACCGATGCCTGCCGCTGTGTCCGGGACCACACTCCCCGGCATGACCAACATTCCGCCCCCGGCCGAGGAGCTCAGGATCCTCGACCTGGAGCTGCGACATCTCGACGCGCGCAGGGCGCAGTTGCTGCAACGCCGCGCCTGGCTCCTGGGTGCCCTCCGGACGGCCACGGCCCCCGCGCCCGTTCCCCCGCCGACGGTCCGTGCCCCCGAGGCGAGCCCGCCGAACGTGCAGAACGCGCTGCTCACCCTGGGCGGCATCCTCCTGACGATCGCGGCGATCGCCTTCACGCTGGTGAGCTGGGGACACCTGGGCATCGGCGGCCGCGGCGCCGTCCTGGCGGCCGTGACGCTGACGGCGCTCGGCGTGCCCGCGCTGCTGCTGCGCCGGAAGCTGCGTTCGACGGCGGAGACGGTGGCCGCGCTCGGCATCGCCCTGACCGTCCTGGACGCGTACGCCCTCCACGCCGCCGCGCTGCCGCGGACGGGCGCCCTCGGTTACACGGCGGCCGCGTCCACCGTGCTCGCCGCGCTCTGGACGGCGTACGGCCTTGTCTTCCGCGAGCTGCGGCTGCCCTTGCCGCTGGCCGTCGCGACCGCGCAACTCCCGCTGTTCCTCGGGGCGCTCGCGGCGGACGCGGGTGTCCACGGCACGGGGGCGGCGCTTCTGATGACGGCGGCGTTCGATGTCGCCGTCGCGCTACGGGTGAGCGACCCCGCCGTCCGGGTCGTCGCGGCCGTCGGTGCTTGGGCCACGGGCTTGTGGGGGGCGTCGGGCGCCGGCTACCTGTCCTGGTCGGCGGCTGATCTCTCCGACGCGGCGCGGGCGGGTTCGCTTCTGCTGCTTGCCGCGTCGATCGCGCTGGTGGCTGCGTGGTTGATCCCCCGGCCCCCGCAGGCCACGGGTGCAGCGTTCGCGGGCGGCCTGCTCCTGACGGCGGCGGCCGGTGGCGTGCTGCGCGAGGCGCTGCCCTCCGCGTGGACGGTCCCCGCGTACCTGGCCTGTGCCGTCGCGCTCCTGGCGGTCGTCCGCACCGCGCTGCCACGGCCGGTCCTGCGCGGGGTCGCCGGTGCGGGGCTCCTGGTGCACGCGCTCGCGGTGCTGTGGGCGCTGCCCGCGTTCGTCGCGGCGATCGCCGGGCCGGTCAGCTGGGCCGGGAAGGTCTGGTCGGACACACCGCCGGACACCGGTGAGGCGGTACTCCTCGAAGAACTGGCCGCACACCACCCGGCAATGGCCGCACTCGTGCTCGCCGCGGTCGCCACGGTCCTGTTCACCGCTGTCCGCCCCCAGCCTTCGGCCCTCGCGCGCCCGGGACACCAGGCTCCCGACCCCGTCACGCCTTCGCCCTCGCCTGCCGCTCCCGCCACACCCGGTGCTCCCCCAGCTCCCGGTCCCGCGGCATCACCTGACGGTTCGGCCACCCCGCCGAGCGATCCCGCCGCACCACCTCTCGCCCCCACCGCGGCGCACGCGCCCCGGCCGCCGGGCAGCCCGGTCACGCCGCATCCGATCCGCACCGACGTCGCCCTCTCCGCCGCCTTGGCCCTCTTCTGGGCCGCACTCCTCGTCCTGCCGTCCGCCCTGCAACTCCCCTACGCTGTAGGGGTTTCGACGTACGTCGCGCTGACCGCCGCCCTGCTCGCCCTCGCGTCGCGCCCCGGTTCGAAGGCGGTTGCCCTCACCGCGCTGACCTCGGGGGCGGTCACCTCGGTGAGCGGCGCGTTCCTGGCGCTGGCCGGTACCGCGGCGACGCTCGGCACACTCGGCGCCCTGACGGCGCTGTTCCTCACGGCGGCCGTGTTCACCGCCCGCCGCCGGGAGGCCGCTGCGGTTGTGGCCCCCACCGCCGTCTGCGCCACCGTCACGTACGCGGCAGCCCTCGTCTTCGCCGCGGGCGCGGCCCAGGACCTGCGTGCGGAGCACATCGGGCTGCTCATGCTCGTCGTCCCGGCGCTCACCGCCCTCGCCGCGGCCCGGCTCGGCCGCCACCCGCTGGCACTGCCGGCGGAGATCTCCGGGGCGGTCGCGGGTGGGTTCGCGATCACCCTCACCGCGGAGCACGCGACGACCCTCGCCCTGGCCCTCACGCTCGGCGGTCTCATCGCCGCCGGCACCGCACTCCGCGCGGACCGCCGCCCCGTCGGGTACGCGGCCGGGGTGCTGTTCATCCTGGCGAGCTGGGTCCGCCTCGCCGCCTGGGACGTCGGGACCCCCGAGGCCTACGCCCTGCCGGTCACCGTCCCCGCGCTCCTGATCGGCGCCCTGCGGCGCCACCGCACCCCCGAGACGTCCTCCTGGACGGCGTACGGGCCCGGCCTCGCCGCGACCCTCCTGCCGAGCCTCGTCGCCGCCTGGAGCGACGCGCACTGGCAGCGGCCGCTGCTCCTCGGCGTCGCGGCCCTGCTGATCACGCTGGCGGGCGCCCGACGCCGGCTGCAGGCGCCCCTGGTGCTCGGCGGCGCGGTCCTCGCCCTGGACGCCCTGCACGAACTGGCGCCCTACATCGTCCAAGTGGTGGACGCCTTGCCGCGCTGGCTGCCGCCGGCACTCGCCGGGCTACTGCTCCTCGCGATCGGCGCGTCGTACGAACAGCGGCTGCGTGACGCACGGCGGGTCCGTGACGTTCTCGGCAGAATGCACTGACTCCGCTTTTGCCTTACGGCGGCCGACGGAGTATCACATTCCTTCCGCCGCACGGAAAATGAAGCGAATACGACTGCGGCCCGGAGGCTTAAAAGCCTCCGGGCCGCAGTTCCGGGGTGGGCGATACTGGGTTCGAACCAGTGACCTCTTCGGTGTGAACGAAGCGCTCTCCCACTGAGCTAATCGCCCCGGGCGCACGGAGAACATTACCGCATGTCAGCGGGTGCCCCCGACCGCCGTGGAGTCACCCGGAGGTCACTCCTTGATCTTCCATGGCATCTCGAGGCCGAACTTCCAGACGTAGACCGCGACGAGCACGGCGACGATCACCAGACCGACGGTCGTCAGGATGATGTTCCGGCGGCGCACCTTGGGGTCGAGCGCACGCTGCGCCGCCTCGGTGACCTTCCGCTTCGTCCAGCGAAGCACCAGCTGGGCCCAGACGAACTCCGTCGCCCAGATCGCCATTCCCCCGAAGATCACCAGCCAGCCCGGGCCCGGCAGCGGCAGCATGACGATGCCTGCGGCAACCACGGCGAGGCCGACGATGAACACGCCCACCTGCCAGCTGAGGTGCAGCGCCTTGCGGGCCTGGATGTACTCCGGCGCACGCGATCCGAGCGGCTGTTCGTCCTTCGTACCGGTGATTGTTTCGGCAACCCCCGGCTCGTTACTCCCCGTATTCATACGGCCAAACCCTACCGGACGGAAACCGGTCACTGGAATGGCTGTACCCGTCGAACGAACAACCCGCCGTACGAGCTACCTAAAGACACCCAAAACCCTCAGAGGGGTTTACAACGGCACCGTAGGTGGCATGTCGATTTCGCCGACGTGCGAATCCCCGAGCGCACACTGAGCGAAAGGCCCTGGCGCTTATGAACACCACGGTCAGCTGCGAGCTGCACCTGCGCCTCGTTGTGTCGAGCGAGTCCTCACTGCCTGTACCCGCAGGACTGCGGTATGACACGGCCGATCCCTATGCCGTGCACGCCACCTTCCACACCGGAGCCGAGGAAACCGTCGAGTGGGTGTTCGCCCGCGACCTCCTCGCCGAGGGCCTGCACCGGCCCACCGGTACCGGCGACGTCCGAGTCTGGCCGTCCCGGAGCCACGGTCAGGGCGTCGTCTGCATCGCCCTGAGCTCACCCGAGGGTGAGGCTCTGCTCGAGGCCCCGGCGCGGGCCCTGGAATCGTTCCTGAAGCGAACCGACGCGGCCGTGCCGCCCGGAACGGAACACCGCCACTTCGATCTGGATACGGAGCTCTCGCACATCCTGGCCGAAAGTTAGCTCCAGGCCGCGCGAGAGCGCCCGGCGCCGTCCGACTCGGGGCGACGGCTCGGGCACGACAACCGCACACAGCAGACACACCGGCGCCGTCGCCGCGGATTTCCGCGGGGACGGCGCCGGTGTGTCGTGTCGGGAAGCCGCTAGCATCGGCCAGCATCGGCGGGCACCCTTCCAAGCTCTCAATGAGCGGGGCAGGCCCCACTACCCCCAGGCCAGGGAGCAAACGTGCTGATCACCCACGACACCCGGTGCGCACTCGACGCCGTGGTCGATCTGGTGAACACCGCGCCGGACACCGAAGACACCCAGGGCACCCAGGGCACGGTGAGCACCGACACGGAGGGGCTCCCGGACCTGGCAGCCCTGAACGAGTTCGTACGAAGCCATGACATAAGTGACGTCGGAGTGCTCACGGAGCGTGACCTGGCCGGCGTCCGGCACATCCGCGGCCGCTTCCAGGAGGTCTTCGCGGCGCCCGAGCCGCAGGCCGCGGCGGCGGTGATCAACGAACTGATCGCGGCGGCGGGCACCACGCCCCGGCTCACCGATCACGACGGCTACGACTGGCACGTGCACTACTTCGCGCCCGGCGCCTCCATCGCCGACCACCTCGCGGCGGACTGCGGGATGGCGCTGGCGTTCTTCGTCGTCGCCGGCGAGCAGGAGCGGCTGCGGCGCTGTGAGGCCCCGGACTGCCGGCACGCCTTCGTCGACCTCTCCCGTAACCGCTCGCGCCGCTACTGCGACAGCCGCACCTGCGGCAACCGGCTGCACGTCGCCGCCTACCGGGCCCGGCGCAAGGAAGCGGCGGGCTGAGCCCCGGCCGCTCCGCGCGGGCCGCGCCGCCCGCTACAGCCCCAGCAGATCGTGCAGGGAACCCATCAGGATCAGGACGCCGATCACCGCCAGGAAGATCATCAGGGGTGGCTGGGAGAGCGCGAACAGACAGCCCTTGGGCTCTTCCGTCGCGGCTCGCTCATCGGTCGGCGGGGCGGCATCGCCCTGTGCGGTGTCCAGCATCTCGCGGCGATGATGACCTAGTCCCAGGGGTGCGGATGACCAATACCCCCGGCGGGCCCAGGAGTTCGCGGCACCCGCGACCTGCAAAAGCCCAGCGTCCCGCGTGTTTCGCCGGTGGTCCACCAGCGACGGATCTCGTCAGACTCGGCGGCACCGCCGTCCACTCGAACGAGGGAGTGCCACGGTCATCGGACGCGGAGGCGTGTTGACGACCGCCGCCCTCAGATGCCGTGCTTCTTCAGGATGGCCTCGATGTCGCTGAAGTCCTCCTTGGGTGCGGCGGCCGCCTTCGGCCGGTCCGCGGGCTTGGCGGCCGGACGGGCGCCCTGCCCCAGGGAGGGTGCGGACGCCGCGGGGGCCACCGCCTCGCGCTGGGCCGCCTTCGCGGCCCTGCGCTCCTTGCGGGTGCCGCCGGAGCGGCGCTCCACCGCGCGCGTGATCATGAAGAGCAGCCAGGCGACGCCGAGGACCCCGAAGCCCGCCCACGCCTTCATGCTGAAGGCGGTGTCGGCCAGCCAGCCGACGACACCGGTCATCACCAGGCCGACCGGGACGAGCGCATAGGCGGCGAGACGCGTCGCCGCGAGGAATCGCTTGCGGTAGGCCGTGATTGCGGCAATGCCGAGGCCGGCCGCGGATACGGCGGAACAGACGGTCTCGGCAATCATCCGGTCCTCCAGGCGTGCGGGCGTGGACGGTGTCCCCTGACTGGCCTCTGCTGGCCTGTGACTGGCACCGTCGTCCCTTCCATCCTGCACCGGGTGGCCCCCACAAGCCACGCCCCGAGCGGACTTCAGGGACATATCAGGGTCGCGTCTCCTCCGCAGGTTCCGGTCGCCGCCCCCGGCCCCGGTGGGGAGGCGGACGCGGGCCTGGAAGACTGGGCCCATGAGCGACTCTGCCCCCGCGGCCCCCGCCGGCCCCCTCGTCATCGACATCTGGTGCGAGCTGCAGTGCCCGGACTGCCGGACCGCCCTCGACGACGTCCGCGCGCTCCGCGCCCGCTACGGCGACCGGGTCGACCTGCAGCTGCGCCACTTCCCCCTCGAAAAGCACAAGCACGCCTTCGCCGCCGCCCAGGCCGCCGAGGAGGCCTTCGAGCAGGGGCAGGGCTGGGCATACGTCGAGGCCGTGCTCGGCGCGGTCGAGGACCTGGACCGCAAGGGCGAGCCCTTCCTGGTCGAGACCGCGCGTGAACTCGGCCTGGACGCGGAGGAGTTCGACACCGCACTGGTCGACGGCCGGCACATTTTGATCGTCGACGCCGACCAGGCCGAGGGCAAGGCGATCGGCGTCACCGGGACACCGACGTACGTCATCGACGGCGAACGTCTCGACGGCGGCAAGAGCCAGGAGGGCCTGCGCGAGCGCGTCGAGAAGATCGTGGACGGCCTGCTCGCGCCCTGACCACGCGCTCGCGGCCCGACCGCCTCCACGCCCCCTCCGGGCAGAACGCCTAGAGCAGCTGCTTGTAGACGTAGTACATGACCGGTTCGTAGCCAAGGGACTCGTACAGGCGCAGGGCCGGGGTGTTGCCCGCGAAGACGTTGAGGCCGAGGCGACCCTGGCCCGCCTCGCGGGCCTGGGTCTCCGCGAGGAGCATCAGGGACCGGCCGTGCCCGCGTCCGCGGTACTCCTCGTCGACCTCGACGTCGAAGACGAACGCGTCGGCGTCGCGCCGTGCCAGCCACAGGGTGCCGACCGCCGTGCCCTCGTGGGTGAGCACGCTGAGGCGGGTGCCGGGGGTGGCGGTGCCCTGCGGCAGGTGGTCCGCGTGATCGGCGTCGGACTTGGCGCGCGCCTCCGCCTCGGGGACGCCGCGCTCGATCCAGGTCCGGGCGTAGGCCTCCTTCTCGCGGGCCAGCCAGACCTCGTACTCGCCCTCCGTCATCGGCCGCCCCTCGACGCCCGCCGGCAGCGCGGGCGGCCCATCGGCCAGGAGCTTGACCATGTGGCGGTTGCGCTCCAGGTAGCCGAGGGACACGGCCAGGCGGTGGGCCGCCGCGGCCTCGGCGGGCACGGCCACCTCGATCCGCTCGCAGCCCCAGCCGCGCGCCACCTCCTCGGCGGCGAGCACCGCGACGGTGGCGCGGCCGCGCCTGCGGTCGGACGCCTTGATGCTCAGATCCCGCATCTCGGCGACACCGGGCCCGAAGACGGGATGCGTGGCGAGTTCTATCCCGCCCACAGGACGGCTGTTCACGCGCACTTCGTACGTGCGTGACTTGGCGCCGTCAGCGCTCTGCTGAAGCGGCCCGGTCGGCCGCAGGGTCGTGGTCATCAGTGGAGTTGTACCCACCCTGCGGCTCCCGCGTCATCCGGATTGCGAGCACTTGCGTCACGGGTCGAGGTCATCCGCCGCACGCTCACCGAAGATCCGCATCGCCTTCGCGGTCACCGGTCCCGGCGCGCCGGGCAGATCGCGCCCGTCGACCCGGTGGACGGCCTGGACGTCACGGAGGGTCGAGGTCAGGAACACCTCGTCGGCGCGGTCCAGGACGTCGAACGGCAGGTCGGTCTCGCTTGCGCCCGTCCAGTCGACGGTCAGCGCGCGCGTGATGCCCGCCAGGCACCCGGAGGCGACCGGCGGCGTATGGATCTCGCCGTCGATCACGACGAAGACGTTCGACCCCGTGCCTTCGC
This sequence comes from Streptomyces sp. NPDC054872, assembly GCF_053610705.1. NCBI lineage: Bacteria > Bacillati > Actinomycetota > Actinomycetes > Kitasatosporales > Streptomycetaceae > Streptomyces > Streptomyces sp. NPDC054872. The sequence goes on along the minus strand of NZ_JBSGYY010000018.1, from coordinate 23,869 downwards.
ACAGCTGCCCCACCGTGTTGGCGAACAGCGCCTCCGAAGCACCCTGTTCGTGGGCGCGGGCGAGGGCGACGACGTTCTCGGCGTACGAGGTGGTCTTCAGGCCGGTCAGGGCGCCACGTTCGTTGCGGGTCCACGGCACCGTGATCACGGCGGTCGTGTCGGGGCGCCTGTGCGCCTCCCCGAGGGCGACGACGAGCGTCTGCCCCTGGTCGCCGCGGTCCGAGCCGAGCGGCGAGAGGCCTCCGGTGTACGTGATGCGCAGCCGCCCCAGCGGCATCGGGTTGGCTTCGAGTACGGCGGCGCAGGCCTCGCGCACCTCGTCGAGGTCCGGCTCGGGCAGGCCGAGGCCGCGGGCCGAGCGGGCGAGCCGCTCCAGGTGCCGGGTCAGCGCGAAGGGCCGCCCCTCGACCGACTTCACCGTCTCGAAGATGCCGTCGCCGACGGTCAGCCCGTGGTCGAGCACGGAGACACGGGCCGTCTCCAGGTCCTGCAGTCCGCCATTGAGCCAGATCTTCACCAAGGGGTCCCTCCACTCACTTCGTACGCTCCCGACGCTACCGCCAGCAGCCGTTCCGCCTTCAGTTCGGTCTCCCGCCACTCCCCCTCGGGATCGGAGCCCCAGGTGATCCCGGCGCCGGTGCCGAACCGCAGCACGCCCTCCGCGCGGTCGATCCAGAAGGTGCGGATGCCGACGGCCAGTTCGCCGGTGCCCCGGTCGGCGTCGACCCAGCCGATGCCGCCGCAGTACGGGCCGCGGGGCGCGGTCTCCAGGGCGTCGATGATGCGCAGGGCGCTGGACTTGGGGGCGCCGGTGACGGAACCGGGCGGGAAGGCGGCGGCGAACAGCTCGGGCCAGCCGGCGTCGGGGCGCAGCTCGCCCCGGACGGTGGAGACGAGATGGACGAGACCGGGATGCTTCTCGACCACGCACAGGTCGGGCACGGTCACGGAGCCGGTCACACAGATCCGCCCGAGGTCGTTGCGGACGAGGTCCACGATCATGACGTTCTCGGCGTAGTCCTTCTCCAGGAGATCGGCCTCGGTGCGGCCCGTGCCCTTGATCGGCCCCGACTCCACGACGCGTCCCGCGCGGCGCAGGAACAGCTCGGGCGAGGCCGTGGCTATCTCGACGCCGTGACCCGGCAGGCGGATCGTTCCGGCATACGGAGCGGGGTTCCCGCGCGCGAGGAGCGCGGTCAGGGCGTCGATGTCCGCGGCGCCGGCACCTCGCGGGCCGCCCGGGACCGGCGCGGAAAGGACGCGGCAGAGATTCGCCTGATAGACGTCGCCGGCCGCGATGTGTTCCCGCACCCGTCGCACGCCGTCCACATACGCGGCGCGGTCGAGCGACGACGTCCAGTCACCGGCCGCGGGTCCCCGCCATGCGCCGGGCACGGGCGCGGGCACCGGCTCCGCCCGTACGTCGTCGAAGCGGGCACAGACAAGGCCGCCCTCGAAGTCGGCGGCGACGGCCCAGAACCCATGGGACTCCAGCGCCGACGGATCGCTGGTCACGTCCCTGAGGCCGGTCGCGAGCAGGCCGCCGAAGCGCGCCATGGGCAGGGACGACCCGGAGGGTGGCCGGGAGGACATCTGAGGGGCGCTGTGCACGCCTGCGAGTCTATGACCGGCGTCCTGGTCGCGCCCGGGCCGGTGACAGCGCAGCACGCTGCGCAAACGCGTTTTTGTACTGGCCCAGGAATCCGCTAGAGTTCAACACGTCGCCGGGACGCGCAAGCGGGCCGGGAAAGACAAGCGGACGTAGCTCAGTTGGTAGAGCGCAACCTTGCCAAGGTTGAGGTCGCCAGTTCGAACCTGGTCGTCCGCTCGCAGGAAGTGGGGGATCTTCCCGAACCCCCGCACTCCTGGTGGAGTGGCCGAGAGGCGAGGCAACGGCCTGCAAAGCCGTCTACACGGGTTCAAATCCCGTCTCCACCTCCAAGCGCGATTAGCTCAGCGGGAGAGCGCTTCCCTGACACGGAAGAGGTCACTGGTTCAATCCCAGTATCGCGCACGCAGCACAACTGAAGATCTGGTCCGCAAGGATCCCCGCGCGATTAGCTCAGCGGGAGAGCGCTTCCCTGACACGGAAGAGGTCACTGGTTCAATCCCAGTATCGCGCACGCAATACGCAGCACACGCGGGTTGACCCGCGCGATTAGCTCAGCGGGAGAGCGCTTCCCTGACACGGAAGAGGTCACTGGTTCAATCCCAGTATCGCGCACCATCACACGAAGCCCCCGGCCGTTCCCACGGCCGGGGGCTTCGTCGTTCCCTCCGGTCAGGAGGAGAAGAGCATGTGCCCGAAGCTCTTGTGGCGCTTGTTGTGGCCGTAGTGCCCGCCGTGATGACCACCGTGGTGGCCGCCGTGCTGGGGAGCGCCCCACGCCGGGGCGGGAGCGGCCGGGTAGCCCTGCGGGGCGGGCGGCGGTGGCGGGGCCTGCTGGCCGCCCCACTGGGACTCGACGCGGCTCAGGGCCTCGAGCTCGCCGTAGTCGAGGAATATCCCGCGGCAACCGCTGCACTGCTCGATCTGGACGCCATTGCGGTTGTACGTGTGCATCGGTGCGTGGCACTTGGGACACTGCATGGTCGGCTCAACTCCTCGCCGGTCGTGACTGCTTCGCCGGAACTCTGCCCGGCTTCGGTGCGTTGCACCCTACTTCGTGGTGGTCGGAGCCAACTCCGGCGGGAGGGCGGCCATTCGATCACACGCGTCGACCACCGCCTGCTCGACCTCGTCCAGGGGCCGGTTCTCCTTGGCGGACTTGGCGACGGCCAGGGCGGCGGTCTGTGCGGTGAGAGCGCGGGCCGGTACGTCGAGGGCGGGCCAGGGGTCCGTGCCGTCGGCGGGGACCGCCGGGCCGCGTGCCGCGCGGTAGGCGGTGAGGAAGCGGGTCCACTCCTCCGGGGCGAGAAGACCGCAGGCGTACCAGGCCGCGGGGCGGGCCAGGTCCCAGGCCGGGTCACCGAGGCCGAGGTCGTCGACGTCGATGAGCAGCCAGCGCCCCTCGGCCGTGCGGACCAGCTGCCCCAGGTGCAGGTCGCCGTGGCACAGGAGCTTGGGGAGCGGTGCGGGGGCCTCGGCGCGTGCCCAGGCGGGGAGCGTGGCCCAGGCGCGCTCGACGGGGGCGGCCGCGGGGTGCGGTCCCGCGGCCCGCATCCGCGTCATCGCCCGGGCGGCCTTCGCGGGGCCGCGCATGTCCGGGAGGGGGTGCGGGAGTTGTGCCGGGGAGGTCGCGTGCAGACGGGCGAGGAGGGTGGCGACGGCTTCCCAGGGGGCGGCGTCGGGGTCGTCGCGGTCCACCGGGGTGCCGGCCTCCCAGAGGGTGACCAGCCGTCCGTGGAGCGGGATCGCCGCCTCGCCGAGCGGAGGGAGGAGGGTGCCGTGGAGGGCGGCGGCGACGTTCAGGCGGGCCGCGAGGTCGGTGGGGTCCGTGCCGGGGGCGTGCGCCTTGGCGACGGTGTCGCCGTGCCGGACGACCGTGGCGTCGTCCCGGTCGGCGAGGACGGCCTCACGTGCGGCTGCGCAGTCACACGCGGTGCGGTGCGCTGTGGCGCGCGCCTTGGCGGTGAGAGCGGGGAGAAGAGCTGTCACGAGTCCCTCGGGGGTGCGGTGGCGGTCCTCCTGTGAGGGTACGCAGCCCTGAGGGTGGCTCGGTCGGGGGTTTCTTTCCCCAATCCCGCCCCTTCCCGAAACCGGGGGCTCCGCCCCCGGACCCCCACCGTGGCTCGGTCCCGGGGCTCCGCCCCAGACCCCGCTCCTCAAACGCCGGAGGGCTGATACTCAGCCCGTCCGGCGCTTGAGGACGAGCTCGGCGCAGCCGGCGATCCACGGCGCCCGAAGACACCGGCGGAGCCCCGCGCAAAGAAGTGCCCGCGCAGCTCCCCAGCTGCGCGGGCATTTCTCGTGCCGTCCGCCGCACCCCCGTCCCCACGGGGTTTCCTGGCCGGATGTCCCCGCCCGGACCGCTCATCCGGGCCTGGGGCGCCGCTCAGCGCCCCAGCATCACGCCCACGGACGACGCCTGTGTGACCACTGCTTCCCAGCCGCCGAAGACGACCACCAGCAGGGCCGCCAGAGGAAGAACCATGGCCGTGGCCACCAAGGGGTGGCGCGTGCCGGACGGGCGGACGCCGAACGAGGCGAAGGCCTTGCGTCCTTGCGTGCGGATCATTGCCCGCGGTGCCGTGTCCGCCATGGTTCCTCTCCTGACCGAGTCTGTATGGATTTAGCAGCGGCGGGTGTCTGACCTCGGGGGACGAGTGCTGCCACCCGCCGCTTGACTTCAAATCTAGGTGCGCCGCAAGCCCTGGGCGTCATGCCCTCGTACCGATTGGCGGGCCTCCCGGAGGATGACCGATCGGCGGTCATGTACTCCCATGGGTGGAGACGGGGTCCTAGGTCTCAGGGTCTTCCCGGAGGGGGCGGGCGGCCTGCTCGGATGTGTCCTCCCGGGGGATGGGCTGCTCGACCAGGGCCAGGACGCGCGTCGCCATGAACCGCGCGGTCCGCACGACGGACCCGCTACGGGTGACTTCGCTCACTTCGACCACCCCCCTGCGGACCGCCGTCTCCACCCGGCGGCCCGCCCGGCTCGCCACCACCTCGTACGTCCGTGTCGTGTCCCCGGCGTCCACGACTATCTCCACACGATCACCTTTCACGGGATCAATCCCCCTTCAGCGATGGATGGTTGGGGTAGCCGACCCTGACAACGGCCGCTTTCCCCCGGCGCCCTGACCACTCTTCAAGTTTCCCACCCGGCACTGACAATCGGTCGGGCCGCGAGGGCGCGGCCTCTGCACCTGCCCGGCCACGGAAACGTAAGCTGTGGCACGACAACGGACCGGGCAGCGGGGATGGACATGGCGATGATGCGGCTCCGGCGCGAGGACCCGCGTGTCGTCGGCTCGTTCAGACTGCACAGGCGGCTGGGCGCCGGCGGCATGGGGGTCGTCTACCTGGGGTCGGACCGGCGGGGGCAGCGCGTCGCCCTGAAGGTGATCCGGCCCGATCTGGCGGAGGACGAGGAGTTCCGGTCGCGCTTCGCGCGCGAGGTCTCCGCGGCCCGGCGCATCCGCGGCGGCTGTACCGCGCGGCTCGTCGCCGCCGATCTCGACGCCGACCGGCCGTGGTTCGCCACGCAGTACGTCCCCGGGCCCTCCCTGCACGACAAGGTCGCCGCCGAGGGGCCGCTCTCCGCGGCCGATGTGGCGGTGGTCGGCTCGGCGCTCGCCGAGGGCCTCGTGGCCGTACATGAAGCCGGTGTCGTACACCGCGACCTGAAGCCGTCGAACATCCTGCTGTCCCCGAAGGGGCCGCGGATCATCGACTTCGGCATCGCCTGGGCCACCGGCGCCTCGACGCTGACCCATGTGGGTACCGCCGTCGGGTCGCCCGGGTTCCTCGCGCCCGAGCAGGTGCGCGGCGCCGCCGTCACCCCCGCGACGGACGTGTTCGCCCTCGGCGCCACCCTCGCGTACGCGGGCATGGCGGACTCACCCTTCGGGCACGGCAGTTCAGAGGTCATGCTCTATCGCGTCGTCCATGAAGAGGCGCAGCTCGGCGGCGTCCCGGACGCGCTCGCCCCGCTGATCAGGGCCTGCCTCGCCAAGGACCCCGAGGAGCGTCCCAGCACGCTTCAACTGTCGCTCAGGCTCAAGGAGATCGCGGCCCGCGAGGCACAGGGCCTGACGGACCCTCGGCCGCCCGCGCCCCGGCAGGACCAGGACCGGCCGACGGGCCGGATGGCCGAGGAGTACGCGGACCAGCGCACCCAGCGGCGTCATCCGCAGGGCACTCCCCCGCCGCGGCCCAGCTCGTCACGGCCGAGTTCCTCGCGGACCGGTTCGTCGCGGACCGGTTCCTCTCGGCCGCACCCTTCGCGGGGCGGGTCGAGTTCCTCGCGGTCCGGCTCGCGTCCCGGGCAGCCCCGGAACACGACGCGCTCGGGTGGCCCGCGCCGGCCCGCCAATCCGCGGCTCCTGCGCCAGCGGCTCTTCGTGTTCGTGGTGGTGACGCTGCTCGTGGCCCTGGGGATCGCGGCGGCCCAGGGGTGCCAGGGGCCCGCGCGCGGGCTCGGCGGCAACGGCGTGCACGATGTGCGCGACGTACAGCAGAGCCAGCGGCAGGACCCGGGGCCGGGCTCTCAGAGCTGAGGTCGGCCCGTCGCGACGGCGTAGAAGGCGACCGCGGCAGCCGCTCCCACGTTCAGGGAGTCGACGCCGTGCGCCATCGGGATACGGACCCATTCGTCGGCCGCCATCAGGGCTTTCGTGGTGAGGCCCTCGCCCTCAGCGCCGAGCATCAGCGCGACCCGGTCCATGCGGTGGGGCGCCGCCTCGTCCAGGGTCTTGGCCTTCTCGTCCGGGGTGAGCGCGAGGAGGTTGAAGCCCGCTTCGCGTACGCCGTCCAGCCCCTTGGGCCAGGATTCGAGGCGGGCGTAGGGGACGGAGAACACCGCGCCCATGGAGACCTTCACGGAGCGGCGGTAGAGCGGGTCGGCGCAGTCCGGCGAGAGCAGCACCGCGTCCATGCCGAGGGCGGCGGCGCTGCGGAAGATCGCCCCGATGTTGGTGTGGTCGTTGACCGACTCCATGACGACGACGCGGCGAGCCGTGGTGAGGAGTTCGTCCGAGGTCGGCAGCGGCTTGCGCTGCATCGAGGCGAGGGCGCCGCGGTGCACGTGATAGCCGGTGACCTGCTCGGCCAGGTCGGGGTTGACCGCGTACACGGGGGCGGGGACCTCGTCGATGACGTCCCGCATGACGTCGACCCACTTCGCGGAGAGCAGCATCGAGCGCATCTCGTAGCCCGCCTGCTTGGCTCGTCTGATCACCTTCTCGCCCTCGGCGATGAAGAGGCCCTCGGCGGGCTCGCGCCTGCGGCGCAGTTCGACGTCGGTCAGGCCCGTGTAGTCGCGCAGGCGCGGGTCGGCGGGGTCGTCAACGGTGATGAGATCGGCCACAGGGGTGATACTGCCTTGTCCTGGGTGTGGTGCCAACGCCTGGGAGCGGGTTGGGTTACCGGTGGTTACGCGGGAGCGGTGACGGCGATCACGCGGGGCTGCCCGGCCCCACGTTCACCACGTCGCCGATGACGATGACGGCCGGGGGCTTCACCTCGTGGGCGGTGACCTCGGCGGCGACGGTGGAGAGGGTGGCGTCCACGCGGCGCTGGGCCGCGGTGGTGCCTTCCTGGATCAGGGCGACGGGGGTCTCGGGCGACCGGCCGTGCGCGGTCAGCGTCGCCGCGATCCTGCCGATCTTGTCCACGCCCATCAGGATCACCAGGGTGCCGCGCAGCTTGGCGAGGGACGGCCAGTCGACCAGGGAACGCTCGTCGTCCGGGGCCACGTGGCCGCTGACCACCGTGAACTCGTGGGCGACCCCGCGGTGTGTGACGGGGATGCCCGCCGCGCCGGGCACGGAGATCGAGCTGGAGATGCCGGGCACCACGGTGCAGGGGATGCCCGCTTCGGCCAGCGCCTGGGCCTCTTCCATGCCGCGCCCGAAGACGAAGGGGTCACCGCCCTTGAGGCGGACCACCGACTTGCCCTGCTTCGCGTGCTCGATGAGGGCGTTGTTGATGGCCTCCTGGGCCATGTAGCGCCCGTACGGGATCTTCGCGGCGTCGATCACCTCGACGTGCGGCGGGAGTTCGTCGAGCAGGTCGCGGGGCCCGAGCCGGTCGGCGATGACCACGTCCGCCTCGGCGAGGAGGCGCCGGCCGCGGACCGTGATGAGGTCCGGGTCGCCGGGGCCGCCGCCGACGAGGGATACACCGGGGGTACGGGTGCGGTAGTGGGGCGCCACGAGGGTGCCGTCACGCAGGCCCTCGACGACCGCGTCGCGGATCGCCGCGGTGCGGCGGGGGTCACGGCCGTGGATGTCCGTGGTGAGGACGGCGACCGTGACGCCTTCGGAGCGGCCGGTCGCCGGTGTCAGGGCGGTGGCGGCGTCGGCGTCGTCCGAGCGGACGCACCAGACACGCTGGGCCTCGGCTTCCGCGGAGGCCGCCGTGTTGGCCTCGCTGTCGCTGGTGGCGATGAGGGCGTACCAGGCGTCCTTTAGGTCGCCGGCCTCGTACCGCCGGCGCTCCCAGGTGATCTCCCCCGCGTCCGCCATCGCCTCCACCGAGGGCGTCGCCGTCGGCGACACGAGGAGGATGTCGGCGCCCGCCGCGATGAGGGCGGGCAGGCGGCGCTGGGCCACCTGGCCGCCGCCGAGCACGACCGTGCGGCGGGCGGTGAGGCGGAGGCCTACGGGGTAGGCGGGGCTTTCGGCCATGGCGGGAGGCTCCTCGTGCGGGGCGCGGGGCTTTGCGGGTGCCGCTACGACGGTGGGGCGGCTGCGTTGCTGCTGTGACGTGCGGGTTCAGTATGGCTGGGGCGGGGCGGGGTCTCTCCCCCAGCCCCGCCCCGGCCCGGCTGTCTCACTGTGCGGCTCCGCCGGTGGGGCGTCGCCCCGGAGCCTCGTGTGCGGCTACTTCTCGGTCACGCCTGCCGAGTCGAACGTGGCCACCTCGTGCATCGCGCGCGCCGCGCTCTGCACCACAGGGAGGGCCAGGAGGGCGCCTGTGCCCTCGCCGAGGCGGAGATCGAGGTCGACCAAGGGGCGCAGGCCCAGCTTGTTGAGGGCCGCCACATGACCGGGCTCCGCGCTGCGGTGGCCCGCGATGCACGCCGCGAGGACCTCGGGGGCGATGGCGCGGGCGACCAGGGCCGCCGCGCCCGCGCTCACGCCGTCCAGGATCACCGGCGTACGGAGGGAGGCGCCGCCCAGGAGGAGCCCCACCATCGCCGCGTGCTCCAGGCCGCCGATCGCCGCGAGGACGCCGATCGGGTCGGCCGGGTCGGGCTGGTGCAGTTCCAGCGCGCGACGCACGACGTCGACCTTGCGGCTGTGCATCTCGTCGTTGATGCCGGTGCCGCGGCCGGTCACCTCGCCCGGGTCGGTGTCCGTGTAGACGGAGATGAGGGCCGCGGACGCCGTGGTGTTCGCGATGCCCATCTCGCCGGTGAGCAGGGCCTTGTTGCCCGCCGCCACCAGGTCGCGGGCGGTCTCGATGCCCACCTCGACGGCGGCCTTGACCTCCTCGCGGCTCAGGGCCGGGCCGGTGGTCATGTCCGCCGTGCCCGCGCGAATCTTGCGGGGCAACAGGCCGGGGGTGGCCGGGAGTTCACTCGCCACACCCACGTCGATGACGCAGACCTCGGCGCCCACCTGGTTGGCGAAGGCGTTGCAGACGGCGCCGCCGCCGAGGAAGTTGGCGACCATCTGCGCGGTCACCTCCTGGGGCCAGGCGGTGACGCCCTGGGCGTGCACGCCGTGGTCGCCGGCGAAGATCGCGACGGCCGCGGGCTCCGGGATCGGCGGCGGGCACTGCCGGGAGAGGCCCGAGAGCTGCGCGGAGATGATCTCCAGCATGCCGAGCGCGCCCGGCGGCTTCGTCATCCGCTTCTGCCGCTCCCACGCCTCGCCGAGCGCCTTCGCGTCCAGCGGGCGGATGTTGGAGACGGTCTCGGCGAGCAGGTCGTGCGGGTCCTCGCCGGGCAGGGCACGGCGGCCGTACGTCTCCTCGTGGACCACCCAGGAGAGCGGGCGGCGCTTGGACCAGCCTGCCTGCATCAGCTCGGGCTCCTCGGGGAACTCGTCGACGTATCCGACACAGAGATAGGCCACCACTTCGAGGTGCTCGGGCAGGCCGAGGGTCCTGACCATCTCACGCTCGTCGAAGAAGCTGACCCAGCCGACGCCGAGGCCCTCGGCGCGCGCCGCGAGCCAGAGGTTCTCGACGGCGAGGGCCGAGGAGTACGGCGCCATCTGCGGCTGCGTGTGGCGGCCGAGGGTGTGGCGGCCGCCGCGGGTCGGGTCCGCGGTGACGACGATGTTCACCGGGGTGTCGAGGATCGCCTCGATCTTCAGTTCCTTGAACTGCTTGGCGCGGCCCTTGGGGAGCGACTTGGCGTACGCGTCCTTCTGGCGCATGGCCAGCTCGTGCATGGTGCGCCGGGTCTCGGCCGAGCGGATGACGACGAAGTCCCAGGGCTGGGAGTGGCCCACGGAGGGCGCCGTGTGGGCCGCCTCCAAGACGCGGAGCAGCACCTCGTGCGGGATGGCGTCGCTGCGGAAGCCGTTGCGGATGTCGCGGCGCTCGCGCATCACGCGCAGGACGGCCTCGCGCTCGGCGTCGTCGTACGCGGGCGCTGCGGGCGTCTGCGGCTGCTGGACGGGCTCCGGCTGCTGGACCGGCTCAGCGGGGGCGTCCCCGGCCTCGGCTGCCACCTGCTCGGCGGCTTCGGTCACCTCGGCGGGCCCGGCCTCGACGATGAGCAGGGGCTCGGGGGCCTCGGCCGCCGGCGCTCCCTCCGCTTCGACGGGTGCCTCGACCACTTCCAGGGGCGCGGCTTCGGCAGCCGCCTCCGCGGGTTCGGACGCCATGGCCACGGGTTCCTCCGCCGCCTCCGGGGTCGGGGCCACGGCGGGCTCTCCTCCGTCACGCGGCGCGGGCACGGTGGCCGCGGGCTGCGAAACCACGGGCTCGACGGCCTCGGCGGTCTCGGGAGTACCGGCGGCTTCGACGGGCTCAACTGCTTCGTCGGTCCCGACTGCCGCGACGGGCGCTTCTGCCTCGACGGGCGCCGACTGCTCCTGGGCGGCGTGGGCTTCGGGGACCTCAGCCGTGGCCGAGGGCTCCTGAGCGTCGGCTCCCGGCGCGGGGACCTCTGCCTCGGCGAGCTCCGCCTGCGCCTCGGGGGCGACGGGCTGCGGGACCTCGAAATGCTCGGAGGGTACGGACAGGGCGTGCGGAGGCGTCGGCGCCAGGTGGGGCGTGGTCGGCACCGAGCCCTCGACCGGCACGAACTGGCCGAGGGGAGCGGGCGCCTGGGGGTCCGCGAAGTGCTGGTTCGGGCCACCCGGCAGCTCATCGGCCTGCGGCGCCTGCCCCACGGGAACCTCGGTGTACTGCTGGACCTGCTGGGGGTGCTGAGCCTGGTGGACGTGCGGGCCATGGGCCGCGGGCCCGGCGCCGGCGAGCGGCGCGTCCGACCAGGGCTGCGCGCCCGCCATGGCGAACTGCGGCTGGCCTGAGCCCTGCGCGAGCGCGGGTTCCTGGCTTGCTTCCGGGGCGGGCGCGGACGGGTCCTCGGTGAACGGCTGCGCGGCGGACGGCTGCTCGGCGTCCATCGCGAAGGCGGGCTGCCCTGCTTCGGCGGCGGCGTGCGCGAAGTGGGCGTCGGCCTCGGTGCCTTGCGCGATCGCGGGGTCGGCGGCCTCCGCGGCCTGCGGGAAGGCCGTCGCGGGTGTCTCGGCGGCGGCCGGGACCGCGGGGTCGGTCACCACGGGCTGGGGCAGTTCGGCGGCATCCACGGGCTGCGGGGCCTCGGGTGCGGGTGCGGGTGCGTCCACTGTGGCCTGTGCGTCATGTGCGTTCTGTGTGTCCTGCGTTTCCCCTGTGACAGGAGTGGCGTCCGGGACGACCGTTTCTGCTGGTGCGACGGGCTGAGCGGACTGCGAGGGCTGAGGGGACTGCGAGGGCTGAGGGGACTGCGCGGCCTGCGCGTGCTGCGACGGCTGCGAAGGCTGGGAGTGCTGAGGCTGCGGCGTCCACGGCGTCGCGCCCTGCGGCACGTTCTCACCGAGCCGCGTCCCTCTGGGCATCCCTTCCTCGTCACGCGGAATGTCGAGGTACTCGGGGCCCACGGTGGGCGGCCCCGCGTGCCGCACCGGTGCGGCGTGCTGCGGCGCACCGGCCGGGCCGCGGTCGGCGAGGGAGCGTACGGGGCTGCCCGAACCGTCGGGCACGGCGGGGCCCGACGGCCCCCGGTGGAGGGGGCGGCGGGAGGGGCCGGGGTGCGAGGCGGGCGCGGGAGTGTGAGCACCGGGCAACTGGACGCCGTTCAGGTCGACCGAGCCGCTGTCCCGGCCGGCCGTCTCGTGCGGGCCCGGCTGGTGCGTGGCCTGCGGCTGCCCGACCGACTGCTGGGCGAACGCCTGCGGAGCCGCCGCGTGCTGGCCGCCATGGGGCGCGCCCTCCATCGGCAGGCCTCCGGTCGACGACTCGCCCACCGGCTGCTCTCCCGGCGCCTGACCGGCCGCGTGCCGGCCGTCGGCGGACGGGCCGGCCATGACCTGGGCCGCCATGGAGGGGTCGGCCACAGGGCCTCCGCCCGCGGGCTGACCGGCGGCGTACTGGTTCGCCTGCGGCTCGCCCGCAGGCTGCCCCATGCCGTGCTGACCGACCGCCGACTGCGGCTCGCTCCAGGCGCCCTGGGCACCCGGCATCAACAGCAGGTCGTCATCGTCTGCGGGGGCGACGCTCTCGGCGGGACTCTCGGAGGGGTCGAGGTAGGTGTACGCGCCCGGGGCGGGGACGCCCGGCTGCTCCACCATGCCTGCGTTCTCCGGCAGTCCCTCGCCCGGGACCTGGCCGGTGTCGGTCATGCGTAACCCCTCGCCCATCGGTTAGTGCTTCTTCGACCGCCCCTCAGCCGTCGGCCGGGGAAGCCCCATTGCCCGGAGCGGCGCACCAACCGCCCGTCAATCTCAACGAGCGTGCGCGCCACGCGGCACGAACCGCGTACGGACAACAGGCATTGTCCCGGTCGGGCTGCCACCGCGGCACCTTGATCCGCAACGGCCCACTGTGGGCTGCGCCACGTTGCGCGCCCTCCGGTCCTGCCGTACCACACACCCCCCAAAACGGGCGAGCTTTCCGGACATTGACCAACTATTTGCCGGACACTCGGTGCGGTACAACGATCGGCCAGCCTACCCCGCACCGTGCGGCAGCAGGGTCACGGGGCGCGATCGGGCAACTGTCCGGAGAGCACGAAGACGACGGTCCGCTCCCTCTCGGTCCACGCGCGCGTGTCGAGTTCGACGGACTGGAGCAGTGCGCATTCGACGGTGTATCCGTGCTCCGTCAGGCCCCTGCCGATGAGTTCGGCGGCGTCCCGGGTCGACGCGTGCGTCACGATGCGGGCCGGGCGGCGGTCGGCGACGGCGGAGACCACTTCGGCTCCCCCGCCCCCGATCCGTACGACGTCGGGCTCGGGCAGGTCTTCGAGTACGTACGGCGCGGTGCCGTGCAGGATCTGCGGCTGTACGCCGAAGTGGCGGGCGACCGCCGTGGTGCGGGCGCAGGCGTCGGGGTCGGCGTCGACGGCGATGACGGCGGCGCCGAAACGTGCCGCCTCCACGGCGAAGGCGCCGCTGCCGCAGCCGATGTCCCAGACCAGGTCGCCCACGCGCGGGCCGATGCGGGCGAGTTGGACGGCCCGCAGCCGGTCGCTCTCGCCCTCGCCGAGCTGGGCGTCGCCGCCGTAGGCGGGGGCGGGCAGCGCCCAGCCGCGCGGGGTGCCCGGGTCACGGCCGGCGATCCAGCCGGTGTCGGACGCGGCGGCCGGGCCGCCGACGACGATGACGACGTTCGGGTCGCGCCAGGTGTGGTCGGCGGCCTTGTCCGAGGTCAGGACGGTGACCTGTTCGCGCTCGGTGCCGAGCTCCTCGCAGATCACGAAGGTGCGGTGCACGCCCTGGAGGAGCAGGCCGAGCTCGGCCGGGCCCGCGCCGGGCGAGGTGAGGACGGCGACCTTGGAGTGCGCACGGCAGACGTTCACCGCGCGGCGCAGCGTGCGGGGGTGGGCGACCACGACCTCGGCGTCGTCCCAGGGCATCCCGGCGCGGGCGAAGGCCTGCGCGACGGAGGAGACGGCGGGCACCACTTCGACTTCGAGGCCGAATTCCGGGGCGCGCAGCGTGCGTACGACGCCGAAGAACCCGGGGTCGCCGTCGGCGAGGACGACGGCGGTGCCGCGGTGGGCGGCGATGCGGCGGGCGGCCAGGCTCACGCTGCCCAGGCGGATCCGTTCCGCGGTCGGCGGGACCGCGGTGAGCGCGAGGTGGTGGGCGGCGCCCGCGACGAGTGTGGCGGCGCCGAGCGCCGAGCGCGCCGCGGCGGTCAGCGGCGAACCGTCCCAGCCGATCACCGTGACGCGGTCGGCCATCGTCGTCTGTCTCCTGGTTTCTCGCGGATCGTCTTGAGAGGCCGGGTGTCGCATGTAGGGGGCAACCGCGTGCGGCCAGGGGCGAGCGTACCTGGTGGGGCCCTGAGGTGCTTGTGGGGTCAGTTCCAGTCGGAGAAAGCCGTGAAGCCGCTGTCGGCGAGCTGCTCGCCGACTCCTTCCAGATCCTCGGGGAGCAGGCTCCACACGATGAGGTCGGTGCGGACCTCGATCCAGCCGCCGAACGGGTCCCCGCCGTTGCGCGTACGCGCTATCCAGGCGCCCCGCAGGACCCCCTCGCTGATGCAGCCGATCTTCTGCGCGACCTGCTGCGCCGCGGTGTTGTCGGCGGCGGTGCGCAGCTCGATGCGCTCGAAGGCCTGGTCGCCGAAGAGCCACTGGGCGGTGGCGAGCGCCGCCTCCGACGCGTAGCCCTCGCCGCGGGCCCAGGGGGCGACGACGTAACTGAGTTCGCTGGAGCGTACGCGCCAGTCGGTGTCGCGCAGTTGCACGACGCCGACCAGGCGCTGGGTGAGGAACTCCGTGACGGCGAGGGCGATGCCGCGGCCCTCGGTGCGCTCGGCGGGTGCGACGCGGGTGATCCAGTCGCGGGCGTCGTCCTCGGTGTAGGGCTGGGGGGCGGAGGTCCAGGCGGTGACCATCTCGTCGTTCATCATCTCCGCGTACGCGGAGACGTCGGCGTCCTCGAACGGGCGCAGCACCAACCGCTCCGTGCTGATGGAGATATCAGGGAAGGTGGTAGTCATGCGCTGCTCCGTAACCTGGAACCCTCGGGCCTGCTGAAGAGCCCAGCATGCAGCATGTCGACGCGCAAACGCACCACGGGGTCCGCTCCTTCGTCAGGAGCGGACCCCGTGGTGGGCGCGGAAACGGACTGTGCGTCAGCTCGTTTCGACGGGCAGGACGGAGCCCTTGTACTTGTCCTTGATGAACTGCTTCACCTCGGGTGAGGTGAGCAGTTGGGCCAGCTTCTCGACCCTGGGGTCGTCCTCGTCGCCCTTCTTGACGGCGAGCACGTTGTTGTACGGGTTGTCCTTGGACGACTCGAGAAGGATGGCGTCCTTCTTGGGGCTGAGTCCGGCGTCGAGCGCGTAGTTGTTGTTGATGACCGCGGCTTCGACGTCTTCCAGGGAGCGGGGCAGCTGGGCGGGTTCCAGCGGCTTGACGGTGAGCTTCTTCGGGTTGGACGTGATGTCCTCGGGGGTGGCGGTCGAACCGGCCCCCTTCTTGAGCCCGATGACGCCCTTGGAGGCGAGGAGTTGGAGCGCCCTGCCTTCGTTGGTGGTGTCGTTGGGAATGGCGACGGTCGCACCGGCGGGCAGCTCGGTGACGTCCTCGGCCTTCTTCGCGTACACCCCCATCGGCGGCAGATAGACCTCGGTCACCGGCGTGAGCTCCGTCTTCTTGGACTTGTTGAAGTCCTCGAGGTACGGGGTGTGCTGGTAGAGGTTGGCGTCGAGGGAGCCTTCCTGGAGCGCGGTGTTCGGCGTGACGTAGTCCGTGAACTCCGTGATCCGGAGGTCGAGTCCCTTCTTCTCCGCGAGGTTCTGCTTGATGTACGTGAGGACTTCGCCGGCCGGGGTCGGGGTGGCGCCGACAGTGAGCGTGTCGCCGCCTCCGGACCCGGAATCACCGCCGCACGCGCTCAGACCGAGCGTGAGGGCGAGCGCGCCGGTGACGGCGGCCGTGACGTGCCTGCGGGGGACGTGCCTGCGCATGATCAGAACGCCGCGACGACGGCACCGTCGTACTTGTCGTCGATGAACTTCTTGACCTCGGGCGAGGTGAGGAGCTTGGCGAGCTTCTTCACGCGCGGGTCGTTCTCGTCGCCCTTCTTCACGGCGAGGAAGTTGCCGTAGGGGTTGCCCTTGGCGGGCTCGGCGACGAGGGCGTCCTTGGCCGGGCTGAGCTTGGCCTCGAGGGCGTAGTTGCCGTTGATCACCGCGGCGTCGACGTCACCGAGGGAGCGGGGCACCTGGGCGGCCTCGATCTCCTTGAACTTGAGGTTCTTCGGGTTCTTCGAGACGTCCTTGGGGGTGGCCTCGTAGCCGACGCCCTTCTTGAGCTCGATCAGGCCGTTCTCGGCCAGGAGCTTGAGCGCGCGGGCCTCGTTGGTGGTGTCGTTCGGCAGGGCGACCGTGGCGCCCTTCTTCAGGTCGTCGAGCTTCTTGACGCTCTTGGAGTAGACGCCGAGCGGCTCCAGGTGCACCGTCGCGTTCGGGACGGGCACGATGTCCGTGCCGTTCTTCTTGTTGAAGTCGTCCAGGTACGGCTTGTGCTGGAAGTAGTTGGCGAAGACCTCGCCCTGCTCCACGGCGGTGTTCGGCGTGACGTAGTCGGTGAACTCCCGCACGTCGAGGTCGAGTCCGGCCTTCTTCGCCAGGTTCTTCTTGACGTAGTCGAGGATCTCGCCCTGCGGCGTGGGGGTGGCGGCGACGATGAGCGGGCCGTCCTTGTCGCCCGCGGCGGAGCCCTTGTCGGAGCCGCAGGCGGAGAGCCCGAGGGTGAGGGCTCCGGTGGCGAGGACAGCGGTGGTGATCTTGGCGGTGTTACGCACGAAAAGTGCCTTTCTCCATGGGTGGTACGCCCCGCGATGGGGTGTGCGGGGTGAGTTTCAGGAAGCCTTCGACGGCGCGAGCTTGAGGAAGCGCAGGCGCGGTGCGGCGCCCGAGTGGCCGCCGCGCCGGTGCAGCCTGCGGGCCGCGTAGTCGCCCGCGAACTGGATGATCGAGATGACGACGGCGAGGACGCCGACGGTGATCCACATCAGCTCGGTCTCGAAGCGCTGGTAGCCGTAGCGGATGGCGATGTCGCCGAGGCCGCCCGCGCCGACGGCGCCGGTGATGGCCGAGTAGCCGATGATCGTGACGATCGTCGTGGTGGTGCTGGATATCAGCGAGGGCAGCGACTCCGGCACGAGGACCTTGCGTACGACGGTCCAGGTGTTGCCGCCCATCGACTGCACGGCCTCGACGAGGCCGCCGTCGACCTCGCGCACCGCGGTCTCCACGAGCCGCGCGAAGAACGGCGTCGCGCCGATCGCGAGCGGCACGATGGCGGCCTCCCGGCCGATCGTCGTGCCCGTGATCCAGCGCGTGAAGCCCATCAGGGCGACCATGAGGATGATGAAGGGCATCGAGCGCGCGATGTTCACGATCTGCCCGATGAGCTTGTTCAGGACCGTGTTCTGCAGCAGCCCGCCGCGGTCGGTGAGGACCAGCAGGATGCCGAGGGGAAGTCCGGCGACGACGGCTATCAGCGTCGACCAGCCGACCATGTAGAGGGTGTCCCAACAGGCCTGCTCCAGCAGGGGCTGCATCTCCGACCAGGTCACTTGGCACCTTCCTTGACCAGCAGCGTGCTGTCCTTCGGCGTGGTCGCGGGGTCCTCGCCCGCGGTGTCCGCGACGTCGACCTGCAGTCCCTGCTCGCGCAGGAAGCCGATCGGCACGACGTTCTCCTCGAAGCGCCCGGGCAGCTCGATGCGCATACGGCCGACCTGCTTGCCCGCGACGGTGTCCATCGCGGCGCCGAGGATCGAGATGTCGATGTTGTACGTGCGCGACAGCTGCGAGATGACCGGCTGGGTCGCGGCCTCGCCGTGGAAGGTCACGTCGACGACGGTGCGGTTGTCGCCCGTGGCGGCGCCGCTGACCGGGAAGAGCGCGGCGGCCAGCTCGGAGCCGGGCGTCGCGAGCAGCTCGGTGACGGTGCCGGACTCGACGATCCGCCCGTTCTCCATGAGGGCGGCGGAGTCGCAGACGCTCTTGACGACGTCCATCTCGTGCGTGATCAGCAGGACGGTCAGGCCGAGCTGCTGGTTGAGGTCACGCAGGAGCCCCAGGATGGAGCGGGTGGTCTCCGGGTCGAGGGCGCTGGTCGCCTCGTCGGAGAGCAGCACCTTCGGGTCGCCGGCGAGCGCGCGGGCGATGCCGACGCGCTGCTTCTGGCCGCCGGAGAGCTGCGCCGGGTAGGACTTCGCCTTGTCGGCGAGGCCGACCAGGTCGAGGAGTTCGAGGGCCTTGCGGGAGCGTTCGGCGCCGCTGAGACCGAGGATCTCCAGGGGGAGCTCGATGTTGTCCTTGACGGTGCGCGAGGACAGCAGGTTGAAGTGCTGGAAGACCATGCCGATGCGGCTGCGCGCCCGGCGCAGGTCCTTGCTCGCGCGGCTGCCGCGCCCCGCGAGGGCGGTGAGGTCCTGGCCGGCGACGCTGACGGTGCCGGCGGTGGGGCGCTCCAGGAGGTTCACGCAGCGGATCAGCGAGGATTTGCCGGCGCCGGACTGGCCGATGACGCCGTACACCTCGCCTTCGCGGACATGCAGATCGACGCCGTCGAGGGCAGTTACTTCACGACCGCGTGAGCGGTAGACCTTGGTGAGGCCGGAAGTGGTGATCACAGGGGTTTCCGTCACTGTCGAGTGCGCGGCGCGGTTTTCGCCGGGCACGGGGCATTCGTGGGGAACGCGGCACGGTTTCTCGCGGTGGCGAAAGGAACCGGAGGAGGTGTGCGCGGGGCAGGCTCGCTTCCTACGTCTCGTCCGCCGATAAGGCGTACGTGGCACAGGGGCGCGGCACAGCGGCTTCGCTTCGGGGCGCGATGCTCAGGGGTGGTGCGGGGGCCCTCAGAAGGCGCACATTCGACACATACAACGAGCACCGGGCGTCGTGATCGCCTCGGTCGCAGGGGTGCGGCTGCTCGTCGTGGTCATGTGGACCAGTAAAACACGCGTGCGGTCACGCACCGCCACGGCTGTCCGGTATACGGACAGCTCGTGGACAGGCGCGGACGTCGGGAGTGGCTGCTCAGCTCGCGGCGGTGATCTCCACGCCGCCCTCGGTGGCCTGTGCGGACACGGCCGAGAGGTCCTTCACGACCACATCGGCGGTGAGCTCGCCGGCGGTGTGTGTTGTGGCCAACGCCACGGTGGTCATGCCGGCCGCGCGTCCCGCCGTGAGGCCCGCGGGCGCGTCCTCGAAGACCACGCAGCGCGCCGGGTCGACGCCCAGTTTCGCGGCCGCGAGCAGGAAGGGCTCCGGGTCGGGCTTGCCGCGCGTGATGTCGTCGGCGGCGATCACCAGCTCGGCGTCGATGCCGACCTCCGCGAGCCGTGCCTCCGCGAGGCGCCGACCGGCGGAGGTGACGACGGCCCAGCGCTCGGGGGGCAGGGATGCGAGCAGCTCACGGGTGCCGGGCAGCAGCACGACGCCGCCCGCGACGTCCGCGACCTCGAGCTCCTCGATCCGGGCGACGGCCTCGGCCACGCGCTCGGCGGGCAGCATGTCGGCGATGATCTCGGCGGCGGGGCGGCCGTGCAGCTCGACCCGGGCGAATTCCTCGGCGGTGATCCCGTACTCCTGCGCCAGACGCGTCCAGCAGCGGTACACCGACTCCATCGAGGAGATGAGGGTGCCGTCGTTGTCGAACAGGAGCGCTTCAGCGTGGATCTTCATGATGTCCGAGCGTACGGGGCACCCCCGGGGTACGCGGATGGGGCCTCAGGGGTGCGCGCATCGGGGCAAGGGGCCCGTAATAAAGTCACGGCATGCTTGTTGCCCTGACGATCGCGACCGCCGTGGCCGCGCTCGCGCTCGCCGCGTGGTGCGGCTTCGCCGCCTACCGGGACCAGCCGACCAAGGACTGGCACTTCATCGGCATGGGCGTGGTGACCTTCCTGGCCACGGTCCAGCTGATCGTCGGCATCGTCCAGCTGGCCCGGGGCGAGAAGCCCGAGCAGGGCATGACGATCTTCATCGCGTATCTGATCGGTTCCTTCGCCTGCATCCCGGCGGCGGGCTTCATGTCCCTGGCCGAGCGCACCCGCTGGGGCTCCATCACGGTCGCCGCGGGCGGCGTGGTCCTCGCCGTGCTCCAGGTACGGCTCTACGACATCTGGGGAGGCTGAGGTGACGGTGACCGAACCCGAGAACTCCGGACGGCAGGAGGCTCCCGCCCGCCAGAAGCTCGTCGGCGGCCCCGGCATCCTGCTGGTGTGGCTGTACGGGGTGATGGTGGTCGGCGCCGTGTCGCGCTCGGCCGTGCAGATCTCGGCGCACTTCCACAAGGCCCCGCTCGCGTACACGCTGTCCGCGCTCGCGGGTCTCGTCTACGGCTTCATCACGTACTCGCTCGTGCGCGGCGGCGAGAAGGCCCGCAGGGCGGCGCTGGTGTGCTGCGCCGCCGAGCTGGTGGGCGTCCTGGCGGTGGGGACGTGGACGCTCGTCGAGCCGTCCGCCTTCCCCGACGCCACAGTGTGGTCGGACTTCGGGATGGGCTATCTGTTCATCCCGGTGATCCTCCCGGTCACGGCGATCTTCTGGCTGAACAAGGCGCGGAGGGCGGGGCGCTAGGCCCTGGCCACATACGCCTGGGCGGCCGACTCCTTGGCGAGCGTGACCAGCGTGAGCCGGTCGTTCACGTGCCGGGTGTTCACGGCCGTGTAGCCGTGTTTGCGGTAGAGCTGGAGATTCTGTTCGCTGCGGTGGCCGCTGGAGAGCTGGAAGCACTTGGCGGTGCCGCCCGTGCCGAGGTGCCTCTCGATCGCGTCCAGGAGCCGGCCGCCCAGACCGTGGCGCTGCATCCTGGGGTGGACGATGAGTTTCTCGATGCGTGCCGTTCCGTCGGCGTCGACCGTGCCGCGCACCGACGCGACCACCTCGTCCCCGAGGCGGGCCACCAGCACGTTCCCGGTGGTCAGTTCGGCCTTGATGGAGTCGAGGGACTGCGTGAGCGGCTCGATGGAATGGTCGCCGTACAGCTCGGCCTCGCTCTGGTAGCACAGGTACTGCAGTTTGAGGATCTTCTCGGCGTCCTGTCCGCCCGCCTCCGAGATGGTCACGCTCATGCCCATGTGTGCATGCCTCCCGCTCACCTGCTCCGCCGGTTGTCTATCGCTCCATTCCCCGCGGGTCAGGAGCTGCAACCTCCGCCGCGAGCATTCTGCGCAGGCATCCCAGGCAACGGGAACGTTCAGGCCCCAGGCTGCCCTGTGACATTCCCAACTCGCCTGCGATCTCGCGGTAGGTGAGGTCCTTGGGGGACAGCAGCGCCGCCATGAGGCCGGGGCACCGGCCGGGCAGCTTGCGCACCGCGGCGTGCAGGGTGCGGTCGCGGTCGGCCCGCAGGGCGCGCTGCTCGGGTCCGCGCTCGGAGTCGTCGGCGGGCTCGGCCGCGTACGCCACCTCGCGCTCCTGCGTACGGCGGCTGCTGCGTGCCTCGGAGGCGACGGCGGCGCGCAGCCAGGTGGCCGGGTCGGCGGGTGGGTCGGCGGCGTCCATGCGTTCCAGCAGGCGCAGCCAGACGGCCTGTTCCAGATCGCCGGGGTCGGCGCCGGAGCCGTGCGCCGCGGCGGAGGCCTCGGCGGCGAGGAGCGGGCGCAGCGTGGGGATGAGCGAGTGGGTCATGCTGGGCGGAGTCATGCAAGGCGTGACGCGGCCGCCCCGGCAGGAGGTTGCCGGGGCGGGCGTCTGTCACCCCAACCGGGGCCGGACGATCAGCTGTTGACGCAGCTCAACGGGAACGTCCGCGCGTGTCAGCCGTTGACGAAGTCCTCGCGGGCGAGCAGCGCGGTGTCGCAGTTGTCGGAGAAGATCCCGTCGATGCCCGTCTCGAAGTACGCCTTGAAGGCTCCGAAGGCGTCGCCGTAGGCCGCCGGGTCGGTGCCCTTCCTGAAGTCGGCGGGCAGGAAGGTGTTCTCGTTGCGCATCGTGTAGGGGTGCAGGATCAGGCCCGCCTTGTGCGCGTCCTCGACCAGGGTGGTCGGGGTGCCGAGGCTTCCGTCCGGCTTCCTCGGGATGATCAGGTCGAGCGTGGGGCCGATGCCCTGTGCGAACGACGCCATCCACTTCAGGCCCTCGGGCTTGATGAGGTCGGCGACGGTGCGCGGGTCGCCCGCCTCGACGAAGTCCCAGGGGCGCGAGCCCGCGGAGGACAGGAGCACCACGAGCGGCGGGTCGACCAGCTTGTTCAGGCGCTGGATGCTGCTGGGCTCGAAGGACTGCAGGAAGTTGGGCGAGCTCTTCTTGTGCCGGCCGTACTTGCGAAGCAGCTTGGCGAGCGGCTCCTCAAGGCCGAGGCCCAGCTTGCGGAAGTACGTGGGGTGCTTGGTCTCGATGTGCAGCCAGATCCGCTTGCCGCGCTCACGCCCCTGCTTGTCGGCCCACCGGAAGACCTCCTCCAGGGTGGGCACGTCCCAGCGGCCGTCGTAGAGGGTGTTGCGCTGGCGGGTGCCGGGGATGCGCTCCTTGGCGCGCAGCGTCTTCAGCTCGGCGAGCGTGAAGTCCTCGGTGAACCAGCCGGTGTACGAGGTGCCGTCCACGGACTTGGTGGTCTTGCGGGACGCGAACTCGGGGTGCGCGGCGACGTCCGTCGTCGCGGTGATGTCGTTCTCGTGACGGCATACGAGATGGCCGTCCTTGGTGGGCACGATGTCCTGCTCGATGACGTGCGCGCCCATGTCGAGGGCGAGCTGGTAGGCGCCGAGCGTGTGCTCGGGCCGGTAGCCGCTGGCGCCGCGGTGCGCGACGACCGTGGGCACCGGCAGGTCCTTGGGCCCGTGCCCGTGCTTGGCGTCGGCTCTCGCCACGCCGGGCAGTCCCACGACGGCCGTGCCCGCCCCGAGGACCGCCGCTCCCAGTACCGCGCGTCGCCCCGGGCTCCGCTCCCCCGACCCCGACCGACCCGACTTCTGTGTGGCCATTGAGCGCTCCTCCCGATGTACTGCCTTGCACCTGACAAAGCGGCACGATCGTAGGTGGCCTCACGTGACGGACGGGAGACCCTGGACCGAACGTAAGGGTGACGCCGGATGGCGACTGGTGTGCGGGATGGGGTCCTTTCGGTGGGCACGGGTACGGGGCGTACCGCCTCGGAACTCCGTGGCAGCGTGTGACTTCGGCGCGTGACAAGGACCACTAGGACGCGCCACATGCCGCACACAGGGATAACGTCGTCACAGGGAGAGCGGTCCGAGGGCTACACCACGCACCTGCATGTCAACTCTGCGTATCCAGTGCGTGAACCCGATGTGCGGTGAGCGGGGACCCGCGAGTATCGTCCTCACCTGCACATACTCGTCGTCGACCCGTTGACACCGGAGGGCCCGTTGTCCCGTCTCGCGCTCATCAAGGCTGTGCTCGGACCGATCTTGCGTCTGATGTTCCGCCCTCGGGTGGAAGGCGCCGAGAACATTCCGGGCACGGGCCCGGTCATCATGGCCGGAAATCACCTCACGTTCATCGACTCGATGATCATGCCCCTCGTCTGCCCGCGTCCGGTGTACTTCATCGGCAAGGACGAGTACGTCACGGGCAAGGGGCTCAAGGGCCGCCTGATGGCCTGGTTCTTCACCGGCTCCGGCATGATCCCCGTGGACCGCGACGGCGGCCACGGCGGTGTCGCCGCGCTGATGACCGGGCGACGCGTCCTGGAGGAGGGCAAGCTCTTCGGCATCTACCCCGAAGGCACCCGCTCCCCCGACGGCCGCCTGTACCGGGGCCGTACGGGCATCGCCCGGCTGACCCTCATGACCGGTGCGCCCGTCGTCCCCTTCGCGATGATCGGCACGGACAAGCTCCAGCCGGGCGGCAAGGGCCTTCCGCGTCCGGGCCGCGTGACGGTGCGCTTCGGTGAGCCGATGGAGTTCTCGCGCTACGAGGGCATGGACCGCGACCGCTATGTGCTGCGCGCCGTGACGGACTCCGTGATGACGGAGGTCATGCAGCTCTCCGGTCAGGAGTACGTGGACATGTACGCCACGAAGGCGAAGGCGGCGTAGGCCTGCGAGGCTCGTTGGCGTAAACCTGTGCCCGCACCCGCGCCAGGGGCTTGCCCCTGGCG
>NZ_JBSGYY010000017.1:0-176268 GCF_053610705.1 Streptomyces sp. NPDC054872 | reverse complement strand
TGCTGTCTTGCGTTTCCGACTCTATCAGACTCTTTCGTGTCCGATTTCCTCGGTGCCTTTCCGGTTCCCGCTCCGGCCTTTCGGCTTTCGCGTTTCCCTTTCCGGCGAGTCCGACTCTATCAGATCCTTTCGGGCCTGATTCCCAGTCAGCGGGGCTTGTCTTCCCGGCTGTTGGGCCGTTCCGACGAGTGAGACATTAGCGGAATCCTGCTCCCCGACCTAATCGGGGGCGCCCTTTCGAACGCGGATTCCTCATTTCGCAAAAGCGCATGAAAACGAGCAGACGACGGGGCATCGAAGATGACACGGCATCGATCGTTTGAATGGTTGTGCGGAATGGCTGCCCGGGGACCGACCAGGGGTCGGCGCTCACGCCGGACAACTCGGAGAACACTACGTACGCGGTCTGGGCGTGTCAACCCTGGTCCACGGTGACCCCCGAGGGCTACCGTAGGAGGCGTGACGACACATGCGCACACCCAACTGTGGTGGGCCGCCTGACGGCGGCCGTACACACGCATGTACTCAACGGCTGCCGACTCGGCGGCCGTTTCTTGTTTCTCCCCCCTGGAGGATCCGGAGCCCGGTCGTCGGGCCGGTGGTCCTGACCAAGAGGTGGAGAGATGACGAGGATCTTCAGCGGCATCAAGCCGACCGGGCACCTGACCCTGGGGAACTACCTGGGCGCCGTGCGCCAGTGGGCGGAAGTTGACCAGCACCGGGCCGAGTCGCTGTTCAGCGTCGTCGACCTGCATGCCCTGACCGTCGATCACGATCCCGGCCGGGTGCGCAGGCTCAGTCGGCAGGCGGCGACGCTGTTGCTCGCGTCGGGGATCGATCCCGAGCGGGCCACCGTGTTCGTACAGAGTCATGTGGACGAGCACGCGCGGCTCTCGTATCTGCTGGAGTGCGTCGCGACGGACGGCGAGATGCGGCGGATGATCCAGTACAAGGAGAAGTCGGCGATCGAGCGGGCTCGCGGCGGGAGTGTGCGGCTTTCGCTGCTCACCTATCCCGTGCTGATGGCGGCGGACATCCTGGCGTACGGGGCGGACGAGGTGCCGGTCGGGGACGACCAGGTGCAGCACGTGGAGCTCACCCGGGACCTGGCCGTGCGGTTCAACCAGCGGTACGGGCACACGTTCGTGGTGCCGCGGGCCACGTATCCCAAGGTGGCGGCCAGGGTCATGGATCTGCAGGACCCGCTGTCGAAGATGGGGAAGTCCGGGGATGCGGCTGCCGGGATCATCTATCTGCTCGACGAGCCGGAGGTCGTGCGGAAGAAGGTCATGCGCGCCGTCACGGACGGCGGGAGCGAGGTCGAGTACGACCGCGAGGCCAAGCCGGGTGTCTCGAACCTGCTGGAGATTCTGGCGGCCTGTGAAGGTGGCAGCCCCGAGGGCTTGAGCGGTGTGTATGAGTCGTACGGGGCTTTGAAGAAGGACACCGCCGACGCCGTGGTGGAGACATTGAGGCCCCTGCAGGCCAAGCACAAAGAGCTGGTCGTTGATCCCGCGTATGTGGAGCAGGTGTTGCGGCGGGGAGCCGAGCGGGCCAGGGAGATGTCCCGGCCGACGGTGGACACCGCCTATCGCGCGATCGGCCTGCTGCCTCCGGTGGACGAGGCGCGGTAGGCGGGGCGCTGGTGCCGGGGCGCGGCCGGTGCGCGCCCCGGCGCCGGATGGTCAGCTGTTGTTGCCTGAGGCCAGTTCGCGGCTGCGGTCGCGGGCGGCTTCGAGGGCGGCGATGAGGGCTGCTCGTACGCCGTGGTTCTCGAGTTCGCGGATGGCGTTGATGGTGGTGCCGGCAGGCGAGGTGACGTTCTCGCGGAGCTTGACCGGGTGTTCGCCGCTGTCGCGGAGCATCACGGCGGCGCCGATCGCGGCCTGGACGATGAGGTCGTGGGCCTTGTCGCGGGGCAGGCCGAGGAGGATGCCGGCGTCGGTCATGGCCTCGACCAGGTAGTAGAAGTACGCCGGTCCTGAGCCGGAGAGGGCGGTGCAGGCGTCCTGCTGGGTCTCGGGGACGCGGAGGGTCTTGCCGACGGCGCCGAAGATCTCCTCGGTGTGGGCGAGGTGGGCTGCGGTGGCGTGGCTGCCGGCCGAGATGACGGACATGCCTTCGTCCACGAGGACGGGGGTGTTGGGCATGACGCGGACGACAGGGGTGCTGTCGGCGAGGCGCTCCTCGATGAAGGAGGTGGTGATGCCGGCCGCGGCGCTGATGACGAGCCGGTCGGGGGCGACGTGCGGGGCGAGTTCGTCGAGGAGACGGCCCATGTCCTGCGGCTTGACGGCGAGGATGAGGGTGTCGGCCTGCTTGGCGGCCTCGGCGTTGCTGACGGGGTCGACGCCGTAGCGGGTGCGCAGTTCCGTGGCGCGTTCGGAGCGGCGGGTGGTGACCAGGAGGTCGGCCGGCGCCCAGCCGGCCCGGATCATGCCGCTGAGGAGGGCTTCGCCGATCTTGCCGGTGCCGAGGACTGCGACGGGCTGGGGCATGTGTGGTCACCCTCCGGGTGCGGGTCGGCGCTTCGGCCGGGAGCGGGGCAGCGCCTCGGCCAGGTGGGGTCATCCTCGCATTGGTGGGTCAGGCCGTGCGGCGACGGAGGGTCGCGGCGCCCAGGGCGAGGACGAGTACGGCGCAGCTCGCGACGATGACCGCGTCCCGTATGAAGTCGCCGGTGATGTCGGGGTGGCGCAGGACTTCGTTCATGCCGTCCACGGCATACGACATGGGGAGGACGTTCGAGATCGCTTCGAGGGCGGGTGCCATGTTGTCGCGCGGGGTGAACAGGCCGCAGAGAAGGAGCTGGGGGAAGATCACGGCCGGCATGAACTGGACGGCCTGGAACTCGGACGCCGCGAAGGCGGAGACGAAGAGGCCGAGTGCCGTGCCGAGCAGGGCGTCGAGGAGCGCGACCAGGAGCAGCAGCCAGGCGGAGCCGGTGACGTCCAGGCCGAGGGCCCAGAGGGCGAGGCCGGTGGCGAGGACGGACTGGATGACGGCGAGGAAGCCGAAGGCGAGGGCGTAGCCCGCGATGAGGTCGCCCTTGGCCAGGGGCATGGCGAGGAGGCGTTCGAGGGTGCCGGAGGTGCGTTCGCGGAGGGTGGCGATGGAGGTCACCAGGAACATCGTGATGAGCGGGAAGATGCCGAGGAGCGAGGCGCCGATGGAGTCGAAGGTCTCCGGGCTGCCGTCGAAGACGTAGCGCAGGAGCAGCAGCATCACGCAGGGGACCAGCAGCATCAGGGCGATGGAGCGGGGGTCGTGGCGGAGCTGGCGCAGGACACGGGCCGCGGTGGCGAGGGTGCGGTGGGTGTTCATCGGGGGCTCCCGGTGGGGGTGCTGCTGGTGGGGGCGGTGCTGCCTGTGGGGGTGCCGCTCTGGGCGGCGGCCTCGTCGACCAGGTGGAGGAAGGCTGCCTCGACGGTCTCGGTGGCGGTGCGGGTGCGCAGGGCCTCGGGGGTGTCGTCGCCGAGTAGTTCGCCTTCGCGCATCAGGAGGAGGCGGTGGCAGCGTTCGGCCTCGTCCATGACGTGGGAGGAGACGAGGATCGTGGTGCCTCGGTCGGCGGCGATGGAGTGGAAGAGGTTCCACAGGTCGCGGCGGAGTACGGGGTCGAGGCCGACGGTGGGTTCGTCGAGGACGAGGAGTTCCGGGGCGCCGAGGAGGGCCACGGCCAGGGAGACGCGGCTGCGCTGGCCGCCGGAGAGGTTGCCCGCGAGGGCGTCGGCGTGGGTCGTGAGGTCGACGTCGGCGATGGCGCGGGTGACGTGTTCGTGGCGGCGGTGGGCGGCGGGGCCTCGGCCGGGGTCGAGGACGGCGGCGAAGTAGTCCAGGTTCTGGCGGACGGTGAGGTCGTCGTAGACCGAGGGGCTCTGGGTGACGTAGCCGATGCGGGAGCGGAGGGCGGGGGCGCCGGCCGGCTGGTCGAGGACCTTCAGGGTGCCGGTGACCTTGGCCTGGGTGCCGACCGTGGCGCGCATGAGGGTGGATTTTCCGCAGCCCGAGGGGCCGAGGAGGCCGGTGATCTGTCCCTTCGGGACGGTGAAGTTCAGCCCGCGCAGGACTGTGCGGGGGCCTCGGACGACGGTAAGGTCCCGCGCCTCGATGGCGGGCGGCTCTTTTATATTCATCATGTGATGATTATGGCGCCTCGAAGGCTGCGGCCGTCAAGGGCGGCGACCGTGACTGGGAGGGGACGAGGCCGGGCCGATGGGCGCGTGCGGGCAGTGGGCAGCACGCGGGCGGGCAGCGGGCAGAGCGTGCGGGCAGCGTTCATGGCGGTGCGGGGCTGTTGGCTGTCCCGTCGTCGCGGCCGGACGGGTCACGGGGCGCGCGAAAGGAGAGCCGCGCACCTCGCGTGCGTGCTCCGGGGGCAGGCCCTCCCGGGAGGGGCCGGTGTGCGGGGTCAGGCCCTCTTCTTCTTGCGGGAGGGGTTGCCCGTGCGGCGGGACGTGCGCTTCGCGTACTGCTGGCGGGCCGCCTCGTACTCCTCGCGGTGGAGTTCTTCGCCGGGAGCCTCGGTGAGGGAGCGGACGAAGTAGGCGAGGAGTACGCCGACGAAGCCGATGGTCATCAAGCCGCGCATCGATGACTGGGATGCCGGGTCGTGGCGGCGGGTGAAGCCCTCCCAGGTACGGCGGAAGGCGATGGCGCCGCAGATCGAGAACATGATGAGGACCAGGAAGTTCACGAACGTCCCCACGTCCGCGATGGCCATGCCCTCGTACGCGAACCGCAGCACGAAACAGCCGGCCGCCGCCGCGAGCAGCGAGCCCACCGCGACGCCCGCGCGGCGCGCCCCGTAGCCGTTGTCGTGGCCGACCCAGGTCGTGCCGAAGAAGCGGAGGGGCTCGGGCTGCGGGCCGGGGGCCGTCGCGGCCGACGGGGACGCCCCGGCCTTCGCGTCCGTGCGGTCGGGGGTGCTGGAATCTGCGCTCACCCCTCGAGTATCGCCCGGGGCCGGCGCGGCGCGGCGGCGCCGGGCAGGCGCGCCCTATTCGTCCCCCGCCTTGCCCTGCCGTACCACTCGGCGGCTAGTTTGTGGGGCGGGACAGGCAAAGAGGCTCATGCGAGAACCGGTGCACGCGGGACGAGGAGGTCGGGAGAGTGTCGCTCCGCGGAGGTGACCCGGCCGAGATCGGCGGCTACCCGCTCGAGGCGCGCCTCGGCTCGGGTGGCATGGGCACGGTCTATCTGGCGCGTACGGCTTCGGGGCGACCCGTGGCGATCAAGCTGATCCACCAGCAGTTCGCGGGGGACGAGGAGTTCCGCATCCGCTTCCGGCAGGAGGTGGCCGCGGCGCGGCGGGTGAGCGGCGCGTTCACCGCCGCCGTGGTCGACGCCGACCCGGAGGCCGAGTATCCGTGGATGGCGACGGCCTATATAGAGGGGCACACGCTCGCCCAGGAGATCGCCAAGAAGGGCCCGCTGTCCGGCGCGGAGCTGCGTACGCTCGCCATCGGTCTGACGGAGGCACTGCGCGACATCCACCGCGTGGGTGTCGTGCACCGCGACCTGAAGCCCTCGAACGTCGTGCTCTCGCCCGAGGGGCCGCGCGTCATCGACTTCGGCATCTCGCGCGCCGCGGACCAGCAGACGCTGACGATGACGGGGCGGGTCATCGGTACGCCGCCGTTCATGTCGCCGGAGCAGTTGCAGGCCCCGCGCGGGGTCGGGCCACGCTCCGATGTCTTCTCGCTCGGCACGCTGCTCGTGTACGCGGCGACGGGGCAGGGGCCGTTCGACGCGGACAGCCCGTACATGACGGCGTATCAAGTGGTCCACGAGGCGCCGGAGTTGACCTCCGTGCCCGCGGCCCTGCGTGCCGTGGTCGAGCCGTGCCTCGACAAGGACCCCGAGGCGCGCCCTTCGGCGGACCAGCTTCTCGAGCGGTTGCGGGACCTGCCGGTCGAGATGGGGGACGCGGCGGGGGCGCGGGGCAGCCGTATGCGGGACATCGACACGCAGCATCATCATCGGTCCTCTCCGGGCGAGGAGGCCGAGAGCGCCCCTACCGGCCCCACCGGCCCCCGTCCGCGCCGCCGTTGGCGCACCGTGCTCGCCGCCGCCGTCGCCGTGGCCGCCCTCGGGGGTGGGATCGCGGCGCTCCAGCTCGGCTCGTCCGACGAATCCACCGGCGCGGACGGTGACGGCGGTGGCGACGGCAAGGACGGCACCGTCGCGGCCGCCGAGGCTCCCCTGCCCGACGGCTACCGGCCGTGGCGCACGAGCGTGCCCAACGACAAGGGCATCCCGGACGAGGTGCGCTGTGTGCCCCGCGGGGACGCGTTGTTCTGCGGGGGCGGCGGAGTCGTCGCGACCCGGTTGCGGATCTCCGACGGCAAGGAGGTCTGGAAGGTGAAGAGCCCCGGTGTGCCGATGCAGGGCATGCACATCGTGGGCGCCACGGACGACACCGTCCTCGGCTACCGCATCCCGCCGGAGGTCGCCTCGTCCGGAAAGCCCGTCCAGCTGGTGGCGCTGGACGCCAGGACCAGCAAGGAACTGTGGTCCCGCCCGATCAGCGGCCAGTCCCAGATCTACACCGGCCGGTCGCAGGACGCGGTTCTCTCCGGCTCCACGGTCCTGTCGGTCGAGCCCGGCCGTACGCGGGTGGAGGCCAGGGACGCGCACAGCGGGCGCCTGCTCTGGTCGACGCCGTTCCCCGCGGGTTCGGAGTGCACGCCGGTCCCGGCCGGTCAGCGGATGTACGCGATGTGCGCGCCGTCCGCCCAGGTCGCGAACGTCGAGGTGCGCGATCCGGTCCTCCACACCCTCGACCTCCGGTCGGGAACGTTCGGCAAGGGCATCCCGGTCGAGGGGCCCGTGCACCCGGTGGGCGGCGACGAGGGCAGGCTCGTCCTTCTGCATCAGCGGTTGAAGGGGCCCGAGTTCCTCGGGTACGACAAGGTGCTGCGGGTCGAGCCGGGCAGCGGTCGCGTCTCTGCCCGGCCGCTGAGGACGACGTACAACGCCACTCCCGGCGTTGCCGACGGGACGGTCTACTTCGCGGAGCCGACCGGGCGGATCAGCGCGGTGGATCCCGCGACCGGGCGCCAGAAGTGGTCCCGGCAGACGGGTGTGGAGGGGGCCTCCGGGCCGACGTCGAGCGGCGGCGCGCTGTACTTCAGCTCGCCCAGTGGCCGGGTGGTCGCCGTTTCACCGCGGGGCAGGACCCTGTGGAGCACCGATCCGCGGGCCGAGGGCCTTGGCGGTGAGGTGAACGCGAGTCCGCGGGTCGCGGTCTCGGGGCGGGTGATCTTCGTGGCGGCGGCCAAGAACACCGTGTTCTCGTTCGACGCGACGAAGCCGCCGAAGTCCGGGTGAACTTCAGCGGCTCCTGAACCCCGTACGGGTGTGGGTCAGCAGCGGGGTGCCACGTACCCGTCGCTGCCCGTGCGGACGTACGTGTCGGAGACGTAGCGGCCGCTGCCGATGCGGTCCCAGAGCTTTGACGTGCCCGTCGGGCCGGTGACCTTCTCGCCCGGCTTCTGGCACTGGATCGTCACTCGGGTTCCTGCCGAGAGGCGGCCGACCTTGCCGTACGACGTGCCCGGTCCCGAGCGGACGTTGACGTCCGCCGCGATGGCGTACGTTCTTGCCGCCGCGGCTTCGATTGCCTCTGCGGATTCCGGCGCTATGACGTTCTCGCTCATGCTTCTCTCCCCCGTGGAGCGGCGGCTCGGGCCGCCCTTGGTAGTTCGTCACTGGGGGGACGCCTGGGCGAGGTGGGGTGGTTGCGGAGTGGGGAGTTCCTTTCCCCGACCCCGCCCCTTCCCGAAAACCCGCTCTGGCGCGGGGGCCTTGGTGACCGTCATCACCGGCTTCGCCGAGTTCGTCCTCAAACGCCGGACGGGCTGAAAGACATTCCGCCGACGGGCGGGGAAACCGGCTGGGAGGGGGTGGGTGGGGAGCCGGGCCGGAGAGCATCCGGCCCGGGTTCACAAGCAGAACGCAAGCCCGCTAGCCCAGCTTCGACACATCCCGCACCGCGCCGCGGTCCGCGCTCGTGGCCATCGCTGCGTAGGCCCGCAGGGCTGCCGAGACCTTGCGGTCCCTGGCCCTGGGGGCGTAGACGCCGCCGAGGGCCTCGCGGCGGGACTCCAACTCCGCTTCCGGGACCAGGAGTTCGATGCCGCGGTTCGGGATGTCGATGCGGATGCGGTCGCCGTCCTCGACCAGGGCGATCGTGCCGCCGGACGCCGCCTCGGGCGACGCGTGGCCGATCGACAGGCCCGACGTACCGCCGGAGAAGCGGCCGTCCGTGACCAGGGCGCAGGCCTTGCCGAGGCCGCGGCCCTTGAGGAAGGACGTGGGGTAGAGCATTTCCTGCATGCCGGGGCCGCCCTTGGGGCCCTCGTAGCGGATGACGACCACGTCGCCTTCCTTCACCTGCTTCTTGAGGATCTTGTCGACCGCTTCTTCCTGCGACTCGCAGACCACGGCCGGGCCCTCGAAGGTCCAGATCGACTCGTCGACGCCCGCCGTCTTCACGACACAGCCGTCCACGGCCAGGTTGCCCTTGAGGACCGCGAGCCCGCCGTCCTTCGAGTACGCGTGGGCCGCGTCCCGGATGCAGCCGCCCGCGGCGTCCGTGTCCAGGGTGTCCCAGCGCTTCGACTGGGAGAAGGCCGTCGCCGAGCGCTCGCAGCCCGGGGCCGCGTACCAGAGGTCGACCGCCTCGTCCGACGGGGAGCCGCCGCGCACGTCCCACGTGTCCAGCCAGTCCTTGATGGACGCGGAGTGGACCGAGTGCACGTCCTCGTTCAGGAGGCCCGCGCGGTACAGCTCGCCGAGGATCGCGGGGATGCCGCCGGCGCGGTGCACGTCCTCCATGTAGTACGTGCCGCCGGGCGCCACGTTCGGGGCGACCTTGGCCAGGCAGGGGACGCGGCGCGAGACCTCGTCCATGTCGGCGAGGGTGTAGTCGAGCTCGGCCTCCTGCGCCGCCGCGAGCAGGTGCAGGATCGTGTTCGTGGAGCCGCCCATGGAGATGTCGAGCGCCATGGCGTTGTCGAAGGCGGCGCGGGTGGCGATGTTGCGCGGCAGGACCGAGGCGTCGTCCCCGTCGTAGTACCGCTTGGCGATCTCGACGACCGTCGCGCCCGCCCGCTCGTACAGCGCCCTGCGGCCGGTGTGCGTGGCGAGCATCGAGCCGTTGCCCGGCAGGGAGAGGCCGATGGCCTCGGTCAGGCAGTTCATGGAGTTGGCGGTGAACATGCCGGAACAGCTGCCGCACGTCGGGCAGGCGTTCTCCTCGATACGGAGGATGTCCGCGTCCGAGACCTTCTCGTTCACCGCGTCGCTCATCGCGTCGACCAGGTCGAGTTTTCGGACCGTGCCGTCGACCAGCGTGGCCGTGCCGGCCTCCATCGGGCCGCCGGAGACGAAGACCGTCGGGATGTTGAGGCGCAGGGCCGCGTTCAGCATGCCGGGGGTGATCTTGTCGCAGTTGGAGATGCAGATCAGCGCGTCCGCGCAGTGCGCCTCCACCATGTACTCCACCGAGTCCGCGATCAGGTCGCGGGAGGGCAGGGAGTAGAGCATGCCGCCGTGGCCCATCGCGATGCCGTCGTCCACGGCGATGGTGTTGAACTCGCGGGGGATGGCGCCCGCCGCCGTGATCGCCTCGGAGACGATGCGGCCGACCGGCTGCAGGTGGGTGTGGCCCGGGACGAACTCGGTGAAGGAGTTGGCGACGGCGATGATCGGCTTACGCCCGATGTCCGCGCCGGGTACACCGGAGGCACGCATAAGGGCGCGTGCGCCCGCCATGTTGCGGCCGTGGGTGACTGTGCGGGACCTGAGCTCGGGCATCGTCGCTCGCTCCTTCAGGGATCTGGAGAGACATAAGGGTCGACTGTCCTCGAGCGTACGCCGACGCTCCACGATCTGGACAGGCTGTCCGGATAGCGGGACGGCTGTCTCGGTGGGCGGTTCGCGGGCGGGCGCTCAGGGCCCGGTCAGATGCCCCTGCACCACCGGCGCGAGCCGCGCGATGATCGCCTCCGGGTCCGCCGACGCGAGCGGCTCCACCTGGATGACGTAGCGCAGCATCGCGGTGCCCACCAGCTGCGCGGCCGCCAGTTCCGCCCGCAGTTCGGCGTCCGGCTGGTCGATACGGCTCGCCACCCTGCCGAGCAGCTGCGTCGAGACGAGGCGGCGGAAGACGGCCGCCGCCGTGTCGTTGTTCACCGCCGAGCGCACGATCGCGAGGAGCGGGACGCGGGTGTCGGGGTTCTCCCAGACGCCGAAGATGAAGCGGGTCAGGCGCTCGCCGACGCCGTCGAGCGGCCCGTCGTCGATCGCCGACGGCGCGTCGAGCGCGGGCGCGAAGGCCACCTCGATCGCCGAGGCGAAGACCTGGTCCTTCGTGCCGAAGTAGTGGTGCACCAGCGCCGAGTCCACCCCGGCGGCCTTGGCGATCCCCCGCACGGACGTCTTCTCGTACCCCCGTGCGGAGAACTCGGTGCGGGCCGCCTCCAGGATGCGGTCCCGCATCGCGGGGCCCTCGGCCGACTGCGTACGGGAGGGGCGCCCCCTGCGGCGCGGAGCCGCTCCGTCGGCTGCTGGAGACGTCACGACCGGGGCACCTGCACCGCGGACGCCAGGTGCAGCCGCGTATAGGCGAGGGCTTCGGCGAGGTCCGCCTCCCGCTCGGCGCTGGACATCGCGCGCCGCGTGTTGACCTCGATGACGACGTGGCCGTCGAAGCCGCTCGTCGCGAGGCGCTCGAGGAGTTCGGCGCACGGCTGGTTGCCGCGGCCCGGCACCAGGTGCTCGTCCTTGGCGGAGCCCTTGCCGTCGGCGAGGTGGACGTGCCCGAGGCGGTCGCCCATGCGGTCGATCATCTGCATGGCGTCCGTGCGGGCGGTCGCGGTGTGGCTGAGGTCGACCGTGAAGTGGCGGTAGTCGTCCTTGGTGACGTCCCAGTCGGGGGCGTAGGCGAGCATCTCGCGGTCGCGGTAGCGCCACGGGTACATGTTTTCGACGGCGAATCGCACGTCCGTCTCGTCCGCCATCCGCCAGATGCCGTCGACGAAGGCGTTCGCGTATCCCCGCTGCCAGCGGAAGGGCGGATGCACGACGACGGTCGACGCGCCCAGCTTCTCGGCGGCGACCTGCGCGCGCTGGAGCTTCACCCAGGGGTCCGTGGACCACACGCGCTGTGTGATCAGGAGACATGGCGCGTGAACGGCGAGGATCGGGATCTGGTGGTAGTCGCTGAGTCTGCGCAGGGCTTCGATGTCCTGGCTGACGGGATCCGTCCAGACCATGACCTCGACCCCGTCGTAGCCGAGGCGCGCGGCGATCTCGAAGGCCGTCGCCGTCGACTCCGGATAGACCGAGGCCGTCGACAGGGCGACCTTCGCATCCGGGATGCGCACCACTGGTTCTGCCACGAGGGACAGCGTACGGGCCACGCCTGGGCGGGCGGGAGGTGGTCTCCCCCACACTCGGGCCGTATGTGACGTATGTCCTCGACCGCCGAGGCGTACGTCTACGCCTCGGCGTCGGTGGTGGCCACCTGGGTCGCCGGCAGGTGGTCGAGCCTGCGCAGGATCACGCCCTCGCGCAGCGCCCAGGGGCAGATCTCCAGCGTCTCGACGCCGAAGAGGTCCATCGCGCCCTCGGCGACGAGCGCCCCCGCGAGCAGTTGTCCGGCCCGTCCTTCGGAGACTCCGGGCAGCTCGGAGCGCTCGGCCGTCGTCATCGCCGCGAGCTGCGGGACCCAGTCCTCCAGGGACTTCCGCTTCAGCTCGCGCTGGACGTAGAGGCCGTCGGCGGAGCGTGCGGCGCCCGCGAGCCTGGCCAGCTGCTTGAACGTCTTCGACGTCGCCACGACGTGGTCCGGGGCGCCGAAGCGGCTGAACTCGCCCACCGTGCGCGCGATCTGGGCGCGCGCGTGCCTGCGCAACGCCTTCACGTCGGCCGGGTCCGGCGGGTCCTGGCCGAACCAGGCGGAGGTCAGACGGCCGGCGCCGAGCGGCAGGCTGACCGCCGCGTCCGGCTCCTCGTCTATTCCGTACGCGATCTCCAGGGACCCGCCGCCGATGTCGATGACCAGGAGCTTTCCCGCCGACCAGCCGAACCAGCGGCGGGCCGCGAGGAACGTGAGGCGGGCTTCCTCGGCGCCACTGAGGACCTGCAGATCGACGCCGGTCTCCTCCTTGACGCGGGCCAGGACCTGATCGGCGTTGCTGGCCTCGCGTACGGCGGAGGTCGCGAACGGCAGCAGATCCTCCACGCCCTTGTCCTCCGCGGCCTCCATCGCGTCACGGACGGTGCCGACGAGGCGTTCGACGCCTTCGGGGCCGATCGCCCCGGCCTCGTCGAGGAGTTGGGCGAGGCGCAGGTCCGCCTTGTGCGAGTACGCGGGCAGGGGGCGCGCGCCAGGGTGTGCGTCCACCACCAGCAGATGCACCGTGTTCGAACCTACGTCGAGGACACCGAGTCTCATATACGGAACGCTACTGCGCGTACGGCGGTCGCTGGTCCCCGGACCGGGTACCGCGCGCATACCCTGGAGACGTGCCAAAGACGAAAAAGGCGAAGACCGACAAAACGAAGTCCAAGAAGATGTCGGGGAAGCCGGTGAAGCCGGGGAAGGCGCAGCCGCACGAGAAGGGCCTCGACTTCGCCCGCGCCTGGGTGGAGTTCCCTGATCCCGCGGACGACGAGCAGATCTTCCGCTGCGATCTGACATGGCTGACCTCTCGGTGGACCTGCATCTTCGGCAGTGGCTGTCAGGGCATCCAGGCGGGCCGCGCGGACGACGGCTGCTGCACGCTGGGCGCGCACTTCTCGGACGAGGACGACGAGAAGCGGGTCGCCGAGTCCGTGGCGCGGCTCACGCCGGACATCTGGCAGCACCACGACATCGGCACGGTGAGCGGCTGGGTCTCGACGGACGACGACGGCGAGCGCCAGACCCGCCCGTACAACGGCTCCTGCATCTTCCAGAACCGCCCCGGTTTCGCCGGGGGCGCGGGGTGCTCGCTGCACATCCTGGCGCTGAAGGAGGGCCGCGAGCCGCTGGAGACGAAGCCGGACGTCTGCTGGCAGCTGCCGGTCCGCCGGACGTACGACTGGATCGACAGGCCCGACGACACCCGCATCCTCCAGGTGACCATCGGGGAGTACGACCGCCGGGGCTGGGGTCCCGGCGGTCATGACCTGCACTGGTGGTGCACGTCGGCGACGTCGGCGCACGGCGCGGGTGACCCGGTGTACGTCTCCTACCGCCCCGAGCTGACGGAGCTGATGGGCAAGGAGGGGTACGACCGTCTTGCCGAGCTGTGCGAGGAGCGCCTCGCCTCTCAGCTGCCGTTGCTCGCGCCGCATCCGGCGGATCCTTCGCGGTAGGCGGGGCTTTTCGGGAAGCGGCGGGCCCGGGGAGGATCTCTAGCCCTCGCTCGGGCTCGGGTCGCCGCTGTCGCTGGGCGGGGGTGTCGAGTTGCCCGGGTCCGATGGTGTCGGTGTCGGGTCCGGGGAGGTCGGGGTCGGGTCCGGCTCCGACGGTGTCGGCGTCGGGTCCGGTGTCGAAGGCGTCGGCCTGGGCTTCGGCGGGGTCGGGGTCGGCCGGGGGCCCGGATGTGTCGGGCGGCCCGAACCGCTGCCGTACCCGCCGATCGAGATGATCGCCCCCGAGGGCGCGATGGAGACGCGTGCGCTCCAGTGCCCGGCCGGCTCGCGCGCGTGGTCGACGTACACCCGGATCGTGAACGTCTCCCCCGGTGCGAGCGTCCCGGAGGACCGGCTCAGGTAGAGCCAGGACGCCCCCGCGCTCGCCGACCAGTGGACCGGCTCGCCCCCTGACGCGGAGAGCGTGATCAAGGTCGTGCCGCCGCTCGGCTGCGCCTGGACGGTGAGGCGACCCGCCCCGGTCCCGGAACGGGAGGGGGGCGATCCGGCGCTGATGACCTCCACGGAGACGTCCGGTGAGCGGCTGCCCGCGGTGAAGCGGGGGTCGGGCGGCGTGTGGGCGTTGCCCGCGTTCTCGTAGTCCTCGCGCCTTCGGTCGCCGTTGATCCCGTCGTCCCCGGCCTCGCTCGCGCTGACCGAGCGCCCGTCCTGGCCCTCGCCGGTCAGCGGCGCTCCCCGGTAGGCCGCCCAGAGCGCGAGCACCGGGGCGGCCACCACGGTGGCGACGACCGTCGTCGTCACGGCACGCGCGCGCATCCGGTCGCGGCGGGCCGCGTGGTCCTTGGGGTCCATCGGGAATCCGTGCCGGTCGAAGCGCGGACCGCCGCCCCGCGCGCGCGGGACGTGCGCCATCGCCACGTGCACGGCGGCTCGCGGGGCCTCGATGACGGGCAGGGCGGCAGGGGACGCCGCGGTGCCGGGCCAGGCCGAGGATCCGGCGCGCTCCGCGGTGATGCGGCAGCGCGGGCAGTCGTCGACGTGCCGGACGAGCTCGCGGCGCAGGGCCGTGCCGAGCAGGAGCTGGTTGTCGCCGGTGAGGCGGGCGACGATCGGGCAGGTGCCGGTCTCCACGACGGCGAGCGCGGCCCGGGTGCGCTCCACCTCGCAGGCGGCGGACGCGAGCAGGTCACGGGTCTGCACGAGGTCCATGCCGATGACCGCGGCGACTTCCTTGGCGGTGAGCTGGTGGCGTACGGCGAGCTCGAGGGCCTCCCGCTGCTCGGGCGTCGTCCCCGCGGCCTCCGGCCAGGCCAGCTGGGCGAGTTCGCGGCGCCGCTGCCGCTCCGTCTCGTCCGGAAGCGTCTCGGAGGCGTCAGCCTTCGGGACGCGGGGGGCCGCTCCGGAGGCGTGGGCGCCGCCCTGCCGCTTGCGCTTGGCTTCGGCGAGGGCGCGCAGGCAGACCCAGCGGGCGAGTGCGTACAGCCAGGACCTCAGTTCGGCCTCGGCGGGGCCGCGTGAGCCGCGGCGCTCGGCGATGGCGAGCACGTCGCCCAGGGCGGCGGTCGCGGTGTCGTGATCGCAGAGCACGGACAGGCAGTAGGTGAACAGACCGTCCAGACAGGGCTCATAGCGTGCGGGCGGCGCCTGCGGCACCGAGCGGGGCACAACGCGCTGGCGCGCGTCACGATGCGCCCGGTGTGCGCCGGTTGCTTGGGTGGGGGTTTCCGGCCTGCTGCTCATCACCCGTGCGAAGTTAGGCGGATGATGCCGGGCCCCTCCTCCCACTTGAGCACATTTAATCCTTACGGGTGAACAGATCCCTCAAAAGGGGACAGGAACCCATGATTCCGTGACCCGCGCACGCGCCTGAAACGGTTCGCCTCTCGCAACAGCCGGCCACCGTCGGTGGATCTCGGTGGCGCCTTGGTGGATGTCAGTGGCGCCTCGGTGGTTGTCAGTGGCGCCCGCTACGGTTCGGTTCATGGCTGCCCGTACGAAGTCCGGCAAAGACCGGCCGTCCTATCGCTGTACCGAGTGCGGCTGGCAGACGGCCAAATGGCTCGGCCGCTGCCCCGAGTGCCAGGCGTGGGGCACGGTCGAGGAGTACGGCGCGCCCGCTGTCCGCACCACCGCCCCCGGCCGCGTCACCTCCACCGCCCTGCCCATCGGCGAGGTCGACGGCCGCCGGGCCACCGCACGCTCCACCGGCGTCCCCGAGTTCGACCGCGTCCTGGGCGGCGGCCTGGTGCCCGGCGCCGTGGTCCTGCTCGCGGGCGAGCCCGGCGTCGGCAAGTCGACGCTGCTCCTGGACGTCGCGGCGAAGTCGGCGAGCGACGAGCACCGCACGCTCTATGTCACCGGCGAGGAGTCGGCGAGCCAGGTCCGGCTGCGCGCCGACCGCATCAAGGCGATCGACGACCACCTCTATCTCGCGGCGGAGACCGATCTGGCCGCCGTCCTCGGCCACTTGGACGCGGTGAAGCCTTCGCTCCTCATCCTGGACTCGGTCCAGACGATCGCGTCCCCGGAGATCGACGGGGCGCCGGGCGGCATGGCCCAGGTCCGCGAGGTGGCGGGCGCGCTGATCCGCGCCTCCAAGGAGCGCGGCATGTCCACGCTCCTGGTCGGCCACGTCACCAAGGACGGCGCCATCGCGGGACCCCGCCTCCTGGAACACCTCGTGGACGTCGTCCTGTCCTTCGAGGGCGACCGCCACGCGCGCCTGCGCCTGGTCCGAGGCGTCAAGAACCGGTACGGGACGACGGACGAGGTCGGCTGCTTCGAACTGCACGACGAGGGCATCACCGGCCTCGCCGACCCCAGCGGTCTCTTCCTCACCCGCCGCACGGAACCCGTCCCCGGCACCTGTCTGACGGTCACGCTCGAAGGCCGCCGCCCCTTGGTGGCCGAGGTCCAGGCCCTCACCGTCGAGTCCCAGATCCCCTCGCCCCGGCGCACCACGTCCGGTCTTGAGACCTCCCGCGTCTCGATGATGCTGGCCGTTCTCGAGCAGCGGGGCCGCATCACCGCACTCGGCAAGCGCGACATCTACAGCGCGACGGTCGGCGGCGTGAAGCTCTCCGAGCCCGCCGCGGACCTCGCCGTCGCCCTCGCCCTGGCCAGCGCGGCGAGCGACACCCCGCTGCCGAAAAATCTCGTCGCGATCGGCGAAGTGGGCCTGGCGGGCGAGGTCAGACGGGTCACGGGCGTCCAGCGCAGGCTCGCCGAAGCGCACCGTCTGGGCTTCACGCACGCCCTTGTCCCGGCCGACCCGGGCAAGATCCCGGCCGGTATGAAGGTCACCGAAGTCGCCGACATGGGGGACGCGCTGCGGGTACTTCCGAGGTCGCGTCGCAGAGAGGCCCTACGGGAGGCCGAAGAGCGCCGGTAGACTTTGCCCTGGTCTCGCCCATCCGTACGAAGCGGTCGTACGGACCGGGGCTTGGACAACCCGCGACCCGAGGAGTGCAGTGGCAGCCAACGACCGGGCGTCAGCTCCCGGCAAGCCCGGTGGGAGTTCCGGCGCCGACGGGCTGATGCGCGCCTCTCTGAGCGCGGTCGCGCCCGGCACGGGCCTGCGCGACGGCCTTGAGCGCATCCTCCGCGGCAACACCGGAGGGCTTATCGTCCTCGGCTGGGACAAGACCGTCGAATCGATGTGTACGGGCGGATTCATCCTGGATGTCGAGTTCACGGCGACGCGGCTGCGCGAGCTGTGCAAGCTCGACGGCGGCATCGTCGTCGACAAGGACATCACCAAGATCCTGCGGGCGGGCGTGCAGCTCGTCCCCGACCCGACGATCCCCACGGAGGAGACGGGCACCCGGCACCGCACCGCGGACCGCGTGTCCAAGCAGGTGGGCTTCCCCATCGTCTCCGTCTCCCAGTCGATGCGCCTCATCGCGCTCTACGTGGACGGGCAGCGCAAGGTCCTGGAGGACTCGGCGGCGATCCTGTCCCGCGCGAACCAGGCCCTCGCGACCCTGGAGCGGTACAAGCTGCGCCTCGACGAGGTGGCGGGCACCCTGTCCGCCCTGGAGATCGAGGACTTGGTGACGGTGCGGGATGTCACCGCCGTCGCCCAGCGCCTGGAGATGGTGCGCCGCATCGCCACGGAGATCGCCGAGTACGTGGTGGAGTTGGGCACCGACGGCCGTCTCCTCGCCCTCCAGCTGGACGAGTTGATCGCGGGCGTCGAGCCCGAGCGCGAGCTGGTCGTCCGGGACTACGTCCCCGAGCCGACCGCCAAGCGCTCCCGCACGGTCGAGGAGGCGCTCTTCGAACTGGACGCGCTGAGCCACGCGGAGCTGCTCGAACTGCCCACCGTGGCAAGGGCGTTGGGTTACACCGGCTCCCCCGAGGCGCTGGACTCCGCGGTCTCCCCGCGCGGCTTCCGCCTGCTCGCCAAGGTGCCGCGGCTGCCCGGCGCAATCATCGACCGCCTGGTCGAGCACTTCGGGGGCCTGCAGAAGTTGCTCGCCGCGAGTGTCGACGATCTGCAGACCGTGGACGGGGTGGGGGAAGCGCGGGCCCGCAGTGTCCGTGAGGGACTCTCACGCCTGGCCGAGTCGTCGATCCTGGAGCGGTACGTCTGAGCGGTACGTCCAGAGGGTGCTGCCGGGTGGGTGGTGGGCTCCTCGCCCACCCACCGATCACCCGGCGGTCAGCTGTCCTCCAGGACGAACGACGTCTTCACCGAACCCAGTCCGGGCGACTTGGCCTCCACGAGATACGTGCCGGGGGACGCGCTGCCCGCCGAAGGCGTCGCGCAGTTCGGCTCGCTCTCCCGGCGGTCCCACTGCACGGTGTGCGTGACGCGCCCGTCGCCCGGCACCCGCAGCAGGAGGCTCCCGCCGCCCGCGGGGCAGTCCGCCGACGACCAGATCTCCTTGTCGCCGTCCGCCTGAGTGATCGTCAGCACCGTTTTCTTGCCGCCGAGATCCACCTTGCAGGCCTTGCCCGCGCTGTTCTGGGCGACGAGTTCGAACTTCGGCTTCTCGCCGACCTCGTACCGGTTGTGGACGCTCCTCAGCTTCAACTTCACGTCGCCGCTCACGCAGTTGGGCAGGCTCGACCCCGCGGGCAGTTGTCCGCCCGCACCGCCGCCGCCCTTGGCGCCGTCGTCCGAGCCGCTGCCGTCTCCGCCGCCGGAGCCGCCCGCGCCGCCCGAGCCGTCGGACCCCTCGGAGTCACCTGAGCCGCCGCCGGAGTCACCGGAGCCGCCCGAGCCGGAGTCGCCCTCGTCGCCCGACTCCTCGCGCCCGCCCGGGTTTTGACTGATGGCGGGCCCGGAGCCGGAAGGCCCTGGCGTGATGGACGTGGCGGGCCCGGAGCCCGACGGGCCGTCGGCGCCGTCGTTCTTGCCCCCACCGCCCATGGTGATCACCCACACGGCCAGGAGCGCCAGCAGTCCGATCAAGGACAGCAGAACGGCCCTCCGACGCCAGTAGATGGTGGAGGGAAGCGGCCCGACCGGATTGCGCAGAGATCCCACGGCCCAAACCTTACGAGAGATCCGGGCCTTGTCCTGCCCCACCCGCCGCCCAGAGTCACAAAGTTTGCGGATCATCATCACGGAACGACCTGTTCCGCTTTCGTACCCCTGTCTTTCGTCAGGGGGCGTGACGGGTCGATCGCCGGGTGTGACGATTCGGACCCACTACGTACCGTCCGTAATCATGGACACCATGACCGACGATCTCTATCGCGATGTCACCGACTTCGCCAACGACACCCCTACCTGGTTCCAGCATCTCGCCGAGGTGTGGACGGAGCTCGGACTGCTGCTTTTCGGTGTGCTCTTCATCGTCGCCTGGTGGCGGGCACGGCACGGAGACCCCCGCGCCCTCGCGATAGCCGTTCTCGCGCCCCTCGTCACGGCGGTGGCCTACGTCTGCAGCGAGGCGCTCAAGTCCGCGATCGACGAGGAGCGTCCGTGCCGGGCCGTCGCCGGCGCGGTCACCTCGATCGTCGAGTGCCCCGCGTACGGCGACTGGTCCTTCCCCAGCAACCACTCGACGATCGCCGGTGCAGCCGCCGTGGGCCTGGCGCTCGCCTGGCCGCGGATCGCGGCGCTGACACTGCCGATGGCCGTCCTCATGGCGTTCTCACGGGTCTTCGTGGGCGTGCACTATCCGCATGACGTGGGGGTGGGCCTGCTCCTGGGCGCCGCGCTCGCCCTCCTCCTCGTACGTCTGACGACCCGTCCCGTGGCGCGCGTCGTCGAGGCGATGCGTGGTTCGTCGACGGGTGTCGTCAGGTGGTTCGCGGGGCCCGGCGTCCCGGCGTCGGCAGCGCAGGAGGGGGCGCAGGCAGGGGCGCGGGCGGGATCGCACCGGCGGCCCGCGTCGCACCGCCGCTGAGGGTCGTGAGGGGGCGTCAGAGCCGCACAAGTCCCGCCTCGTAGGCCACGATCGCCGCCTGGACGCGGTTCTTGACCCCGGGCCGGTCGAGGACCGCGCTCACGTACGCCTTGACCGTGCCCTCCACCAGATGGAGCCGGGCGGCGATCTCCGGGTTGGACAGGCCCTCACCCCGCGCGAGCCCGAGCACCTCGCGCTCGCGCGGGGTGAGGGCCGCGGTCCTCACCCCGCGCGAGCGTCCGCGCCGCGGACCGTGCGCTGTGCGCCGTAGCCGTCGATGACGTGGCGGGCCACCTTGGGCGAGAGGAAGGCGGCGCCGCCGGCCACCGCGCGTACGCCCGCGATGAGTTCGTGCGGGTCACCGGACTTCAGCAGAAAGCCGGTGGCTCCGCCGCTCAGCGCTCGCGCCTCCTCCCTCGCCTCGTCTCCCTCCTCCCTCAGCAGCCCGATGTTCTCGTGCAGCCGGTCGGTGGTGTCCGGTGCGGCCACGCGCAGGCCGGCGGCGGTGCGGTGCCGTTCCGGCAGGTCGTCGTGCATGTCCTGGGCGATGCGGGCCCGTTCCCGCAGCCGGGTCCGGTCGGCGACGATGGGCTGCTCGCGCTCCAGTTGGGCGGCGCGGTCCATCCCGGGGCGGAGAGTTCGCGGGCCTGGCGGAGGTAGCGCCCGGCGAGCCAAGGGAAGACGGCCCCGAAGACAGGGTCCCCATGAGGATGAGCCACTCACCACGGGGTCCACGCCGCGTACGACGATCTTGGCTGTGCCGAGCGCGCCCGGCGGAAGCCGCCGTGGCAAGGCGGCAGGTAGACGTCCGCGCGGTGGAAGCAGGCTTCGGGCCGGGCGAGAGGCACGCTTCGGGCCGGGCGAGAGGCACGCTTCGGGCCGCGTGTGGGGGAGGAAACGGCCCCGCCTGGCCCGCCCCCCGGTGGGCCCGTGGCAGGATCGTCATGCCATGACTGCGCCCACGAAGCCCATGCCAATGTCAGACAGCCCCGAGCCCGCCGGCGAGGCCCTGCACGGTCCCGTCATCGCCTGGTTCGACGCGAACGCGCGCGACCTGCCGTGGCGTCGGCCCGACGCCGGGCCCTGGGGCGTGATGGTCAGCGAGTTCATGCTGCAGCAGACGCCGGTGAACCGCGTCCTGCCCGTGTACGAGCAGTGGATCGCCCGCTGGCCCCGCCCCGCCGACCTCGCCAAGGAAGCCCCGGGTGAGGCCGTCCGCGCCTGGGGACGCCTCGGCTACCCCCGCCGGGCGCTCCGCC
Source organism: Streptomyces sp. NPDC054872 (assembly GCF_053610705.1). Lineage (NCBI taxonomy): Bacteria > Bacillati > Actinomycetota > Actinomycetes > Kitasatosporales > Streptomycetaceae > Streptomyces > Streptomyces sp. NPDC054872. Next base: position 155,276 of record NZ_JBSGYY010000017.1, on the reverse strand, counting down.
TGCACGGCGCCGCCGTCGCCATAACGGAACGGCACGGCGGCGACGTACCGGCCAAGCACGCGCAGCTCCTCGCGCTGCCCGGCATCGGCGAGTACACCGCCGCGGCCGTGGCGTCGTTCGCGTACGGGCAGCGGCACGCGGTGCTCGACACCAACGTGCGCCGCGTCTTCGCACGCGCCGTGACCGGCGTCCAGTACCCGCCCAACGCCACCACCGCCGCCGAGCGCAAGCTGGCCCGCGCCCTCCTCCCCGAGGATGAGCGCACGGCATCCCGCTGGGCCGCCGCGTCCATGGAGCTCGGCGCCCTCGTCTGCACCGCCAAGAACGAGAGTTGTGGACGATGCCCCATCGCCGCGCAGTGCGCGTGGCAGGGCGCCGGGAAGCCGGCGCATCAGGGGCCGGCCCGCCGGGGTCAGACGTACGCGGGCACGGACCGCCAAGTCCGCGGCAAGCTGCTCGCGGTGCTCCGCGAGGCCGTCGCCCCCGTGCCGCAGGCGGCGCTCGACCGGGTGTGGGACGAGCCCGTGCAGCGGGCCCGCGCCTTGGACGGACTCGTCTCCGACGGTCTCGTGGAGCCGCTCCCCGACGGGCTCTACCGGCTCCCCCTGACCTAGCTTTACGCCTCGCCTACTTCTGTTACACAACCGACGGAAGGCCGTGCGCCCCCCGCTGGCTGCTCCGCACAGCCTCGTGACAACGCCTCCGTAGCTTCATAGCCGTACCGCACAAGCAGCGGTGGTCGGTGAACGGAGGCGGTTGGGTATGGCGCACGGCGAGGTGCTCGAGTTCGAGGAGTACGTCCGCACTCGGCAGGACGCCCTGCTGCGCAGTGCCCGGCGCCTGGTCCCCGACCCCGTGGACGCCCAGGACCTGCTCCAGACGGCGCTCGTGCGGACGTACGGCCGCTGGGACGGCATAGCCGACAAGCGGCTCGCGGACGCCTATCTGCGCCGCGTCATGATCAACACGCGTACGGAGTGGTGGCGGGCCCGCAAGCTCGAGGAGGTCCCCACCGAGCAGCTGCCCGACGCCCGCGTGGAGGACTCCACGGAGCAGCACGCCGACCGTGCCCTCCTGATGGACATCATGAAGGTGCTCGCCCCCAAGCAGCGCAGCGTCGTCGTGCTGCGACACTGGGAGCAGATGTCCACAGAGGAGACGGCCGCGGCACTCGGCATGTCCGCGGGAACGGTCAAGAGCACCCTGCACCGGGCGCTCGCCCGGCTCCGCCAGGAGCTGGAGAGCCGGGACCGCGCGGAGCCCGCCACCGGCGCGCTCGAACGTGAGGAGCGGGAGCGTTGCGCGGCCTAAGCACCCGGGCTTGCAGGACGACCGGCAGGACGATGAGGGCGGGGAGCGCGGCAGGGGTCGCGCTCGCCGCCATCGGCCTTTTGCTCACCGCCTGCTCGACCGGCGGCTCCGGCGCCCGCGACGAGGGTCCCGGCAACCGCGGCGAGACGGTGATGACCCCCTCGCCGTCCCCGACGCCGTCGACGACGTCCGCGCCCTCGCCGCCCTCCAGCCTGGAGGCGGTGCAGCTCGTCAAGGACGACCCGAAGGTGAGCCGGACGGTCAAGCGTGACCTGAAGCCCTGCGTCGCCGACGAGTACCCGGTCGACGTCTCGTACGGCAGCCTGACCGGAGGGACCGCGTCCGATGTCGTCGTGAACATCATGACCTGCGGCGATGCGGTCGGCACCAGCAGTTACGTGTATCGCGCCGAGGGCAAGAAGTACGAGAATGTCTTCCAGGACGAGGAGCCGCCGGTCTATGCGGAGATCGACCGGGGCGACCTGGTGGTGACCAAGCAGGTGTACGAGAAGGGTGACCCGGTGTCGTATCCCTCCGGCGAGGAAGTCATCACGTACCGCTGGTCCTCGAACCACTTCACCGAGACGGACCGCACCCGCAGTCACTACAGCAGCGCGGCCGGCGGCGACGCACCCGCTCCGACGGAGAACTGAGAGCAGCCGATGGCAGAGCACACCCATGTCCTGTTCGTCGAGGACGACGACGTCATCCGCGAGGCGACGCAGCTCGCGCTCGAACGGGACGGCTTCGTCGTCACCGCGATGCCCGACGGCCTGAAGGGCCTTGAGGCCTTCCGCGCCGACCGCCCCGACATCGCGCTGCTCGACGTGATGGTGCCGGGGCTCGACGGCGTCTCGCTGTGCCGCCGCATCCGCGACGAGTCGACGGTTCCGGTGATCATGCTCTCGGCGCGTGCCGACTCCATCGACGTGGTGCTCGGCCTGGAGGCCGGGGCCGACGACTACGTGACCAAGCCCTTCGACGGCGCCGTCCTGGTCGCCAGGATCCGCGCCGTCCTGCGCCGCTTCGGGCACGCGAGCGGACCCGACTCGGGGGCGCCCGTCGGCGGCGAGGGCGGTTCGCCGGACGGTGGTGTGCTGCACTTCGGCGACCTGGAGATCGACACGGAGGGCATGGAGGTCCGCAAGGACGGCGCCCCGGTGGCGCTGACGCCGACCGAGATGCGCCTGCTGCTCGAGTTCTCGTCCGCGCCCGGCACGGTGCTCTCCCGCGACAAGCTCCTGGAGCGCGTGTGGGACTACGGCTGGGGCGGTGACACCCGCGTCGTCGACGTGCACGTGCAGCGGCTGCGCACGAAGGTGGGCCAGGACCGGATCGAGACGGTCCGCGGCTTCGGCTACAAGCTCAAGGCGTGAGCCGACCGCATGACTGAGATCAACCACGTCACGTGGCTCGCAGGCGTGGCGCATCCCGGGGGACACATATGAGCGGGGGGACGGCGGCCGGGCTGCGCGCCCGTCTGCGCACGAGGCTGGGCTCCGGCCTGCGCACCGGCGTGCGCTGGAAGATCAGCGCGGCGATCGCGCTGGTCGGCGCGCTCGTCGCGGTGGCGCTGAGCCTGGTCGTGCACAACGCGGCACGCGTATCGATGCTCGACAACGCGCGCGACGTGCAGGACGAGCGGATCCTGTACGCCCAGCGGATCTACGAGACGTCCGGGCGCACGGGTCAGTTCGGCATGAAGATCGACGACCCGGAGATGCCCAAGGACCTCCTGGCGAAGGTGCTCGCCGGACGTCGCGCGACGTACGTGGAGGACCACGAGGGCGGTGTGCCGGACATCTGGGCGGCGGTGCCGCTGAGCGACGGCCACATCCTGTCGCTGCACACCCGCTTCACCGACCGCAGCGCCACCGTCATGAAGGACCTGGACCAGGCCCTGGTCATCGGCTCCATCTCGGTCGTCTTCGGCGGCTGCGCGCTCGGGGTGCTCATCGGCGGCCAGCTCTCGCGGCGCCTGCGCAAGGCGGCGACCGCGGCGCAGGAGGTCGCCCAGGGCCGGACGGACGTGAGCGTACGGGACGCCATCGGCGGCGTCGTACGCGATGAGACCGATGACCTCGCGCGGTCGGTGGACGCGATGGCGGACGCGCTCAAGCAGCGCCTTGAGGCGGAGCGGCGGGTGACGGCGGACATCGCGCACGAGCTGCGTACGCCGGTGACCGGCCTGCTCACGGCGGCCGAACTGCTTCCGCCGGGCCGCCCGACCGAGCTGGTCAGGGACCGGGCGCAGGCGATGCGCACGCTGGTCGAGGACGTGCTCGAAGTGGCGCGGCTGGACAGCGCGGCCGAGCGGGCCGAGCTGCAGGACCTGATGCTCGGCGAGTTCGTGACGCGGCGGATCGCGGTGCTGAACTCGGACGTGAGCGTGACGGTGGTGCACGAGTCGGAGGTGACCACCGACCCGCGCCGCCTGGAGCGCATCCTCGGCAACCTCCTCGCCAACGCGGCCAAGCACGGCAAGCCGCCGGTCGAGGTCAGCGTCGAGGGCCGCGTGGTGCGGGTGCGCGACCACGGCCCCGGGTTCCCCGCGGGTCTCCTGGAGGAGGGCCCGAGCCGCTTCCGCACCGGCAGCACGGACCGCGCGGGCGTCGGCCACGGCCTGGGCCTGACGATCGCGGCGGGCCAGGCGCGGGTGCTCGGCGCGCGGCTCACGTTCCGCAACGTGACGCCCGCGGGCGCGGCCCCGCAGGACCCGGCGGAGGGCGCGGTGGCAGTCCTCTGGCTCCCGGAACACGCCCCCACCAACACGGGCAGCTTCCCGATCCTGCGACTGCCGGACAAGTAGAAGCGCCCCAAAGGGGCGCGGGGAACTGCGCGACAAGCCACAACGCGCCTGTACGTAGATCCAAACGACAGCGGGCCCCGGCGCCGTCAAGGCACCGGGACCCGTTCACAGCCGGGTGGAACGCAGGTCAGACAGCCTCTGCAACCGCTTCCCGCGCCCCAGGAGCGGCGTCCCCGGCCGCGCCCCCGGCCGGCTTCCCGTCCCCGGATCCGGAGTCCTTGGGCTCGGAGTCCTTGGCCTCCCCGGAGCCGGCGTCCTTGGGCTCGGAGTCCTTCGGCCCGGCTCCCCGCAGGGGAACCTCCTTGACGAAGAACGCCGCGATCAGCGCCGCGACCCCGACGATCGCGCCCAGCAGGAACGCCGAGTGCGTACCGGCGGACACCGCGTGCTGATACGCGCCCGCCACCGCGTCCGGCAGCTTCTCCAGGCTCTTCGCGTCCAGCTGCGCCGACTGCTCGGTGACCTTGCCGCCGAGATCCCCGGCGCGCGAGGCCATCGTGTCCTCGACCCGGCTGTTGAAGAGCGCCCCCATGATCGCGACGCCGAACGACGAACCGAGCGTACGGAAGAGCGTGGCCGAGGACGACGCGACGCCCATGTCCTTCATCTCGACGCTGTTCTGCGCGACCAGCATGGTGATCTGCATCAGGCAGCCCATGCCCGCACCGAGCACCGCCATGTAGACGCCCGACATGAACCGCGTGGTGTCGGTGTCCATCGTGGACAGCAGGAAGAGCCCGAGGACCATCAGTACGGTGCCGGCGATCGGGAAGATCTTGTACTTGCCGGTGGAGGTGGTGAACCGGCCCGAGAAGAACGAGACGACCATCATCGAGAGCAGCATCGGAAGCAGCAGCAACCCGGAGTTGGTGGCCGAGGCGCCCTGCACCGCCTGCTGGTAGAGCGGCAGGAACAGCATCGCGCCGAACATCACGAATCCGGTGAGGAAGCCGATCACCGACATGAGCGTGAAGTTGAGGCTGCGGAAGATGTGCAGCGGCAGGATCGGCTCGGCGGCCTTCTTCTGCACGATGACGAAGCTGATGAGCGAGACGACGCCGATCGCGATGAGTTCCATGATCACGGTCGAGGACCAGGCGTACTCCGTGCCGCCCCAGGTGGTGACGAGCACGAGCGCGCTGATGCCCACGGTGAGCAGCGCCGCACCGAGGTAGTCGATGCGCCCCTCCGCCTTCTTCTTCGGCAGGTGCAGCACGGCGGTGACCATGGCGAGCGCGACGGCGCCGAGCGGCAGGTTGATGTAGAAGGCCCAGCGCCAGCCGAGGTGGTCGGTGATGGTGCCACCGACGAGCGGTCCGCCGATCATGGCCACCGCCATGACGCCGGTCATCATGCCCATGTACTTGCCGCGCTCCCGCGGCGTGACGAGCTCACCGATGATCGCCATGACGCCGACCATCAGACCGCCCGCGCCGAGCCCCTGGACGGCACGGAAGCCGATCAGCTGGCCCATGTCCTGCGCCATTCCGCTGAGCACGGAACCGAGCAGGAAGATCACTATGGAGGTGAGGAAGACGCCCTTGCGCCCGTACATGTCGCCGAGCTTGCCCCAGATGGGCGTCGAGGCGGCGGTCGCGAGCATGTACGCGGTGACGACCCACGACAGGTGCTCCATGCCGCCGAGGTCACCGACGATCGTCGGCATCGCGGGGCTGACGATCATGTTGTCGAGCATCGCGAGCAGGATGGTGACCATCAGCGCCATCATCACGACGCGCACACTGCGCGGCTGAGGCGATTCCTTCGCCTGCTCCCCCGGCTTTGTCTCTGTCTCGGCCATGTTCCCCACTCCCCGGTTGCCCCGACTGCGTAGTGCTGTCCGCTGCGTATTGCTGTCCGTCGCCACTTACTTGCCGACCGGCAAGCTGACTACACTGGGGGAAACTAGACCCCCAACTAGCCGGGCGTCAAGTAAGTAAAATCGGGTCCAAGGATTCGAGCCGAGGGAGCCAGGGAGCAAGAGATGGTCACGGGCAAGCAGCAGCGCCGCGGGGACACCCGCCAGCGCATCCAGGACGTGGCCCTCGAACTCTTCGCCGAGCAGGGGTACGAGAAGACGTCACTGCGCGAGATCGCGGAACATCTGGACGTCACGAAGGCGGCGCTCTACTACCACTTCAAGACCAAGGAAGACATCCTCACCAGCATCTTCGAGGACATGACCCGGCCCATCGACGAGCTGATGGAGTGGGGCAAGGGACAGCCGCGCACGCTGGAGACGAAGCGGACGATCCTGACCCGCTACAGCGAGATCCTCAAGGGAGCGGCGCCGCTCTTCCGCTTCATGCAGGAGAACCAGGCGACGATGCGGGACCTGAAGACGGGCGAGACCTTCAAGGACCGCATGCTCGGTCTGCTCGACATCCTCAGGGAGCCGGGTACGCCGATGACGACGCAGGTGCGCTGCTTCAGCGCGCTGTTCACGATGCACGGCGGGATGTTCGTGCTCAAGGACGTCGAAGGCGACCCCGAGGAGAAGCGCAAGGCCATCCTCGAGGTCGCCATCGATCTGGTGACCCAGGCGCACGAAGGCGCCTAGACACGTGCTCGTCAGACGTTGACGCCGTTCGAGCGCAGGAACGCGACCGGGTCGACGGCCGAGCCGTAGTTCGGGGTCGTACGGATCTCGAAGTGCAGGTGCGGGCCGCTGGAGTTACCGGTGTTGCCGGAGGCGGCGATGTGCTGGCCGGTGCCGACACTCTGGCCGACGCGGACGTCGATCTTCGACAGGTGCGCGTACTGCGAGAACGTGCCGTTGTCGTGCTTGATCACGATGGCGTTGCCGTACGCGGGACCGTCACCGGCGCCGTTGCCGCCGGCCTTGACGACGGTGCCGTTGTGCACGGCCTCGACGGAGGTGCCGATCGACACGGCGAAGTCCTGGCCGGAGTGCTTGCTGGACCACATGTTGCCGCCGAGCCCGAAGGACGCGGAGAGCGTGTACTTGTCGACCGGGTCCTGCCAGCCCGCTGCCTTCTTGGCGGCGGCCTGCTTGGCCTTGGTGGCGGCCTGCTGAGCCTTGGACGCGGCCTTGGCCTGCGCGTCGGCCTGCGCGGCTATCGAGTTGGCGGAGACGCCGGGCAGCGCGCCGCTCTTGGCGTCGGCGGCGGCGGCGATCCCGGTACCGAGAACGGCCGAGGCGCCGAGCCCGGCGGCGGCGACGGTGATGACGGCCGTCCGCGTACGGAGCAGGGACAGGCCGGACTGGGTGGACGTGGCGCGCTTCGACATGGCGGATGACCTCCGGGATGGGGAGCGTGTACGTGACACCGCCGCTGTCGCTGCGAGGCACGTGGGACACAAAGGGACCCGGCACACACGCTTCGCTGCGTTCCGCCGGGGCCTCACCTTGGTAACCCGCACCCCGCCCCCTGCTCAAACCCCCCATCTACTACCGAATGCCGTAGCCAGCCACCCCTCTTTCGACCCCTTGACACCGACAAATTCCGACAATTCCCCCTTCAACCATCTGCCGGAATTGACGCTCGGAGTCAGGTTTAACCCCACTTCGAAAGGGCACCTCGGGCCAGCACTGGCACGTCCCGCGGGTGGACCCTCCCGACGCGCCCAAGGTCCCGCGGGTTGCGTGCCGAAGGTCCCGACCACCCCTCCCGGCGGTACCACTATTCCGCCTAGTACCGGACAAAACGCCTGTGCGTCATGTCACCGGCCCCCGAGATCCACAACCTCCCGAATGTGACCGGCGCTACGCTGCGGCGCATGGATCCCGCGGCCATAGGCTCCGTCACCCGACTCGCGTCGAGCGTCGTCACACCCCTGGTCAAGCGCCTTTTCGTACGGGAGGGGCCGGGCGCGGGACTGGTCGAGAACCCCGTCCGCCTCTCGGGGCTCGTGTCCTTCCGGGGCGAGAAGCGGAAGCTGACCGACAAGGACCTGGCGCGGCTCGCGGCGGAGCTGGTGCGCCAGGCCGTACGGGCCTCCGGCGAGAGCGCCGTCCCCGCCGACGAGGAACAGGCCGTGGTCGACGCGCTCGCCCGCACCCTGCACGCGCTGGGCGACCTCACCTTGACGGACGTCCAGGCGGTCGAGCTCGGCCACAACGCCCTCGCCCTGCGCCTGCGCCGGGCGAGCGGCAACCCCGACCGTGACCTGTCCGCCGACGCGGCGTACTTCTACGACCGCCTGCTCGACACGACGTGCCTGCACATCCTGCACTTCTTCACGCAACGCTCGGCCTTCGTGGCCCGGACCCTGGTGGAACAGAGCCGCCGCCAGTCGGAACTGATCACCAAGATCGACGAACTGATCGCCCGCAATCCCCTGCCCGGGGCGGAGGACGTGGCCTTCGAGCAGCGGTATCTCGCGTACGTCGCGAAGAAGCACGGGAAGCTGACGATCTTCGGGATCGATCTGACCCGCACACCGGGGAAGTGGCCGCTGGATGCGGCGTACATGTCGCTGGAGGCTACGGACCGGGCACAGGCCGCGCGTCTGACCTACTCGCCCGGGTACGCCGAAGGTCTGTGGGACGCGCCGACCGCCCCCACCCCCCGCCCCGCCGACCAGTCACTGGCCGAGCACGACCGGGTACTCCTGCGCGGCGAGGCGGGCTCCGGCAAGACGACCCTCGTCCAGTGGCTCGCGGTCAGCTCCGCGCGCCCCGCCCCGGACGACGACCGCATGACGTACCTCTACGACCGCATCCCCTACGTCCTGCCCCTCCGCACCCTCACCCGGCACGGCGAGCGCCTTCCCGCCCCCGCGGACTTCCTCTCGGCGGTCGGGTCCCCGCTGGCCGGCACGCAGCCCAAGGGCTGGGAGTCCCGCGTGCTGACGGCGGGCCGCGCCCTGATCCTGGTGGACGGCATCGACGAGATCCCGGAGTCGGAGCGCGCCCGCACGCGGGCGTGGCTGACGGACCTCATCGACGCCCACCCGGGCAACCGCTGGCTGGTGACGTCACGGCCATCGGCGGTACGGGAGGACTGGCTGGCCGAGGAGGGCTTCACGGAGCTGACCCTCTCCGCCATGGGCCGTAAGGAGGTCGCCACCTTCATCAGCCGCTGGCACGGGGCGGCCGCGACCGGTGTACCGGAGGAGGATGACGCGCTGGCCTCGTACGAGGCACAGCTCCTGCGAGCCGTGTCCGCCAAGCCCGACCTGGGCCAACTGGCGACCAACCCCCTGATGTGCGGCCTGATCTGCGCCCTGCACCGCGACCGCAGGGGATTCCTGCCGCTGAGCCGCAAGGATCTCTACACCCATGCGCTGTCCATGCTGCTCGTCCGCCGTGACCGAGAGCGCGACATGGGAATCCCCGAGGTGCGCGAGGAGCCGCAGCTCCAGGTGCTGCAGCGCCTCGCGTACTGGCTGATCCGCAACGGCCGTACGGAGATGGATCGCTCGCGTGCCACGACGGTCATCGCCGATGCCCTGCCGTCGGTCCCGGAACTGACCGACCTCGGCGACGCGCAGGCGGTGTACGCGCACTTCCTCCACCGCAGCGGGCTGCTCCGCGAACCGGCCCCCGGAACGGTCGACTTCATCCACCGCACCTTCCAGGACTTCCTGGGGGCGCGAGCCGTGGTGGACGAAGGGGACTTCGGCCTTCTGGTGCGGCAGGCCGCGGACGACCAGTGGGCGGACGTCATCCGGATGGCCGTGGCGCAGGCGCGCCCACGTGAACGGGCAGAAATCTTCCGCGACTTGATCGAACTGGGCGACGCGCACACCGACGTACGGGCACAGACCAAGATCCATCTGATGGCGGCGGCCTGCCTGGAGCACGCGGCGGAGCTGGCGCCGGATGTGCGGCGGGAGGTGGAGCGGCGGACTGCGGCGCTCATCCCGCCGCGCAGCACCAAAGAGGCGCGCGAACTGGCAGCGGTCGGGCCCATGGTCCTCGATCTGCTGCCGGGTCCGGACGCCCTGAGCGAGGACGAGGCCCGCCACGTGGCGGTGACCGCGACGCACGTCGCGTCGGACGCGGCGATCCCGTTCCTCGCGCGGCTCGCGCGACACCCTTCCCAGCAGGTGCGCAGTCAGCTCATGTGGGGCTGGGGCAGATATGAGGCCCGCCCCTACGCGGAACAGGTCATCACCCGGCTCGACGACGGCAGAACGCACTTCACGCTCCTGAGCGACGCCCAGGTCAGGGAGCTCGAACGGCTGGGGCTGCGGCCGAAGCATCTGGACATCCGCGACTCGGTTTCCCCCGAGGCCGCGTCGAGACTGATCGCGTCCTGCACACCCACCTCGTTGGCCCTGGAGATTCCCCCCGACCGGCTCACACCCGAGGCGCTCGACGGTCTGCGGTGCCTGCAGTCGCTCCGCTTCCTCGACCTCTCCCTTGCTGCCGAGTCGTGGAGTCTCGCGCCCATCCCGGCCGAGGCTCCGCTGCGTACGCTCGGGGTCGTCGGCAGTTGGTACGGACTCATCGACGCACACCGCATGCGCCGTTGGCGGGAGTTGACCTGGCTCATCTTCGGTACGGACGGCGGCCCGAGCACCGCGGCCGACTGGCAGACACTCGAAGACCTCCCCCGGCTCGAACGCCTGAGCCTGACGCCTTCCGTACTCACCCACGCGATTCCGCCGCTGCGTCTGCCGGCCGTCAAGGAACTGATACTGACCAGCACCAACGGCTGGCGCGGCGCGACATCCCACCTGGCGGAGATCTTCCCGGCGGTCACCCGCCTGCAGGTGGTCACGCGACCGGGCGAGGAGACGATGGACCTGAGCGCCGTGGCACTGCCACCGACCCTCCGGCACGTGATCGTCCCGGACTTCCAGGTGAGCGGCCTCGACGCGATCCCGGCCGGGGTCGAGGTCGACATCTACCCGGCCTCCGTCGACTGAGCTGAAACCACAGCGGTCAGGCGGCTTACGACGCGCCGCCCTGGCCCGCGCTGCCGATCGGGCCGACCTTGACCGAGGAGCCCGTGCCATCGCTGACGGGCAGCGTGGCGGCGCCCGGCCACTCCAGGGAGTACGACTTCGTCTCACCGGGAGGCGTCACCACGAGGCCCGTGACACGGACACCGGAGCCGCCCGTGTCGTTCATCGGGTAGCTGACGTAGAAGGACACCGACTCCCCGCCCGTGAGGACCATCGGCTCGGCGGGCTTCCCCTCACGCGTGGGGGACAGATCCCCCGCGTTGGTCTTCAGGTCGATGCCCGCGAACCCGGAGAGGAGGCAGCCCCGGTCGCCGGGGTTCTTGAAGGTCACCGCGACCGAACCCTTGTCGTCACCGTCGATGGTGCTGTCCGAGGCCGAGATGTCGAGGTCATCCGTACGGCACTTCTCGGCCCGCTCGACGTTGCCCGCACCGCTCCCGGCCGCAGTGCCCTGCCCACCGGAGGTCTTGCCGGCCGAGTCCTTCCCGCCGCCCTGCTCCGTGCCGCCCGAGCCGGAACCGCTCTGCTCCGACCCGCCGCCCGACGATGACGCGCTGGAGGCGGCCGAGGGGTCACCCTGCCCCGTGACGTCATCGCCGTTGCAGGCGGTGAGCGAGAGGCTCGCGGCGACGGTCAGGGCCGCGGCGGCGATGCGGAGAGTACGGCGGCGAGCGGCGTCGGTGGTGTTGGAACGCATGGCGGGATCCCCTGTATGTAGTCGGTGGCGTCCCCTCCTCGGGAACAAGACCGACTCTGGTCGAGCCCGCTAATGCCGAACTCCCACGCGACTAACATCCGCCTAACGAACCCTGCTGAGCAGCGAGAAGGACCCCGAAAGTCAGCGGACCACCCGGCGCCCGCCGCGTCGGAATACCCCACCCCCGCCCCCGGGTTGGCCCCACATGACGACTGACGCACCCTTCGATCCCCACGCCCTGCTCGCCGGCAGCAGCCTCGGCGTGCTGGCGACCCTCAAGGCCGACGGGCGGCCCCAGCTCTCGCCCGTGATGCCGTCGTACGACCACTCCGCGGGCGTCATCCGCGTGTCGACGACCGCGAAGACGGCGAAGTTCGCGAACCTGCGTCGCGACGCCCGCGCCGCGCTGGAGGTGACCAGCCAGGACGGCCGCGCCTGGGCCACCGCCGAAGGCAACGCCACCCTCATCGGACCCGGAACCGACCCCCAGGGCCCTGAGGTGCAGGCCCTCGTGGACTACTACCGGGCCGCCGCCGGTGAGCACCCGGACTGGGACGAGTACCGCCGGGTCATGGTCTCCGACCACCGGGTGCTGATCACGATGACGGTCGAGAGGGTGTACGGCACGAAGCTCAACTGAGTCCCCCGCGCGGGCCGGAACACCCCGTCCGCCCTCACCGCCCCGACCGGCCCCACCGCCCCCTCGCGCCCCTCCCGCCCCACCGCCCCGCCACACCGGCGTACGAGTGGCAGGAAAATCCCACCGTCAGGGACACCAAGCCGCCCCTGACGGGATTTTCCTGCAACCACTCCACTCACCCCCGCCCCCCACTCCCCCCGCGCGCGCCGGATCGGGCCCATCCCCCCTCCGCCGCAGCGGAGTTGACCTACCCTTGACCCTCCACGACACACGAAATCCCACCCGCAGGGACCCCACATGTCCATGGAGCCCGTTGTCCGTATCCCCTCGCCGCTCGCAGCGCCCCTCGTACAACGGCTCATCCGTACGCCCCCACCGCAGCCGCCCGCCGCGCCCGACCTGATCGCCGCCCTCACCACTTGGCGCGGCGCCGACGCCCCTATGACACCGGACGACGTGCACCGCACCGCCGCGGACTTCGTCCACCTCGCCGCCGATGCGCACTCCGCGCCGGCGGCCGAACTCGGCGCCGTGACCGACGTGTTGACGCGGACGCTCCTCGCGGCCGGCGAGCTCGACCTCACGGACGTGGACGCCGTGCGCCTCGGCCCGCAGGACTACGCGCGGCGCCTGAGGGGTGCCGTGCAGGGCGCGGACCGCGCGTTGTCGCCCGGCGCCGCGTCGTTCCACGACGAGCTGCTCGTGGCCGTGTGCCTGCATGTCCTGTACCACTTCGTGCGCCGCTCCCCGCACATCCAGCGGGACATGGCCGAGCGTGCCAGCCGCATCCGCCAGCTCATCGACCTGAACGACGCCGAGGCGGCGGCCCGGCAGCCCGAACGCTCGCAGGAGGACCGGGACTTCGAGGCCGCGTACGGCGAAGAGGTCGTACGGCAGCACGGCTGGCTCACCATCGTCGGCGTGGACCTCGCCAACGCACCGGACCGCTGGCCCCTTGAGGACACCTACCTCAGCCTGGAGGCCGAGGAGAGCAGCGGCAGCGGCGTACCGGGCGAGCCGCGCACCGTGCTGCTCGCCGACCGAGCCCTCGAGGGGCACGAGCGTGTCCTCCTGCGCGGTGTCGCCGGCTCGGGCAAGACGACGCTCGTCCAGTGGCTCGCCGTGGCCGCGGCGCGCGCGGGCACCCGCGTGCCCTTCGTCCTGCCCGTACGCCGCTTCGCCCGCGAGGGCTTCCCCGCCCCGGACGACTTCCTGCACGCCATCAGCCACCCCCTCGCCGACCAGGCTCCGGAGGGCTGGGTCGTGCGCACCCTCCTCGCGGGCCGCGCCATGCTCCTGGTCGACGGGATCGACGAGGCCCCTGAGGCGACCCGCGGCGAGCTGCGCAACCAGCTGCGCCGGCTCCTTCGCATCTTCTCCGGCAACGGCTGCCTGGTGACGTCCCGCCCCTCCGCCGTCGAGGACGGCTGGCTCGCCCAGGAGCGCCTCGCCGAAGAGGGCTTCAAGGAACTGTCCCTCGCGCCGATGTCACGCGACCAGGTCACCCGCTTCATCCACGACTGGCACGCGGCGGCGATGAGCGACGACCAGTGCAAGGAGCAGTCGGAGCGCGACAAACTGCGGGAGTACGAGGAGCGCCTCCTGCATTCCGTGCGGATCTACCGCGAGCTGCGCCAGCTCGCCACCAACCCCCTGATGTGCGGCCTGATCTGCGCCCTCAACCGCGACCGCTCCGGCTCCCTGCCCAAAGGGCGCAAGGAGCTGTACGACGCGGCCCTGGAGATGCTCCTCCAGCGCCGCGACCCCGAACGTGACGTGTTGTACGCCGACGACGTGCGCCTCCAGCAAGGGCCCCGTGAGCTGCTCCTGCGCAAGCTGGCCCACGCGATGGTGGAGGAGGGCGTCTCGGAGCTGCCGCGCGAACGCGTGGTCGCGATCCTGGACAGCGCGCTGCCCGCCATCCCCTCCGCGCGCGCCGAGGGCGACGGCGAGAAGATCTTCCGTCATCTGCTGCACCGCACCGGGCTGCTGCGCGAACAGGCGGGCCTCTCGGTGGACTTCATCCACCGCACCTTCCAGGACTATCTCGCCGCCAAGGAGATAGTGGCCCGCGGCCAGTTCCGCACCCTCGTCGAGCACGCGCACCGCGCCGAGTGGGAGGAGGTCATCCGCATGGCCGCCGCCCACGCACGCCCCGAGGAGTGCGCCGATTTCCTCGAGCGGCTCCTGGCCGCCGCCCCGAACCTGCGCCGCCCGCACGTGAACCACCGGCGTCTGATGGCCGCGGCCTGCCTGGAGCACGTCACCGAGCTCGACCCGGACGTGCAGCGGCTCGTCCACGACCGTACGAAGAACCTCGTGCGCCCCACGACGGAGCTGGCCGCCCGCAGCCTCGGCTGGGTCGGCCCCATCGTCCTGGAGCAACTGCCGGATCCCGAGCAGGTGCCGAGCGACCAGCAGGCGCTCCTCCTCGCGATCACGGCCACCCGCGTCCAGGACGACGCCGCCATCGACTACCTCGCCCGTATGCGGCACCGCTCGGCACTGTCCATCCGGGCCGAGCTGGTCCGCCCGTGGCGGCACTTCGACACGGAGCGGTACGCGCGCGAGATCATCGCCCACCTCGATCCGCTCGGCCTGTACTTCCCGGTGTCCGACACGGCCGAGCTCGCGGCGCTGCGGCAGCTGGGCGGGCGCCCGTGGATCCAGGTCGTCGGCGTGATGCGCACCGAGGAACTCCTGGACGGCCTGGAGCACGAGCAGCTCACCCACCTGTGGATCACGGCGGAGCTCGCCGACACGGACATGTCCTGGCTCTCCCGCTTCCCGAACCTGACCGTGCTGCGGGTGAACCCCCGCCTGCCCCGTGTACGAAACGTGCCGGAGGGGGTCACGATCACCGCGTAGCGGCGCCACGCGACGGAAAAGGGGCTGCCCCGGACCGAGAAACGGTCCGGGGCAGCCCCCGTGAGCTTGTGCGAGCCCGGCGGGCTACGCCTCCTTGCTCAGGTTAGGCCCGGCGCCACCAGCCGCCTGCTCGATCGGCGGAACATCCGGAAGCGCCGCCTTCTCCTCGCCGCGGAAGGTGAACTTGGCTTCCTCGCCCTCACCCTCCGTGCCGACGACCACGATGTGGCCGGGGCGGAGCTCGCCGAAGAGAATCTTCTCCGACAGGATGTCCTCGACCTCGCGCTGGATCGTCCGGCGCAGCGGCCGGGCGCCCATGACGGGGTCGTAGCCCTTCTTCGCGAGCAGCTTCTTCGCGTCACCGCTGAGCTCGATGCCCATGTCGCGGTCCCGCAGACGCTCGTCCACCTTGGCGATCATGAGGTCGACGATCTGGATGATGTCTTCCTCGGTGAGCTGGTGGAAGACCACCGTGTCGTCGACACGGTTCAGGAACTCCGGGCGGAAGTGCTGCTTCAGCTCGTCGTTGACCTTGGTCTTCATGCGCTCGTAGTTCGTCTTGACGTCACCCGACGCGGCGAATCCGAGGTTGAAGCCCTTGGAGATGTCACGCGTTCCGAGGTTGGTCGTCATGATGATGACGGTGTTCTTGAAGTCCACGACCCGGCCCTGGGAGTCGGTCAGACGACCGTCCTCAAGGATCTGCAACAGCGAGTTGAAGATATCGGGGTGGGCCTTCTCGACCTCGTCGAAGAGCACGACCGAGAACGGCTTGCGACGGACCTTCTCCGTCAGCTGACCGCCCTCTTCGTAACCGACATATCCGGGCGGCGAACCGAAGAGACGCGAGACCGTGTGCTTCTCGCTGAACTCCGACATGTCGAGGGAGATCAGGGCGTCCTCGTCACCGAAGAGGAATTCGGCGAGCGTCTTGGAAAGCTCCGTCTTACCGACACCGGACGGACCGGCGAAGATGAACGAGCCACCGGGACGCTTCGGGTCCTTCAGACCGGCTCGCGTACGACGAATCGCCTGCGAAAGCGCCTTGATGGCGTCCTTCTGGCCGATGACCCGCTTGTGGAGCTCGTCCTCCATGCGCAGCAGACGCGAGGACTCCTCCTCGGTCAGCTTGAAGACCGGAATGCCGGTGGCCGTGGCCAGGACCTCGGCGATGAGCTCGCCGTCGACCTCGGCGACGACGTCCATGTCGCCGGCCTTCCATTCCTTCTCGCGCTTGGCCTTCGCCGCGAGCAGCTGCTTCTCCTTGTCGCGGAGAGAGGCCGCCTTCTCGAAGTCCTGGGAGTCGATGGCCGACTCCTTGTCGCGACGCACGCCCGCGATCTTCTCGTCGAACTCGCGGAGGTCCGGCGGCGCGGTCATCCGGCGGATGCGCATCCGGGAACCGGCCTCGTCGATCAGGTCGATCGCCTTGTCCGGCAGGAAGCGGTCCGAGATGTACCGGTCGGCCAGGGTGGCGGCCTGGACCAGCGCCTCGTCCGTGATGGAGACCCTGTGGTGGGCCTCGTAACGGTCGCGCAGACCCTTGAGGATCTCGATGGTGTGCGGCAGGGACGGCTCCGCGACCTGGATGGGCTGGAAGCGGCGCTCGAGGGCCGCGTCCTTCTCCAGGTGCTTGCGGTACTCGTCCAGCGTCGTGGCACCGATGGTCTGCAGCTCGCCTCGCGCCAGCATCGGCTTGAGGATGCTCGCGGCGTCGATCGCGCCCTCGGCGGCACCCGCACCCACCAGGGTGTGGAGCTCGTCGATGAACAGGATGATGTCGCCGCGGGTGCGGATCTCCTTGAGGACCTTCTTCAGGCGCTCCTCAAAGTCACCGCGGTAGCGCGAACCGGCGACGAGCGCGCCCAGGTCCAGGGTGTAGAGGTGCTTGTCCTTGAGGGTCTCGGGCACCTCGCCCTTGACGATGGCCTGCGCCAGGCCCTCGACGACGGCGGTCTTGCCGACGCCGGGCTCGCCGATGAGCACGGGGTTGTTCTTCGTACGGCGGGACAGCACCTGCATGACCCGCTCGATCTCCTTCTCGCGCCCGATGACCGGGTCGAGCTTGGACTCACGAGCGGCCTGGGTGAGGTTCCGGCCGAACTGGTCGAGCACCAGGGACGTGGAGGGCGTGCCCTCCGCAGGACCGCCGGCGGTGGCGGTCTCCTTGCCCTGGTATCCGGAGAGCAGCTGGATGACCTGCTGCCGCACCCGGTTGAGATCGGCGCCCAGCTTCACGAGGACCTGGGCGGCGACGCCCTCGCCCTCGCGGATCAGGCCGAGCAGGATGTGCTCCGTGCCGATGTAGTTGTGGCCCAGCTGAAGGGCCTCGCGGAGCGAAAGCTCCAGGACCTTCTTGGCACGGGGGGTGAAGGGGATGTGGCCGGACGGGGCCTGCTGGCCCTGACCGATGATCTCCTCCACCTGCTGGCGGACCGCCTCGAGCGAAATCCCGAGGCTCTCCAGGGCCTTAGCGGCGACACCCTCGCCCTCGTGGATCAAGCCCAGGAGGATGTGCTCGGTGCCGATGTAGTTGTGGTTGAGCATCCGGGCTTCTTCCTGAGCCAGGACGACAACCCGCCGCGCGCGGTCGGTGAACCTCTCGAACATCGTTAATCGCTCCTCAGAGCGGTCAGGCAGTAAGGGGGCTGTCCCCTCCCTGTCCTTCCGCAGCTTAGTCCCGCAAGCGGGGACCGCTCATTCCAACTGCCGACACCCGGCCGAGAACAAGAGGTGCCTCCTGACCCCGAACGCCGACAACTGCTCCAACCCGATGGTGCGAGACGATGTTCCCGCAGGCCAAGCACTTACCCTCACCACCACTACGCCGATGGCGAACGTGAGACGGCCTCGCGCGTGTGTCGCCCCTCCCCACTAGGGATGTCTTACCCGTAAGGACTGACACTCCATGCGGCGCGCGCCGGTTCCCTCCGCTACGGGCGAACACCCTTGCGCGGCCGAACACGCCCTTACGCCCTCTTTCCGGACACCGAGAGCAATCACAGGGCCACTCTGCGTAACCCGAGACGCTTCCGGCCGGTTGCTCCATGCATGGCCTTCACCGTTCCCCAGCCCCGTGTACCGGTCGAGCAGAGCGACCCGGTGCGGCAGTGGTACGCGAACGAACTCGGCTGGGCGACGGACGAGCACCGTCCAGGGCTGCCGGTGCAGCTCCTGACGGGGCTCCGCTTCGATGTACTGCAGCTGCCCGCCGAGGCCGGCTTCGCCGCGCTGAGGCATCTCGGGCCGAAGGCGCCGGTGGCCCTGCGAGGAGAATCGATGCGGCTCTTCGTGGCCGCGGGGAGCGCCGACGAGCTGCCGGGGCTCCTGGACTGGCTGGAGTGGGGCGGCATCCCCCTGGACCTCACGGCCGTCGGGGCGGGCGGACGGACCGACGCGCCCACGCCTCCGGGGTGGTCCGGCACGCAGGGGGCCGCCGTGTGGCTGCGACCCCCGGAGCCCGGGTGCGAGGTGGAGCCGACGCTGCCGGCATTGCCGTCCCTGTCGTGCGTGGGGGGTGGCACCGTGCCCCACAGCGACCCCGCCGTGGGCTCCGGTCTCGTACGGCTTGTGGACACGGCGGCGACGCAATGCCACCGGGTCCGGTTGCGACGGACCCGTCGTCAGCCGTTGGCCTTCTCGTAGGCCTCGCGGATGGACGCGGGGACGCGGCCGCGGTCGTTGACCTCGAAACCGTTGTCCTTGGCCCAGGCGCGGATCGCCGCGGTGTCCTGACCGCCGCTCGTGGCGGAGGCACGGGCTTTGGAACGCCCGGCCGAACCACGGCCACCGGTGCGACGACCACCCTTGAGGTAAGGCTCAAGAAGACCACGGAGCTTGTCCGCGTTCGACGTGGTGAGGTCGATCTCGTACGACTTGCCGTCCAGCGCAAACGTCACGGTCTCGTCTGCCTCGCCACCGTCGAGGTCATCGACAAGAAGGACCTGAACCTTCTGTGCCACCGGATTTCCTTTCATCGATAACTTAGGGCCGGATCGCACGGCGTGAGCCGCGGAATCGCCGCCCCCTGTTATATGCAGTACTGCAGTACGTCGGAAAGCAAACCGCTTTTGCTGGGAAAACACAAACCCCCGGGAGAGACCGGGGACCCCGAGAACCCAGGAAACATGCGCGTTTCGGACATAGGGAACCGGGGCAGCAGGCAGCCCGGAATACCGACGACGATCACAGATGCAGAAGCATCCGGCTGTTGCCCAAGGTGTTCGGTTTCACTCGTTCGAGGCCCAGGAACTCCGCGACGCCCTCGTCTTTGGAACGCAGCAGCTCGCTGTAGACATCTCCGTCGACAGGTGTCTCACCGATCTCCACGAAGCCGTGCTTCGCGAAGAAGTCGACTTCGAAGGTGAGACAGAAAACCCTGCGGACACCGAGCCAGCGAGCGGTCTGCAGCAACTTCCCCAACACCTGATGGCCCACTCCGACGCCCTTGACGTCGGGGTTCACGGCGAGAGTGCGCACTTCCGCGAGGTCTTCCCACATCACGTGCAGAGCACCGCAGCCGACGACCTCTGCGTTGTCGTCGCGTTCCGCCACCCAGAACTCCTGGATGGACTCGTAAAGGGCGACCGTCGCTTTGTCGAGCAGGATCCCCTGGCGTGCGTAGGAGTCCAGGAGGTTGCGTACGACCGGCACATCGGCTGTGCGCGCCCGGCGTACGGAGACTGCTTTAGCGCTGAGATCAGGGGGTTCTGCTGGCATGACCGGACGCTATCGCTCTGCTTCGGGCTCCGCCTCGCCGGGGTTCTGCGGGGCCGGGACTTGAACAGCGGGGCCCACGATCCGCATCGCGTCACTGAGTGCTTCGCGCTGTTCCGCCGACATCATCCCGAAGAACGCGACGAGAGCGGCCGCCGGGTTGTCGCTCTGCGACCAAGCTTCGTTCATCAGTGCGGCGGCGTAGGCGGCCCGAGTGGAGACCGCCTCATATCGATAGGCGCGGCCTTCCGCTTCACGGCGCACCCAGCCCTTCTGATGAAGATTGTCCAAAACGGTCATGACGGTGGTGTAGGCGATGGACCGTTCCTGCTGAAGGTCTTCCAGGACTTCTCGAACGGTCACGGGGCGGTTCCACTTCCACACCCGTGTCATGACTGAGTCTTCGAGTTCTCCCAAGGGGCGAGGCACACGAGAACAATAGTGGGAGATGTCACTAATGACGTGACGGACGTGGCGGAGGCGCCATTTCCCCAACAAAAAGGGCGTACGACTCAGAATGGGAGCGAGTCGTACGCCAGGGGTGTGCGGGTGGTGACGTGGGGTGACTGGGGCGACCTCAGGTCACGGGGTCTTGGGGGTCTGCCGGGCGCCTTCGGCGCTGGAGAGCACGGCGTCGACGGCCGCGTCCTCCTTGGCCTTGTTGGCGCCGCCCTGGGTCTTCACGATCGTCACGATGAGACCGCCGAAGAACACGGCCATCACTACGGGGGGCAGGAGCGCGGAGACGTATTCCATGCCCCCCAGAGTAGCTAGCCCGCGGCGAGCTGGTGCGGCGGGTCCGTCGGACGGCGCTTGGGAGGGAAGACCTCGGCCGGGGTCGGCACGGGGCGTGGCGGCTCCGGGGCGGCCGGTTTCGCCGGAGGGGAGTTCGGCGTCTTGGGCTTGGGAGCCGTCGCCCGGTCACCGGCTCCGCTGCGGCCGCCGGGGAGAGCGAGCAGACGCGTGCGCGAGGCGGGGACGAGGGGGCGGGGCGCCGGGACGGCCGCAGGGGACCGGCCCGCGAGACGGGCGCGTACGGCCTGTTCGGCGACGGTCCGGCAGCGGTCGAGGAGGGCGGCGGCCACCGGGTTGCCGCGCAGGGCACGCAGCGCGGCGAGATCGTCGGCGCCGGGCTGATAGCCGGCGCCGAGGACGTCCTCCAGGAGCGCGAGGTAGCCGGTTGCGGTGCCGGGCAGGGCCGTCCGGTAGCGGGCGAGGTCGGCCAGCAGGAAGGCGCGGAGCCTGGCACCCTCGCTCACCGCCTCGTCGACGGCGTCGGCTAGGCGTAGGCAGTCCTGGACGTCCTCGTCGGAGACGGGGCTGGGATGCAGGGCGAGGGCCAGAGCGCGGCGGAGCACACGCAGTTCCTCCGCACCGAAGGCCATGCCGCCGCGAGATCCGTATGGCGTGGGCATGGACTGACGATACGTGCAAAGTGGACAAAATCCGCTTAACGCCAATATGTGGCGTGGCTTTGCCCGCTCGTCTATTCCGAACGGCGGCGTATCAACGCGAAGACGACCGCGCCGACTCCGAGGGCACCGGCCGCGGCGGCGGCTATCCAGGGGAGGACGTTCGCCCCGGTGTCCGCCATCCTGCCGTCAGGTGCTTCGCGGGCATCGGGGCCTTCCCCTTCGGCGTCCGGTGTCGTGGTGGAGGTGGGGGTCGCACCGGACGTGGGCGACGTGCTCGAGGTCGTGGACGGTGCGGCTGTCGTGGCCAGGGCCCTCACCCCGTACGCGGGGCGCCCCTCGTCGAACCCGGTGGCCGTGTTGGCCGTGGTGGCCGTGTTGGCCGTGTTGGCCGTGGTGGCCGTATGCGCCGTCGCGGCAGGTCCGGCGAGGCCGGCCAGCACCCCGGCCGCCACTGCCGCGACCAGTCTTCCCCTACGCCCCATTTGCTCCACGCCCGCTCGAACCTTCTCAAGTCCCGTCCCTGCGCTGACTCTTGTATGGGGCGCAGGGTTGTGTGCGCAAGCCCCGTTTATGAGCCGCCGGTTATGAGCCGACGGCTCCGGCGGCACTCAACTCCGGGTCATCACTCGGGCATCAACTCCGGGACACGTTCCGCTCGTAGACCAGGCGGAGGCCGATGAGAGTCAGCCACGGCTCGTGCTCGTCGATGACCGTGGCCTCGCCGAGCACCATGGGCGCCAGGCCGCCGGTCGCGATGACCGTCACGTCGTCCGGGTCGCCGCCAGGGCCCGCCAGTTCGCGGGCCATGCGCTGCACGACGCCGTCGACCTGACCCGCGAAGCCGTACAGGATGCCGGACTGCATGGCCTCCACGGTGTTCTTGCCGATGACGCTGCGCGGCCGGGCCAGCTCGATCTTGCGGAGCTGGGCGCCCCGTACGCCGAGGGCCTCCACGGAGATCTCGATGCCGGGGGCGATGACGCCTCCGGTGTACTCCCCGCGCGCGGAGACCGCGTCGAACGTCGTCGCCGTGCCGAAGTCGACGACGATGGCGGGGCCTCCGTAGAGCTCGACCGCCGCGACCGCGTTGATGATGCGGTCGGCGCCGACCTCCTTGGGGTTGTCCATCAGGATCGGCACGCCGGTCTTGATGCCGGGCTCCACCAGGACGGCGGGCACGTCTCCGTAGTACCGCCTGGTGACCTCGCGCAGCTCGTGCAGGACGGAGGGGACGGTCGAGCAGATGGCGATGCCGTCGATGCCGTCGCCCAGTTCGTCGCCGAGCAGCGGGTGCATGCCCATCAGGCCGTTGAGCAGTACGGCGAGTTCGTCGGCGGTGCGGCGGGCCTCGGTGGAGATGCGCCAGTGTTCGACGATCTCCTCGCCGTCGAAGAGGCCGAGGACGGTGTGCGTGTTTCCGACGTCGATGGTCAGCAGCATGTCGTCGTCACTCCGCCGCGCGAAGGTCGAGGCCGATGTCCAGGATCGGCGACGAGTGGGTGAGGGCGCCCACCGCGAGGTAGTCGACGCCCGTCTCCGCGTACGCCCGGGCGTTCTCCAGGGTGAGGCGGCCCGAGGACTCCAGGATCGCGCGGCCGTCGACGAGGGCCACGGCCTCCGCGGTCTCGCCCGGCGTGAAGTTGTCCAGGAGGATCAGGTCGGCGCCCGCGTCCACGACCTCGCGCAGTTGGTGGAGGGTGTCGACCTCGACCTCGACGGCCAGGTCGGGGAAGGCCTCGCGGACGGCCGTGAAGGCCTGCTCCACGCCTCCGGCGGCCACCACGTGGTTGTCCTTCACCAGGGCCGCGTCGGAGAGCGACATGCGGTGGTTCACGCCGCCGCCCATCCGCACCGCGTACTTCTCCAGGGCGCGGATCCCGGCCGTGGTCTTGCGGGTGTCGCGGACCTCGGCCTTGGTGCCGTCCAGTGCGTCGGCCCACGCGCGCGTGGCCGTCGCCACGCCGGAGAGGCGGCACAGGAGGTTGAGCGCGCTGCGCTCGGCGGTGAGCAGGTCGCGGGTGCGGGTGGTGACGCTGAGCAGCTTGTCGCCCGCCGCCACCCGGTCGCCGTCCTCGACGTGCCGCTCCACCTCGAAGGTGTCCGTGCAGACGATGGAGATGACGGCTTCGGCGATGCGCAGGCCCGCCGCGGTGCCGGCCTCGCGCGCGGTGAAGTCGCCGGTGGCGACGGCCTCTTCGGGGATCGTGGCGACCGAGGTGACGTCCACGCCGCCCGCCAGGTCCTCCTCGATCGCCATGTGCGCGATGTCCTCGACCTGCACGGGGTCGAGCCCCGCCTCGGTCAGGAGCTGCGCGAGAGCGGGGTCGAGGCCGCACTCCATGGGGTCGTACGCGTCGTCTGAGCCGCAGCCGCAGGCATCGCCGCAGCCACCGCCCGTGGGGGCGAGAGGGAGGTCGTCGGGGGTGCTCACGGTCACTTCTCCTGAGGGCTGGTCGTCGGAGGGAAGTCTGCGGTCTCGGTCGTCTGCAGGGCCAGGGTCCGGTCCGCGTTGAGGCGTACGACGATGTGGCGCCGCCAGGCCTCGTCGTCGCGGTCGGGGCGGTCCTCGCGCCAGTGGCAGCCGCGGGTCTCCTCGCGGCGCTGTGCGGCGGCCACCAGGACGCGGGCGACGCACAGGAGGTTGGTGGTCTCCCAGGTGTCGACGCCCGGCTCGGCCGTCTTGCCGTCCTCGGCGAGGGCGCCCGCGGCCTCGGCGTGGATGCGGGCGAGCCGGGCCGCGGCCTCGGAGAGGGAGTCGGCGGACCTGAGCACTCCGGCGCCCTCGGTCATCACGCGCTGGATGGCGAAGCGGGCCTCGGGGGGCAGCAAAGGGTGCGCGGGGGTGTCGGGACGGGAGGAGACGGGTGCGGGCACGCGCGCGTGGAGTGTCCTGCCCGTGTGCGGCGATGCGATGTCGGCGGCGATGCGCTCGGCGTAGACCAGGCCTTCCAGAAGGGAGTTGGAGGCGAGGCGGTTCGCTCCGTGCACGCCGGTGCAGGCGACCTCTCCGCAGGCGTACAGACCCGGGACCGTGGTGCGGCCGTGCGGGTCGGTGCGGATGCCTCCGGAGGCGTAGTGCGCGGCCGGGGCGACGGGTATGGGCTCGGTCACCGGGTCGATGCCGTGGGCGCGGCAGGCGGCGAGGATCGTCGGGAAGCGGTTCTCCCACATCTCGGCGCCGAAGTGGCGGGCGTCCAAATACATGTGCTCGGCGCCCTTTTCCTGCATGCGCCGTGTGATGCCCTTGGCGACGATGTCGCGCGGGGCGAGCTCCGCGAGCTCGTGCTGCCCCACCATGAAGCGCACGCCGTCCGCGTCCACGAGGTGGGCCCCCTCGCCGCGCACCGCCTCGGAGACCAGCGGCTGCTGGCCCTCCGCGTCGGCGCCCAGGAAGAGCACGGTGGGGTGGAACTGCACGAACTCCAGGTCGCTCACCTCGGCGCCCGCGCGCAGGGCGAGCGCGACGCCGTCGCCCGTCGACACGGAGGGGTTCGTGGTGGCCGAGAAGACCTGACCCATGCCGCCGGTGGCGAGGACGACCGCGGGGGCGTGCACCGCGCCCACGCCGTCGTGCTGGCCCTCTCCCATGACGTGCAGGGAGACCCCGGCGGTGCGGCCGTCGGCATCCGTGAGCAGGTCGAGTACGAGGGCGTTCTCCACGGTCGGGATGGCCTGCGCGCGCACCGCTTCGACCAGGGCGCGGGAGATCTCCGCGCCGGTCGCGTCGCCGCCCGCGTGGGCGATGCGGCGGCGGTGGTGGCCGCCCTCCCGGGTCAGCTCGATGGCCCCTTCGGGGCCGGTGTCGAAGTGGGCGCCGGTCTCGATGAGGCGGCGCACGGCGTCGGGCCCCTCGGTGACCAGGGTGCGCACGGCCTCCTCGTCGCACAGGCCCGCGCCCGCCACGAGGGTGTCGTCCAGATGCTGCTCGGGGGTGTCGCCCTCGCCGAGTGCCGCGGCGATGCCGCCCTGGGCCCAGCGCGTGGAGCCGTCGTCCAGGCGTGCCTTGGTGACCACGACGGTCTTGAGGCCCGCCGCCGAGCAGCGCAGGGCCGTGGTCAGCCCGGCCACTCCGGAGCCGACGACGACGAGGTCGGCTTCCAGGGACCAGCCGGGCGCGGGGGCGTGCAGCCGTATTCCGGTGGCACTCATGGGGTGGCTCCGAACGTGAGCGGGATGTTGTCGATCAGCCGGGTCGCGCCGACCTTGGCCGCGACGGCGAGGACCGCCTCACCGGTGTGGCCCGGCTGTACGTCCGTGAAGTCGGCGGGGTCGACCAGCGCCAGGTAGTCCAGTTCGAGCGGGGGCCTGCTGCGGGCCGCCTGGTCGAGGACGTGCCGGGCGGCGGCGCGGACGGCCGCGGGGCCGCCGGGCACGGAGGGCGTGACGGACTGGGCGACCGCGTGGGTGTCGGCCGCGGCGCGGGACTCCCCCAGGGCGTTCAGGGCGTCGGCGCGCGCGTGCGTGACGGGGGCGAGCGCCGCCCGCGCGTGCAGTGCCTCCTGCGCGGCGTGCCGGTCGCGGCCCGCGAAGAGGGCCTGGGAGAGCGCGAGCGCGGTGCGCCGCTCGGCCGGCGAGAGATAGCGGTTGCGGCTGGAGAGGGCCAGGCCGTCGTCCTCGCGCACGGTGGGTACGCCGACGATGTCGACGCCGAAGTTCAGGTCCCGCACCATGCGGCGGATGAGGGCGAGCTGCTGGGCGTCCTTTTGGCCGTACAGCGCCACGTCGGGCCGGGTGAGGTGCAGCAGCTTGGCGACGACCGTGAGCATGCCGTCGAAGTGTCCGGGGCGGGTGGCCCCTTCGAGGAGGGCGCCCATGGGGCCGGCGCTGATCCGGACCTGCGGTTCGCCGCCGGGGTAGACCTCGTCCACGGAGGGGGCGAACACGAAGTCCGCGCCTTCCTGTTCGGCGATCTTGACGTCGGCGTCCAGGGTGCGGGGGTAGCGGTCGAGGTCCTCGCCCGCGCCGAACTGGAGGGGGTTCACGAAGACCGTGACCACGACTTCGCCCTCGTCGCCCGCGATGCGGCGCGCGGTGCGGATCAGGGTGGCGTGGCCCTCGTGCAGGGCGCCCATGGTCATGACGACGACGCGGCGCCCGGCGCGTGCGCGCGTGCGCAGCGGCTCGGCGGTGTGCACCAGGCGGGTCATCGGGCTCCTCCCTCGGCGTCTCCGCTCCCGGTCCCGCCCCCGCCGTTGGCCAGGACGCCCAGGAGGTCCTCGGCGAGCTCGGGCTTGAGCAGTCCGTGGGCGAGGGCGCGGTCGGCGGTCGCGCGGGCCATCGCCAGATAGCCGGCGACGGTCTGCGGGGCGTGCTTGCGCAGCTCGGCGACGTGCGCGGCGACAGTGCCCGCGTCCCCGCGCGCGACGGGCCCGGTGAGGGCGGCGTCACCGGACCGCAGTGCGTTGTCCAGGGCGGCGCCGAGCAGCGGGCCGAGCATCCGGTCGGGGGCGGAGACGCCCGCTTCCTTGAGCAGATCCATGGACTCGGCGACCAGCGTCACCAGGTGGTTCGCGCCGAGGGCGAGCGCCGCGTGGTAGAGCGGCCTGGCCTCCTCGGCGATCCATTCGGGCTCGCCGCCCATCTCGATGACCAGGGCCTCGGCGGCGAGGCGCAGTTCCTCGGGGGCGGTCACGCCGAAGGAGCAGCCGGCCAGGCGCTGCACGTCGACGGGGGTGCCGGTGAACGTCATGGCGGGGTGCAGCGCGAGCGGCAGGGCACCGGCGCGCAGCGCGGGCTCGAGCACCTGGGTGCCGTACCGCCCGGACGTGTGCACCAGGAGCTGGCCCGGGCGGATGGCGCCGGTCTCGGCGAGACCCTCGACGAGACCCACGAGGGCGTCGTCCGGAACGGTCAGGAGGACCAGGTCGGCGCGCTCGAGGACCTGGGCGGGCGGGACGAGCGGCACGTCGGGCAGCAGGGCGGCCGCGCGTCGTACGGACGCGTCGGAGACCCCGGACGCGGCGACCGGGCGGTGCCCGGCGAGCTGGAGTGCCGCGGCGAGCGCGGGGCCGACACGGCCCGCTCCCACGACACCCACCGTGAGCCTCGCGGGGCGGTCCCGCGGGTCTGGCTGCTGAGGTGCGTTCACGCGATGACGCCTTCCCGTTCCAGTCCGCTCGGGGTACCGGACGATTTCTCGTCATGCTAACGCGATTGGTCGGTGCCGCGTCCTCGGCTGTCCACAGGCTGTGGGTATTCGTATGACCGGTGGCCGCTCGCACGCCATGCTCGGGGGATGACTTCACACGACGGAGAATCCGAGGTGAGCGAGCAGGACCTGCTCGCCGCCCGCCGCCGGTCCGCCGCCCTCGGCGCCACCCGCACCCTGCACCGCTTGTCCGCGCACCTCCCCCTCGCGGCACGGCTGTCCGCGCTCGCGGACGCGGCCTCGGAGGTCGTGGACCCGGACGAGCCCGTCGACATCTACGGCAACGCGGTCGTCGCGCGCCTGGAGGACGAGGTCGCGCGGCTGCTCGGCAAGGAGTCCGCCGCCTTCTTCCCGACCGGCACGATGGCCCAGCAGGTCGCCCTGCGCTGCTGGGCGGGCCGCACCGGCAACGCGACGGTCGCCCTCCATCCCAAGGCGCACCCCGAGGTGCACGAAAGGGGCGCGCTCTCCGCGGTGAGCGGGCTGCGCACGGTGCATCCGACGAGGGAGCCGCGGCTGCCCACGGCCGACGAGGTGCGGGACTTCGATGAGCCCTTCGGGACGCTGATGCTCGAACTGCCGCTGCGGGACGCCGGTTTCGTGCTGCCGACCTGGGAGGAGCTCGAAGAGGTCGTGGAGGCGGCCAGGGAGCGTGACGCCGTCGTGCACTTCGACGGTGCGCGCCTGTGGGAGTGCACACCGCACTTCGACCGCTCCCTCGCGGAGATCGCGGGCCTCGCGGACACCGTGTACGTGTCGTTCTACAAGTCCCTGGACGGCCTGAGCGGCGCGGTGCTCGCGGGCCCGCGCACCCTGGTCGACGAGGCGCGGACCTGGCGTCACCGCTACGGGGGCCTGGTCTTCCAGCAGTTCCCGGCCGCCGTCGCCGCTCTGCTCGGCCTGAAGAACACGCTCCCCCGGCTTCCGGATTACGTCAGCCACGCGCGCGTGGTCGCCGACGCGCTGCGCGAGGGGTTCGCGGCCGCCGGGGTGCCCTGGTCGCGCGTGCACCCCGAGCGGCCGCACACGCACCAGTTCCAGGTCTGGCTGCCGTACGACGCCGAGGCCCTCAGCGAGGCGGCGCTCGGCCAGGCCGAGGAGACCAAGACCCAGTTGTTCGGCCGGTGGTTCCCGGACGGGCCGCCCGGACTCTCGGTCACGGAGGTCACCGTGACCGAGGCGGGCCTGGAGTGGACGTCCGACGACGTCAATGATGCGGTCGCGGAGTTCGTGCGACGGATCCCCGGATGAGCCGGGCCACGGCGGCCCGGAGCCTTCCGTGGGCGGGGCGTCCCTCGACGACGGCACGGAAGCGGCCGTAGTCGCGTATCTCGCGGACGACCTGCCAGTCGTGACGGCCGGGGGCGGGCGGGGTGCGTTCGTCGTGCTGGACGGCGCGGTAGCTGTCGAGCAGGTACTGCTGGGTGATGCTCATGACGGTTCGCCTCTCAGAACAATTGTTACTTATCGGGCACCCCTGGGTCGACGGGAAGCAAGAGTCGGCACCAGGGGGTGGAGACCGGATCCGGTGGAGTCGTGTCCGGCCCTGTCACCACAGACTGCTCCCGCCGTCACGCCGTCGTCGCGCCGATTGACACCGGGCGTCAATCGGCGGCCGGCATGTCGGTGGCACGGTGCACGATGGGTCCATGAGCGTGCACATCGAGATCGCGGGCCTGCCGCAGGAGCGGATCTTCTTCGACCCTTCGCCCCTGGCGGAGCTGGGCGTCGCCCTGCACGCGCTGGCCGAACCGGGCCACCACCCGGGGCTGCACGGCTGGGCCACGGCGACCACCGCCGGCCTCAAGCCGGACCTCGCCGACCGGCTGTGCGAGGCCGACTTTCTGTGGCGGAACACGTTCTCGGACGTCTTCATGCCGTTCGCCGGGGTCGTCGACGGCGACGGCAGGCCGGGCGCCACGCTCACCGACGAACTGGACCTCCTCGACCGCCTGGACGACGAGCGCTTCGTCATGGCGGCCCTGGAGTTCACCTGCGGCACGACGTACAACGAAGGCGGGCCCTCGCCGCTCACCGACCCGGTCCGGGGTGCCCGCGCCCTGGAGCTCGCCGCCACGCGCGGCACGCGGCAACTGGACTTCGCCGAGCGCCTCCTGACCGATCCGCACACCGTCCGGGCCTGGCTGCGCCGCCTCCTCGAGGACTGCGACGAGGCATTCTTCGCCGACACCTGGCGGCGGGTGCACGTTCAACTGGCCGCCGACGCCCGGCACAAGACCGAAGTCCTGCGCCACAAGGGCCTCGCCGACATGCTGTCCACGGTGTCGACGGCACTCTCACTGGACGAGGACGGCCACCGCATCACCGTGGACAAGCTGCCCCAGGGCACCACGACAGCCCTGGACCACACGGTCGGCACGGGCCTCACCTTCGTGCCGTCGCACTTTTCCTGGCCGCACCTGATGGTCCTGCACGCGCCCGGCTGGCGACCGGTGATCCACTACCCCGTGGCCTCACCCGAGCTGACAAGCCCCACGTCCGTGGAAACCCTGGAGCGCAGGCTCACCGCGCTGGCTCACCCCGTGCGCCTGCGGCTGTGCCGCAACATAGCCCGCGCACCGTTCACCACCGGCGAGCTGGCCCACGCGAGCGGCCTGAGCGCTCCGGAGGTCTCCCGTCACCTCACGGTGCTGAAGAACGCGGGCCTGGTCACCACACGGCGGCGCGGCCGTTACGTCCTGCACCAACTGGACGTCACCGTGGTGGCCCGCCTGGGCAGCGACTTCCTGGAGGGCATCCTGCGCTGACCCGCCCTGCCCCGCCTCGCCCCGCCTTGGCTCCTCAGCCCCCGTCCGCCCCCGTCAGGCCCCGCCGCCGCCCGCCCGCACCAGGCCCGTCTCGTACGCCAGGACGACCACCTGCACCCGGTCCCGCAGGCCGAGCTTCGTCAGGATGCGCCCCACATGGGTCTTCACCGTGGCCTCCGAGAGGACGAGCCGCGCCGCGATCTCCCCGTTGGAAAGACCCTGGGCGACCAGGATCATGACCTCGCGCTCACGGTCGGTGAGCCGCTCCAGCTCCTTGTGCGCGGGCTGCCCGCCCGCGTTCGGCAGCATCGGCGCGAAGCGGTCCAGAAGGCGCCGTGTCGTGGACGGCGCGACCACCGCGTCACCGCTGTGCACGGAGCGGATCGCGGCGAGCAGCTCACCCGGAGGGACGTCCTTCAGCATGAAGCCGGAGGCGCCCGCCTTCAGCCCCGAGAAGGCGTACTCGTCGAGGTCGAAGGTGGTCAGGATCAGCACCTTCGGGGGGTTCTCGTCCTGGCAGATGCGCCGGGTCGTCTCCACGCCGTCCAGTTTCGGCATGCGTACGTCCATGAGCACCACGTCGACCTCGGTCGTCCGCAGCGCCTGGAGTGCCTCGACCCCGTCGCCCGCCTCCGCGACGACCTCCATGTCCGGCTGTGCGGCGAGCACCATCCGGAACCCCGTGCGCAGCAGCGCCTGGTCGTCGACGAGCATGACGCGGATCGACATCAAAGGCCCCTTCGTGAATGTGCTTCGTGAGTGTGCTTCGTGCAGGTGCTTCGTAAGCGAACGGATGTGGCGTACGTGGTCAAGAGCGTATGGCGTGGACGTTTCGGTGACAGGTGTCAATTCGCGGGCTTGAGCGGGAGAAGCGCACTGATGCGGAAGCCGCCGCCCGGCCGCGGCCCCGCGTCCAGGGTGCCGCCGACCATGCCGACGCGCTCCCGCATGCCGATCAGGCCGTGCCCGCTGCCGTCCGCGCCGCCGTCCTCGTACAGCTCGTGGGGCGCGCCCTTGCCGTCGTCCTCGACGAGCAGCCCCAGGCCGTCGTCGAAGTAGACGAGGCGCACGCTCGCGCCGGTGTTCTCGCCGCCGTGCTTGCGGGTGTTGGTGAGCGCCTCCTGCACGATGCGGTACGCCGTGAGCTCGACGCCGCTCGGCAGCGGGCGCGGAGTTCCCTCGACCTTGAAGTCGACCGGCAGGCCTGCCGTGCGCACCTGCTCGATGAGCTCGTCGAGCTGCTCGACGTCGGGCTGCGGGACGTACTCACCGCTCTCCTGGTGCTCGCCGGTCCGCAGCACGCCCAGCAGCCTGCGCATCTCGGCGAGTGCCTGCCGCCCGGTGCCCGAGATGGTCTCCAGGGCCTGCTTGGCCTGCTCGGGGGCCGCGTCGAGGACGTACGCCGCGCCGTCGGCCTGGACGACCATCACCGAGACGTTGTGCGCGACGACGTCGTGCAGCTCGCGCGCGATCCTGGCCCGCTCGGCCGCCACCGCGACCTTGGACTGCGCCGCCCGCTCCTTCTCCAGGCGGTCGGCGCGCTCCTCCAGCTGGGCGAAGTAGGCGCGGCGGGTGCGGATGGAGTCGCCGAGCACCCAGGCCAGGGCGAAGGGCACCATCTGGAAGATCGCGAAGAAGATGCTGCCGAAGGTACTTATGCTCTCCTCCGGCCAGCGCAGCGACGACAGCGGAGCCGCGCACAGGCCGCCCATGAGGGCGAACCGCGAGGCCCATTTCGTGCCGTCGGCCGAGGCCGTGTAGATGATCACCAGCATGGCGAAGTCGGCCGGCATCGTCTTGACGTCGAAGATCAGCTGGGCCATGCCGAGCACGGCGGCGAGCACCAGCATCTTCTCGGTGTACCTGCGGCGCAGTGCCACCACGACGGACATGCCGACGACGACGAGGGCGGCCGGGACCGCCGGGTCATGGCCTTCCGCGTCGGCCATGGTGACGAGGCCAAGCCCGGAGACCCCGAGCAGGACGAGGGCCCAGAAGCCATCGACCCCGGTCGGGTGTCTGCGGAGGAAGTCATAGACGCGCTGCACGTAACCCAGCGTAGGCAGCGGGACGGCCCTCCGGGGTCAACCGGAGGTCCGATCCGTACCGCTCGCGTGTACTCCCCAAGGTGGAGGCCCGCTTAGCCTTCTCGCGTGACGAACGAGGTGCCAGGTGAGCGGAAAGACGCACGGCGTGGCTGGCGGGAGGCCATGGAAGCCGCTCTCTACGGGCCCGGCGGCTTCTATCTGCGCCCCGAGGGACCCGCGGGACACTTCAGGACGTCGGTGCACGCCTCGGCCCATTTCGCGGGCGCGGTGGCCCGGCTGCTGTGCCGGGTGGACGAGGCGCTCGACCACCCGGACGAGTTGGCCTTCGTCGATCTTGGCGCGGGGCGCGGCGAGTTGACCGCGGGCGTCCTCGACGCGCTGCCCGCCGACGTGGCGCCACGCGTGCGTGCCTGCGCGGTCGAGCGGGCCGCGCGCCCGGCGGGACTCGATCCGCGCGTCGAGTGGCGCGAGCTGCCGCCCACCGGGGTCACCGGCCTGCTCTTCGCCAACGAATGGCTCGACAACGTCCCGCTGGACGTCGTCGAGGTGGACTCCGAAGGCCTGGCGCGGCACGTGCTCGTCGGCGACGACGGCAGCGAGTCCCTCGGCGACGCGGTGGAGGGCGCGGACGCCTCCTGGCTGGCGCGGTGGTGGCCGCTCGCCCCGGAGCCCGGCCTGCGCGCCGAGACCGGCCGCTCCCGGGACGAGGCGTGGGCGACGGCCGCGGCGACGCTGACGCGCGGCCTCGCGGTCGCCGTGGACTACGCGCACGACCGTGCCGCGCGGCCGCCCTTCGGGACACTGACCGGCTTCAGGGAGGGCCGCGAGACGGCGCCCGTCCCCGACGGCACGTGCGACATCACCGCCCATGTGGCGCTCGACGCGTGCGCGCTGCCCGGAGCCCGGCTGCTCACCCAGCGGGCGGCCCTGCGGGCGCTCGGCGTGAGCGGCGCCCGCCCGCCGCTCTCCCTGGCATCCAGCGATCCGGCGGCGTACGTGCACGCCCTCACGCGCGCGGGAGAGGCGGCCGAACTGACCGCCGAGGGCGGGCTCGGCGACTTCGGGTGGCTGATCCAGCCGGTCGGCATCCCCGACCCGCTGGAGGCTTGACCGGCCTGCTACTTGTGGATACCGGCCCGCTACTTGTCGATGTCGCCGACCACGAAGAACAGCGACCCCAGGATCGCCACCATGTCGGCGACCAGCTGTCCCGGCAGCAGTTCGGCCAGGGCCTGGATGTTGTTGTAGGACGCCGAGCGGAGCTTCAGGCGGTACGGGGTCTTCTCGCCCTTGGAGACCAGGTAGTAGCCGTTGATGCCCAGGGGGTTCTCGGTCCACGCGTACGTGTGGCCCTCGGGGGCCTTGAGCACCTTCGGGAGGCGCTGGTTGACCGGTCCCTGGGGCAGCTCGGCGAGCCGCTCCAGGCAGGCGTCGGCGAGGTCGAGGGCGTTGTGGGTCTGCTCCAGAAGGCACTCGAAGCGGGCCAGGCAGTCGCCCTCCTGACGCGTGACGACCTTCAGGGTGTCCTGGAGCTCCCCGTACGCGAGGTACGGCTCGTCGCGGCGCAGGTCGAAGTCGACTCCGGAGGCACGGGCGATGGGGCCGCTCACTCCGTAGGCGTGCACCGCCTGAGGGGACAGCACTCCGACGCCGCGCGTACGCCCCCGGAAGATCTCGTTGCCGAGGACGAGCTTGTCGTAGACGTCCATGCGGGAACGGACCGACGCGACAGCCGCACGCGCGCGTGCGGCCCATCCGGCGGGCAGGTCCTCCTTGAGGCCGCCGACGCGGTTGAACATGTAGTGCATACGGCCGCCGGAGATCTCCTCCATCACGTTCTGGAGCTCCTCGCGCTCCCGGAACGCGTGGAACACCGGGGTGATCCCGCCCAGTTCGAGCGGGTACGAGCCGAGGAACATCAGGTGGTTGAGGACGCGGTTCAGCTCGGCGAGGAGCGTGCGCATCCAGACGGCGCGCTCGGGCACCTCCATGCCGAGCATCCGCTCCACGGCAAGGACGACGCCGAGCTCGTTCGAGAACGCGGACAGCCAGTCGTGCCGGTTGGCGAGCACCACGATCTGCCGGTAGTCACGCGCCTCGAAGAGCTTCTCCGCACCGCGGTGCATATAGCCGATGACCGGCTCGGCCTGCTGGATCCGCTCGCCGTCGAGTACGAGGCGCAGCCGCAGCACGCCGTGCGTGGACGGGTGCTGCGGGCCGATGTTGAGCACCATGTCGGTGCTCTCCGCGGCGCCGCCGATGCCGAGCGTGGTCTCCGTCGTGGGGCTCATGCGCGCATTCTCTCGTACGCGCGCACATACGCGACTGTCACGTCGGCTACGTACGCTTGAGGCATGGAAACGGGGACGGCGGGACCGGCACGTCCGGCGCGGCCGGGAGAGTCAGACGCGGAACCGGTGTGGACCGGGCTGCCGCGGGGAGTGCTGCGGATGCGGCGGCTGCTTCTCGTGGTGTGGCTCGTGCCGCTCGCGGCGGCCGTCGGGGTGCTCCTGTGGATCTTCGCGGGGCCCCCGTGGGCGGCGTTCGCGGCCATCCCGCTGGCCTTCGTCGCGTGGGGCTGGCCGATGCTGGGACGCAACTGGCGCTCGTGGCGGTACGCGGAGCGGGTGGACGACCTGCTGATCAGCCGGGGCGTGCTCTGGCGCGAGGAGACGGTCGTCCCGTACGGCCGGATGCAGCTCGTCGAGGTGACGTCGGGGCCCGTGGAGCGCTACTTCGGACTGGCCGGGGTGCAGCTGCACACGGCTGCCGCCGCCACGGACGCCCGCATCCCCGGTCTCGTCCCCGAGGAGGCGGAGCGGCTGCGCGACCGGCTCACCGAACTGGGCGAGGCCCGTTCGGCGGGGCTGTGAGCGGCGTACGGGAGGTCGCGGGGCAGGAACACGCCCCGGGCGTCGAGGTCGTACGAGAGCGGCGTCTGCACCCCGTCACGCCCCTGCGCCGGGCCTGGGCCCCGGTCGCGGTCCTCGTGGGCTTCGCGGTGCACGACCCGGGTGGCACGCAGCGGCGGGTCTCCGAGCTGCCCGTGACCGGGCTGCTCGCCGGTGTCGCCGTCGTCCTCCTGGGCGGCGCCTGCTACGGCTTCATGAGCTGGTGGTTCACGCACTTCGCCGTCACCGACACCGAACTGCGCATCCGCACGGGCCTGATCTTCCGGCGCACCGCGCACATCCGGCTCGACCGGCTCCAGGCGGTGGACGTGACGCAGCCGCTCGCGGCCCGCATCGCGGGCGTCGCCAAGCTCAAGCTGGATGTCGTCGGGACGGAGAAGAAGGACGAACTGGCCTATCTGGGGCAGGAGGAGGCCTCTTCCCTGCGGGCCGAACTCCTCGCGCGCGCGGCCGGTTTCGCGCCCGAGACGGCCCACGAGGTCGGCGAGGCGCCGGTCAACAACCTGGTCCACGTACAGCCGCGCATGCTCGCGATCGCCCTGCTGCTGACCGGCACGACGTGGGGCATGCTCGTCGCCACGCTCATCGTGCCGCCCCTCCTGTGGTTCACCACCCACAACCTGTGGACCGTTCTCGCGACGGGACTGCCCATGCTCGGCGGCGCGTTCGCCGGCAGCGTGGGGCGGTACATCGCGGAGTACGACTGGAAGGTGGGCGAGTCCCCCGACGGCCTGCGCATCGACCACGGACTGCTCGACAAGGCGCACGAGACGGTGCCCCCGGGACGCGTGCAGACGGTGCGCGTCGTGGAACCGTGGCTGTGGCGGCGGCGCGGCTGGGTGCGGGTGGAACTGGATGTCGCGAGCTCGTCCAACGGCGTCCTGGTCCCGGTCGCGCCGCGGGAGGTCGCGGAGGCCGTGATCGCGCGCATCCTGCCGGGGGTGCGGGTGCCGGACGCCGCCGAGCTCGTCCGCCCTCCCGCGCGGGCCGCGTGGTGCCTTCCGGTGTGGTGGAAGGGGTACGGCCTGACGGTCACGGACACGGTGTTCGCCGCGCGGCACGGTCTGCTGCGCCGCCGCCTGTCCCTGGTCCCGCACGCGAAGGTGCAGAGCGTGCGGCTCACGCAGGGGCCCTGGGAGCACTTCAAGGGGGTGGCTGACGTGCACGTCGACACGGGCGCCGACAAGACGGTGACGGCGCGGTTGCGGCCCACGGAGGAGGCGCTCGCGCTGCTGTCCGCGCAGGCCGAGAGGTCGCGTACGGGGCGCAGGACGGCGCGGCCCGACCGGTGGATGGCGTGACGGCCTGACCGGTGGATGGCGTGACGAAAGGGCTTCTGCCCCGGCCCCGCCCCCGACGGTAGGGCCGAATCGTCAGCCCGTCCGGCGTTGGAGGACGAACTCGGCGGAGCCGGTGATGACGGCAACCAAGGCCCAGGGGCCCGCCTACGCCCGCAGCGCCGTCCGCAGCTCCGCCACGTCGATCTGCTCGGTCTCGTCGTGCGCCGTCAGGTCGATGACCTGGCCCACGCCCCGCGCGGCGTCGTCCTGCGGCGCGTTCTTGAACTCGGCCTCGGACTCCGCCTTGTGCACGGCGAGTGCCTCCTCGCCCACGACGTCCGCGAGGTCCACGTTCTGCACGGACTCCAGCGCGCCGGCGGCCGCCTCGCTCTTCGTGCCGAAGAAGTCGAAGCCGCCCTGGGCGGTCTGGCGTCGCCTCTGCGCGGGCGGCGCGACGGCGACCGCGCGCTCATGCCCGCCGTACCCCTCGGCCGCCCCGGACTTCCCCCGCGCTTCGTCCCCGTCCGCGCGCTGCCGGGAGGCATCGCCCTCGGGGGAAGGCTTCGGAGTCAGCCGGTCGAGCGCCATGTTCGCCCTGTCGTACAGCGACGGGGGCGCGATCGACCCCGGGCGCACGACGGGAGCCGGCGCCTCGACTCGGGCCGCGGGCTCCACGCGCGTGGGGGCCGGCGGCAACGCCCGCGCCGGGGTGGACGCCTCGATGGCGAGCAGCCGACGGCCCTCGAGGGCGCTCGCGCGCTCGGTCTCCGCCGTCGCGTACCGCCGCAGGAGCGCCGCGTGTTCGTTGCGCAGGGCGGCGAGCTCGGCCCGCTTGGAGCGCAGCTTCGTCTCCAGACGGCCCCGGATCTCGCGGGACTCGTCGAGGTCGGACTCGCACTCGGCTATGCGTTCCTCGTAACGCCACTCGTCGCTCTTGCGGGCCCGGCCCAGCTCGGCGACCTGCTTGCCGGCCGCCAGGTCCCAGCGGCGCATGACGACCGAGCCCACGACGGCAGCCGCGGCCGCGGCCGCGGCGAGGCCGCGGAGCACGACGGGTTCCGCGAACAGCCAGGCGCCGCCGGCGCAGACAAGGGAGAGACCTGCGACCGTCGAGGGAGGAAGCAGCCTGTGCAGGGGTGGGGAATGGCGGTGACGTCCACGTGGCATGGCCAGAAACTTACCGCGCGTAGGCGAACTATGGTGCCCCGCCCGCCAAAATGAGAGCGTCACAGCGCTAACTCCCCACCCTTCACGGTCCTCTTCGGCCACTCAACTCCACTTTCGGCCGTGCTACTTCGAGGATGCCCCGTCCGGCCGGCTCTACTTCTTGATCAATCCCTTCGACTCCAGATACTCCTTGGCGACATCGGCTTCCTTCTGCCGCTCCACATCGACCTTCCGGTCGAGTTCCGCGAGATCTTCCGTCGTCAGGGTCTTGGTCAGCTTCCCGAGCGCGTCGGCTATCTCCTTGCCACCCGCTTCCTTCGCGTTCACAACCGGAAGGATGTTGTCCGCGTTCTGCAGCTTCTTGTCGTCCTCAAGGGCCACAAGTCCGAAGCTGTCGAGCGTCGCGTCGGTGGTCGTGGTCAGCACCACCTGGTCCGTGCCGTTCTTCACGGCCTGCTTGGACTGCGTGGTGCCGACACCCTTGGGGTCGATTCCCGCGACATCGATGCCGTACGTCTTCTTGAGTCCCGGAGCGCAGAACGGACGCGACTCGCATTCGTCGCTCGCGGCGATCTTGACCTTCTCGCCGGACTTACCGAGATCCGAAAGCGTCTTGAGCTTGTGCTCCTTCGCGTATTCCTTGCTCACCGCGAACGCGTTCTGGTCGACCGCCCCGCCGACGGGCAAGACCTTCAGGCCTTGCGGTTCCGCGAGCTTCTTCAGCGCGGCCACCGTGGCGTCCACGTCATTCGAGGCGACCGGCTTCGCCTTCGGGCCGTTCTTGCCGAGGTTGAGGAACTCCGCGAGCGTCGCCGCGTATTCGGGAGCGACATCGATCGAGCCCTTCTTGAGCTCGGGTTCGTACACCTCGCGGTTCTGGACGGTCTTGACCTCGGCGTCGTACCCGGCGTCCTCGAGGACGCCCACATAGAGCTCGGCGAGCACCTTCTGCTCGGTGAAACGGGCCGACCCGACCACGACCTTGCCCTTGCCGCCCGCCTTGTCCCCTTCGCCCTTGCCGTCCTTCTCCAGGCTGTCCCCGCCGCACGCGGTGAGCCCCGCGGTCAGCGCCACGACGGCCACGGCCGCCCCTGCCATCCGTCGTGCGCGACGCGTTGTGCTGTTCATGGGTGAACCACCATTTCGAAAGACCCGGGCAAACTGGAAAACTTGGGGATCTCGGGAATCACCGCGCGACCCCCGACCGCCCTCGCATGGGACTGAACACCTTCCCCGCCACGACGAGAACCACCTCCACGAAGAGCGCGAGAAGCGCCACAAGGAGCGCGCCCGCCACCACCTGGGGCGTGTTCTGCAGGTTGAACCCGGCGGTGATGATCCGGCCGAGGCCCCCCTCGCCCGCCATCGCGGCCAGCGTCGCCGTGGCGACGACCTGCACTCCCGCGGACCGCACGCCGGTCATGACCAGCGGGTACGCGAGGGGCAGTTCGACCCGTACGAACAGTTGGCGGCCACTCATGCCCATCCCCCGGGCCGCCTCCACCACCGCCCGGTCGACCTCCCGCATCCCGATGTACGCGTTGGTGAGCAGCGGCGGCACCGCGAACAGGACGAGCGCGATCAGCGTCGGTATGTCCCCGTGCTCGCCGAGCGGGGTGAGCGTGAGCAGCACGAGCACCGCGAGCGTCGGCACCGCGCGGCCGATGTTCGAGATGTTCACCGCGAGGGCGCCGCCCTTGCCGATGTGGCCGAGGTACAGGGCGATCGGCAGCGCGATCAGACACGCGACGGCGAGGCAGACGCCGCTGAAGTAGAGGTGCTCGGCGAGGCGGTGCCACACCCCCTTCTCGCCCTGCCAGTTGGCACTCGTGGTCAGCCAGTCGTACGCGCCGGTTATCGCGTTCATGCAGGTTCAGCCACCTTGGCCGTGCGTTCCGCCGGGGCGGGACGCTTCGTACGTATGCGATGGACGCGGGTCCACGGCGTCAGCCACCGCTGGAGCGCGAGGAGGAGCAGGTCGGCGACGACCGCGAGGACCACGCAGAGCGCGGACGCGGTGAGCACCTGCGCCTTGAAGGTCGTGTCGAGGCCGTCGAGGATCAGCGATCCGAGGCCTCCGTAGTCGACGATCGCGCCGACCGTCGTCAGCGCCACCGTAGAGACCGTGGTGATGCGGACTCCGGCGAGCAGGGCGGGCAGCGCGAGCGGCAGTTCCACCTCCCACAGCAGCCTCAGCGGTCCGTACCCCATCCCCTTGGCCGCGTCCCTGGCCTCGTCCGGGACGGCCTGGAGCCCCGCCAGGATGTTCCGCACCAGGATCGTCAGGGAGTACAGCACGAGGCCCGTGACGACCAGCGACGCCGAGAGACCGAAGAACGGCAGGAGCAGCGAGAACATCGCGAGCGACGGAACGGTGTAGAGCACGGTCGTCACGCCGAGGATCGGCCCCGCCAGGAAGCGCCAGCGCCGGGCGAGCAGCGCGAGCGGCAGCGAGACGGCGACGCCGATGGCGACCGAGGCGGCGGTGATGCCCACGTGCTGCACGGTGGCGTCGATCAGCTCCTGGCTGCGGGAGCGGACGTACTCCCCGCAGATCCAGTCGTTCGTCACCAGACAGTTCTCTTCGCTCATCCCGCCCCACTCCCCCCGAGTCCCGTTTCCTGAGGCCGTCTGGCGACCCTAACGCGCAGCACCGACAATCGCCGAGACTCGTCGTACTGGCGCAACATGGGCTTTACACAACGCCCGCAACAATGGGGAATCATGATCCGGTTCGAGCACGTCACCAAGCGGTACGAGGACGGCACCACGGCCGTCGACGACCTGTCCTTCGAGGTCGCCGAGGGTGAACTGGTCACGCTCGTCGGCCCGTCGGGCTGCGGCAAGACGACGACGATGAAGATGGTGAACCGCCTCATCGAGCCGTCCGAAGGCCGGATATTCGTCGACGGCGACGACATATCCACCACCGATCCGGTGCAGCTCCGGCGCCGTATCGGCTATGTCATCCAGCAGGTCGGCCTCTTTCCGCACAAGACGGTCCTGGAGAACACGGCGACCGTCCCGCACCTGCTCGGCGTGAAGCGCGGCAAGGCCCGCGAGCGTGCCGCCGAACTCCTCGACCTGGTCGGCCTCGACCCCGCCGTCTTCGGCGACCGCTACCCCGAGCAGCTCTCCGGAGGACAGCGCCAGCGGGTCGGTGTGGCCCGCGCGCTGGCGGCCGATCCGCCGGTGCTCCTGATGGACGAGCCGTTCGGCGCGGTCGACCCCGTGGTGCGCGAGCACCTGCAGAACGAGTTCCTCCGCCTCCAGCAGGCCGTCCGCAAGACCGTCCTCTTCGTCACGCACGACATCGAGGAGGCCGTCCGCCTGGGCGATCGCATGGCCGTCTACGGAGATGGGCGCATCGAGCAGTTCGACACGCCCTCGACGATCCTGGGCGCACCGGCCAACGCGTACGTGGCGGACTTCGTCGGCGCGGACCGCGGCCTCAAGCGTCTCTCCGTGACGCCCATCGAGGAGGGCGACCTGGAGCAGCCTCCCGTCGTGCACCTGGACGACCCGCTGCCCGCGCGGCTCGACGCCCAGTGGGCGGTCGTCCTGGACGGCGAGAACAATCTGCACGGCTGGATCTCCGCCGAGCACGCGCACGGCGGCAAGGGCGCCGTGCGCGATCACGCCCGCCGCATGGAGGCATGGCTCCCGGTGGGCGCCACCCTCAAGCAGGCGTTCGCCACGATGCTCCAGCACGACGCGGGCTGGATCGCGGTCATCGACAAGGACAGCGAGGGCCGCTTCCTGGGCGTCCTCACCCCGGCCCGGCTGCACGAGGCGCTGCGCAGGTCGACGGCGGCCGACGCGCGCGACATCGCGCGTGGGGAGGTCGAGTTGGAGACCATCACGGCTGTCGGCAAGTCCTGAGGCGCTTCGGCAAGTCCTGAGGCGCTACTTGCCGTTCAGCCGCCCGCTGATCCACTCCAGGGTCGCGGGGATCTCCCGGCGCCAGGTGTTGAAGTTGTGCCCCCCGCTGTCGAGCGTGATGGACGAGACCCTGGTGGGCGACTTCACCTTGCCGATGAACTTCTCGGTGTCCGCGAAGTTGTCCTCTCCTTGTCGGCTGGTGGTGACAAGGAGGGACGTCTCGGGCGCCGGCATGTGGTCGAGGTACCACATGAGGTCGGCACGCTCCTCCAACTCCTTGTCGCCGTGGAAGAGATCGCCCGTCGTCACGTCGATGGGCGCCTTGTAGTACGCGGAGAGGCCCGCCCCCGCGGCGTACACGTCGGGATGGTGCAGGGCGAGCTTCAGGGCGCAGTAGCCGCCCGTGGAGTCACCGATGACGCCCCAGCTGCCCGCGGTACGGCCCACCCGGTAGTGCTCGGAGATGGCGCCCGGCAGGTCCTTCGCGAAGAACGTCTCGGCCTGCGGTCCACCGGGGATGTCCACGCACTCGGTGTCGCGAGGCGGCGCCACCGTGGGCCGCATCATGACCAGGATCATCGGCTTCATCCTGTCCCGCCTGGCCAGCGAATGGGCGGTCTGCGGGTAGTGCAGGCCCTTGATCAGCGCCTCGGCGGTGCCCGGGTAGCCGGTCAGCACGACGGACACCGGGAACGTGCGGTTCTTGTACCGCGGCTGGAAGTACTCGGGCGGCAGGTAGACGTACGCGGGGCTCGCTATGTCCGCCTCCTTCCCGCTGACGACCACCTTCTGGATCTGGCCGCCGGTCGACGGCCTGCCGCCGCCGGGCACGTTCACGGTCCGGGTGCCGCGCACGTCGACGGGGGAGCCGCCCTTGGCGGGATCGTGGTCGACGACGACACCGGGGCTCGTCTCCTGGCCGAAGAGGTCCGCCCACGTGGCATAGAAGCCGAACGCCTGGTTGGCGGCGAGGCCGACCGAGGCGAAGATCGCCAACTGGGTGGCGATGAGCAGCCCAACGCGCCCGATGACGGTCCGCCAGGACTGGCGGGCCAGGCGCGGCCAGAACCAGACCGTGCCGATGAACAGCAGGACGGCGAGGAGAACCGCCAACACGAGGAGCTTGTTGCTCGTCAGACCCATGGAACGTTCTGCCTGCGCTTTCTGCCTGTTCCGAAGTTCTTTTCCGGCGGTTTTCCGGTCGGGAGTGAACCCGACTCCCGGAAGGACCGTCCTAGAGGGCGCAATGTCGCCGGATGCCGTTTTGGTGCCGGAATCAAGGTCTCTCGCAGAACCACGGGATGCGATGTCTGTCAGGATAGATGCGGAAATGTCGGGTGGGGTTCCGGACAGTGAGGGCAGCCGCCCCGAGGGACGGCGCCGTACCGGCGGGCTCCGTGACGGCATCCACAGCGGTTTCAGTCGGCTGTTCCGCGGCCCCCGCCCCGAGTCCGTGCCGACCCTCGTCGCCCGCGCCTGCACCCTCGTGGGCCTGCTGAACATAGCCGCCGGCGTCTTCCCGCGCTTCCGGCACAGCCGCATGCACGCCATCGCCGAGGTCCTGCCCGGCGCGCTCGGCCCCTTCGCCGCCGCGCTCGCGCTCAGCTCCGGCGTCCTCCTGCTGCTTCTCGCGCACGGCCTGCGCCGCCACAAGCGGCGGGCGTGGCGGGCCGCCGTGGT
Organism: Streptomyces sp. NPDC054872; assembly: GCF_053610705.1. NCBI lineage: Bacteria > Bacillati > Actinomycetota > Actinomycetes > Kitasatosporales > Streptomycetaceae > Streptomyces > Streptomyces sp. NPDC054872. The sequence goes on along the minus strand of NZ_JBSGYY010000017.1, from coordinate 112,056 downwards.
GCTGCTCCCGGCCGGTGCCGTCGCGCAGTTCGCCTACCGGCACTCGGTCATCGGCGTACTGATCTCGCTCGCCCTCCTGACGCTGCTCCTTCGCCACCGGGGGGAGTTCGCCGCGCTGCCCGACCCGCGCAGCCGCTGGCGCGCGCTGGCCAACTTCGTGCTCCTCGGGGCCGGTTCCATCGTCCTCGGCCTGGTGATCGTCAGTGCCCACCCGGGCAAGGTCATCGGGGACCCGAGCATCACGGACCGCCTCGCCCACGTCCTGTACGGCCTGTTCGGCTTCGAGGGGCCCGTCGACTACTACGGACGGACCTCCTGGACGGTCGCCTGCTCGCTGGGCGCCCTGGGCCTGCTCACCGCCATCACCACCATCTACCTGGCCTTCCGCCCCGAGCACCCCGCAGCGCGCCTCACCGAGGACGACGAGGCCAAGCTGCGCACCCTGCTCGACAAGCACGGCGCCCGCGACTCCCTGGGCCACTTCGCGCTCCGCCGCGACAAGGGCGCCGTCTTCTCCCCCAGCGGCAAGGCCGCGGTCACCTACCGCGTCGTCTCCGGGGTGATGCTCGCGAGCGGCGACCCCATCGGTGACGTGGAGGCCTGGCCCGGCGCCATCGAACGCTTCATGGACGAGGCCAAGGCCCACTCCTGGACGCCCGCCGTGATGGGCTGCTCCGAGACCGGCGGCGAGGTCTGGACCCGCGAGACCGGCCTCGACGCCCTCGAACTGGGCGACGAGGCGGTGGTCGACGTGGTGGATTTCTCCCTGGCCGGGCGTGCGATGCGCAACGTACGCCAGATGGTCAAGCGGATCGAGCGCAATGGCTACGAGACGCGCGTACGGCGCGTGCGTGACCTCGGGGAGCGGGAACTGGAGCGGATACAGCGCGCGGCCGACGACTGGCGCGGCACCGACACCGAACGCGGCTTCTCCATGGCGCTCGGCCGCATCGGCGACCCGGACGACGGCGACTGTCTGATCGCCACCGCCCACAAGGCCGACGACGAACCGGGCCCCTACGGAGACCTCAAGGCCGTCCTCCACTTCGTCCCCTGGGGCAAGGACGGCGTCTCCCTGGACCTCATGCGCCGCGACCGCTCCGCCGACCCCGGCATGAACGAGCTGCTCATCGTGGCCGCCCTGCAGGCCGCCCCGAAGCTCGGCATCGCCCGCGTCTCGCTCAACTTCGCGATGTTCCGCGCGGCCCTCGCCCGCGGGGAGAAGATCGGCGCGGGGCCCGTACTGCGCGCCTGGAGGGGCCTGCTCGTCTTCCTCTCCCGCTGGTTCCAGATCGAGTCCCTGTACAAGTTCAACGCGAAGTTCCGCCCCCGCTGGGAGCCCCGCTTCGTCGTCTACCGCTCCTCCAAGGACCTCCCCCGCATCGGCTTCGCGGCCATGCAGGCCGAGGGCTTCGTGACCCTCGCGATGCCCCGCGTCCTGCGCCGGCCGGGCACACAGCGCCGCCCCTGCCCGCACCGGACCGCAGAGCGTGAGGTCCGGGCGGCGTAGTGCCCGCCCGCTCGGGCCTAGGCTGGAGGCATGAGTACGTTGCGCGGGCGGGGAACGGTCGAGGGGCTGCCCCAGTGGGGCCGCTGTGCGGTCATGGGGGTCGTGAACGTGACCCCCGACTCCTTCTCCGACGGGGGCCGCTGGTTCGACACCACGGCCGCCGTCAAGCACGGCATCGACCTGGTCGCCCAGGGCGCCGACCTGGTCGACGTGGGCGGTGAGTCCACCCGTCCCGGCGCCACGCGCGTGGACGAGGACGAGGAGCTGCGGCGTGTGGTCCCCGTCGTGCGGGGCCTGGCGGCGGAAGGTGTGACGGTCTCCGTGGACACCATGCGCGCCACCGTCGCCGAGCAGGCCCTGGCCGCGGGCGCCGTCCTGGTCAACGACGTCAGCGGTGGTCTCGCCGACGAGCGCATGGTCCCCGCGGTCGCCGCCGCGGGCGCGCCGTTCGTGGTGATGCACTGGCGCGGTTTCCTCGCCGACATCCATGCCACGCCCGTGTACGAGGACGTGGTCTCCGAAGTCGTCGACGAGCTCCACGCGCGCGTGGCGGCCGCCATCGAGGGCGGCATCGCCCCCGAGCGCATCGTCGTCGACCCGGGCCTCGGCTTCTCCAAGAACGCGGAGCACGACCTGGCGCTCCTGGCCCGCATCGACCGCCTGCGCGAACTCGGCCACCCGATCCTGGTCGCCGCCTCCCGCAAGCGCTTCCTCGGCCGCGTCCTCGCCGGCCCCGAGGGCGCCCCGCCGCCCGCCCGCGAGCGCGACGCGGCCACCGCCGCGGTCTCCGCCATCGCCGCCCACCAGGGCGCGTGGGCGGTCCGTGTGCACGAGGTGCGGGCCACCGCCGACGCCGTCCGTGTCGCACACGCCGTGACCAGCGCGGCGGGCGGTCCTCGGTGACCGGGGCCAGGACCGACGTCGAACAGGTCGAGCTGGCCAACACGGCCTTCTACGAAGCACTGGAGCGCGGCGACTTCGACGAGCTCTCCGACCTCTGGCTGGACGCGGACGCGGCCCCCGAGGCGCACGACCCCGACGCCAGGGACGACGAGGACATCGCACAGGACGGCGCCGAAGCCGCGATCTCCTGCGTCCACCCCGGCTGGCCGGTGCTCACCGGCCGCGGCGAGGTCCTCAGGTCGTACGCGCTGATCATGGCGAACACCGAGTACATCCAGTTCTTCCTGACCGACGTGCACGTCGCTGTGGCCGGTGACACCGCCCTGGTGACCTGCACGGAGAACATCCTCAGTGGCGGCCCGCCCCCCGAGGCGGGCGGCGAACTCGGTCCGCTCGTCGGCCAGCTCGTCGTCGCCACCAATGTGTTCCGCCGCACAGTCGACGGCTGGAAGCTCTGGTCGCACCACGCCTCACCCGTACTCGCCGAAACCGACGACGAAGAGGGCGAGGACACACCCTCTTGAGTGGGTAGGGGCGATTCCGGGAGCCCCCGCGGACGAGGGCTGTCAGTGCGCGCAGGTAGATTCGATCGAGGCCGGTGTTCCGACCGCACTCGGTGCAGGCCTGCCGATAACGACGATTGCAGGAGTGATTCGCGTGGATCGTGTCGCGCTGCGCGGCCTCAAGGCCCGTGGACACCACGGTGTCTTTCCGCGGGAACGCGAAGAGGGCCAGACCTTCATCGTGGACCTGGTTCTTGGCCTGGACACCCGTGCGGCCGCCGCCGACGACGACCTGGCGAAGACCGTGCACTACGGCGTCGTGGCCGAGGAGGTCGTGGCCGCCGTCGAAGGCGACCCGGTGGACCTCATCGAGACCCTCGCCGAGCGCATTGCACAGACGTGTCTGAAGCACGAAGGGGTCCTGGAGGTCGAGGTGTGCGTCCACAAACCGGACGCCCCGATCACCGTCCCCTTCGACGACGTGACCGTCACCATCACCCGGAGCCGAGTATGACCGCGTTTTCCACGCAAGGGCAGAGCGACCCGACCGTCCAGCCGGTGCCCACCGCCGTCGTGGAGCAGGTCGACGCCGCCGACACCACCCTCTCCAACCCCAAACGCGCCGTGATCTCCCTCGGCAGCAACCTCGGCAACCGCCTGGAGACACTGCAGGGCGCCGTCGACGCCCTGGAGGACACCCCGGGCCTGCGCGTCAAGGCCGTCTCCCCGGTGTACGAGACGGAGCCCTGGGGCGTCGATCCCGGCACCCAGCCGTCGTACTTCAACGCGGTCGTCGTGGTGAAGACGACCCTGCCGCCCTCCTCGCTCCTGGAGCGGGCGCACGCCATCGAGGAGGCCTTCCACCGCGTACGGGACGAGCGCTGGGCCGCCCGCACGATCGACGTCGACATCGTGGCGTACGCGGACGTCGTATCGGACGACCCCGACCTCACGCTGCCCCACCCGCGCGCGCACGAACGTGCCTTCGTCCTGGCCCCCTGGCACGACGTGGAGCCCGAGGCCCGGCTGGCGGGACGCGGCGAGGTGGCCGACCTGCTCGCCAAGGTCACCCGCGAAGGCGTCACGCCCCGTGTCGACCTGGAACTCCGCCTGCCCGAGTAATCGTTAGGGTCTATCGGACCCGCACGATCGAGATCGACAAGAAGCTCGACAAGAAGCGGTCCGTACGACGATGAAGGGTCATCCGTGAAGCAGCTGCGCATCAGGACACTGATCGGCCTCTTCCTGGTGGCCGGCGTGCTGTCCTGGGCGGGCGCCCGGCTGTGGGACTCCGTGGGCACCCTCCCGCGGGTCCCGCTGGCCGCGCCCATCGTGCTCGCGGTGATCGCCGTTGTGCTCCTTGCCACGGCCCTCTCCCTGCGCGCCCGGCTGCGCGCACAGCGCGAGCGACGCCCCGGAGCCAAGGGCGTCGATCCGATGATGGCCGCCCGCGCGGTCGTCTTCGGCCAGGCGAGCGCCCTGGTGGCCGCCCTGGTCGCCGGGATGTACGGCGGCACGGGCGCCTTCCTCCTGGAGTACCTGGACGTCCCGGCCCGCCGCGACCAGGCGATCTACGCCGGGCTCTCCCTGGTGGCCGGCATCGCGGTCATAGCGGCCGCCTTCTTCCTGGAGCGCGTCTGCAGGCTCCCGGAGGACGACGACGAGACCGGCGGAACGGCCGCGGCCGCCTGATCCCGCGCCTCGTCTGTCGCGCCTCGTTGACGCGCCTCGTCAGCGCGCCATGATCAGGCTCATCGCCTCGTTGCGCGTCGCGGGGTCGCGCAGCTGCCCGCGCACCGCCGAAGTGATCGTCTTCGCGCCGGGCTTGCGCACCCCGCGCATGGTCATGCACATGTGCTCGCACTCGACGACCACGATGACGCCGCGCGGCTCCAGGATCTCCATCAGCGAGTCGGCGACCTGCGTGGTCAGCCGCTCCTGCACCTGCGGACGGCGTGCGTACACGTCCACGAGGCGGGCGAGCTTCGACAGTCCGGTGATCTTGCCGTCGGAGGACGGGATGTAGCCGACGTGCGCGACACCGTGGAAGGGCACCAGGTGATGCTCACATGAGCTCTGCACCTCGATGTCCTTCACCAGGACCATCTCGTCGTGGCCGAGGTCGAACGTCGTCGTCAGGACGTCCTCGGCCTTGAGCCACAGACCGCCGAATATCTCCCTGTACGCGCGTGCCACGCGACCCGGGGTCTCCCTCAGGCCCTCGCGGTCCGGGTCCTCCCCGACCGCGATCAGCAGCTCACGCACGGCGTTCTCGGCCCGCTTCTCGTCGAAAACGCCGATCGTGCCCTCGCCGTCCAGCGTCACGGGGTCGGTCATCTGTGCCTCGTTCCTTGCGTTTCATGCGTCACTGCGTACGAAAGCGCTACCGCGTACGAAAAAAACTGCGCCCCCCAGGCTAGAACCAGGGGGGCGCAGCTTCCATTCCGGGCCTGTTGAGGCGACCGGGGGGATCAGCCTTCGGGGCGATCCTCCTTGGTCACGTCGATCGGCGTCTCCGTCGGGCCGGCGGTCACCGCGGGCGTGGCGCCGTTCGCGCCGTTCGTCAGTGACAGCTCCCGGGGGGAGAGCACCGGCGGACGGGTCGAGGGCGTACGCCGCGAGGAACCGGTCCACGCCGGGCGTGCCGGACGCTTCACGATGCCCGCGAAGACCTCGGCGATCTGCTCCTTGTTGAGCGTCTCCTTCTCGAGGAGCTGCAGAACCAGGTTGTCGAGAACGTCGCGGTTCTCGACGAGGATCTCCCAGGCTTCGTTGTGCGCGGTCTCGATGAGCTTCTTGACCTCTTCGTCGACCAGCGCCGCGACCTCTTCCGAGTAGTCGCGCGGGTGACCCATCTCGCGGCCCAGGAACGGCTCGGTGTTGTCGCCACCGAACTTGATCGCGCCGAGCCGCTCGGTCATGCCGTACTGCGTGACCATGGCCCGTGCGGTCGCGGTGGCCTTCTCGATGTCGTTCGCCGCGCCCGTCGTCGGGTCGTGGAAGACGAGCTCCTCGGCCGCGCGCCCGCCCAGCATGTACGCGAGCTGGTCGAGCATTTCGTTGCGCGTGGTCGAGTACTTGTCCTCTTCGGGCAGGACCATGGTGTAACCCAGGGCCCGGCCGCGCGACAGGATCGTGATCTTGTGGACCGGGTCCGAGTTCGGAGACGCCGCCGCGACCAGGGCGTGTCCGCCCTCGTGGTACGCGGTGATCTTCTTCTCCTTGTCGGACATGATCCGCGTCCGCTTCTGCGGACCCGCCACGACGCGGTCGATCGCCTCGTCCAGTGCGTGGTTGTCGATCAGCTTCTTGTCGCCGCGCGCCGTGAGGAGCGCCGCTTCGTTCAGCACGTTCGACAGGTCGGCACCGGTGAAGCCCGGCGTACGCCGGGACACCGCGCCCAGGTCGACGTCCGGGGCGACCGGCTTGCCCTTCTGGTGAACCTTGAGGATCTCCAGACGGCCCTGCATGTCCGGGCGGTCGACCGCGATCTGACGGTCGAAACGGCCGGGGCGCAGGAGTGCCGGGTCGAGGATGTCGGGGCGGTTCGTGGCGGCGATCAGGATGACGCCGCCCTTCACGTCGAAGCCGTCCATCTCGACGAGCAGCTGGTTCAGCGTCTGCTCGCGCTCGTCGTGACCGCCGCCCATACCGGCACCGCGGTGCCGGCCGACGGCGTCGATCTCGTCGACGAAGACGATCGCCGGGGCGTTCGCCTTGGCCTGCTCGAAGAGGTCACGCACACGCGACGCACCGACACCGACGAACATCTCGACGAAGTCGGAACCGGAGATCGAGTAGAAGGGGACGCCGGCCTCACCCGCGACAGCGCGCGCGAGGAGCGTCTTGCCCGTACCGGGCGGCCCGTACAGGAGCACGCCCTTGGGGATCTTGGCTCCGACGGCCTGGAACTTCGCAGGCTCCTGGAGGAACTCCTTGATCTCGTGGAGTTCCTCGACGGCCTCGTCCGAGCCTGCGACGTCGGAGAACGTCGTCTTCGGGGTGTCCTTGGTGATCAGCTTGGCCTTGGACTTCCCGAACTGCATGACCCGGGAGCCGCCGCCCTGCATCTGATTCATCAGGAACAGGAAGACGACGACGATGAGTACGAAGGGGAGCAGGGAGAGCAGGATGCCGACGAACGGGTTCTGCTTCGACTCCGAGACGGTGTAGCCATCCGGAATCTTCTTGTCCTCGAACTTCTCCTGCAAGGTGTTGGCGATGGCGACACCCTGGTCGCCGATGTAGCTCGCCTGGATCTTGCTGCTGTCCTTGACCTTCTGGCCGTCCTTGAGCTCGACCTTGATGGTCCGCTCGTCACCGGTCGTGAGCTTGGCTGACTCGACCTTGTCGTCGTTGATCGCCTGCACAACCTGGCCGGTGTCCACCGTCTTGTAGCCGCCGGACGAACCGACGACCTGCATCAACACGACCACGGCAAGGACGGCCAGCACGATCCACATGACTGGCCCACGGAAGTATCGCTTCACGTCCATCCATACGGAGCGAAGACGCCCCGTCCCTCCTGCCATAGTGAGTTTGATAAAGACTGTTCTTCGGACGGTACCCCAGCATTGTCACCCGAAGCCGCACGGGACGGCTGACAAACCCGTCTTCGCATGCTTCAACGCGGGGAAACGGGTGAGGGTTCCCGGCCGCCTCCGACGAGTTGGCCGGGAGAGGGCCGGGAGGCCCGGTGATCAGCCGCCGTAGACGTGCGGTGCGAGGGTGCCGACGAACGGCAGATTGCGGTACTTCTCCGCGTAGTCCAGGCCGTACCCGATGACGAACTCGTTCGGGATGTCGAAGCCGACCCATTCCACGTCGATGGCGACCTTGGCCGCCTCGGGCTTGCGAAGCAGCGTGCACACCTTCAGCGACGCGGGCTCGCGCGAGCCGAGGTTGGAGAGCAGCCAGGACAGCGTCAGACCGGAGTCGATGATGTCCTCGACGATCAGGACGTGCTTGCCCTTGATGTCGGTGTCCAGGTCCTTGAGGATCCGCACGACACCGGAGGACTGGGTGCCCGCGCCGTACGACGACACGGCCATCCAGTCCATGGTGAGCGGGGTGGACAGCGCACGCGCCAGGTCCGCCATGACCATCACCGCGCCCTTGAGCACACCGACGATCAGCAGGTCCTTGCCCGCGTACTCCGCGTCGATCTTCGCGGCCAGCTCTGCCAGCTTCGCGTCGATCTCTTCCTTGGTGATGAGCACCGACTGAAGGTCGGTGCCCATGTCTTTCGCGTCCACCCGCATCACTTTCGGTCGTCCGTCACACCGGCTGTGCGGGACCCAAAGGCCCCTCGGTCAACAGCCTTGCCGGATCACCAGTCTGCCACCCTGGCGCTGGGCGACGACTTTGCCCGGGAGATTGATGGCTCCCTGGCCGCGCCAGCCCGTGATCAGCCGGTCGACCTCTTCGAGGTGCCGGGCGAACAGCGCACCGGCCGGGGCGCCCGCCTCGATGGCGGCACGGCGGACGATGCGACGGCGCACGGCGGGCGGCAGGGCGTAGAGCTTGGCGCACTCCAGGAGTCCCGCGGCGTCGCGCACGGAAGCTTCCGCCTGTGCGGCCCAGTGGTCCAAGGCGTCGGCGTCATCCCGGGACAACTGGGCCGTACGGGCGAGTGCTTCCACGACGCCCTTGCCGAGGGCCTTCTCCAGGGCGGGCAGGCCCTCGTGCCGCAGCCGCGAGCGCGTGTAGGCGGGGTCGGTGTTGTGCGGGTCGTCCCAGACGGGCAGCGACTGGACCATGCAGGCCTTGCGGGCGGTCTGCCGGTCGATGTGCAGGAAGGGGCGGCGGTAGCGGCGGTCGGCCCCCGGGCCGCCCGACACGGCGGCCATCCCGGACAGGGAACGGATGCCGGAGCCGCGGGCGAGACCGAGCAGGACCGTCTCCGCCTGGTCGTCGCGGGTGTGGCCGAGCAGGATCGCGGCGGCGCCGTGCCGCTCGGCGACGGCGTCGAGCGCGCCGTACCTCGCGTCGCGGGCCGCGGCCTCGGGGCCGCCGTCCCGGCCGACGTCGACGGCGACGGACTCGATCGGGTCGAGGCCGAGGGCGGTGAGCCGCGAGACGACTTCGGCGGCGCGCAGATCGGACCCGTCCTGCAGTCCGTGGTCGACGGTGACGCCGCCGGCGCGGATGCCGAGTTTGGGGGCCTCGAAGGCGAGGGCGGAGGCGAGCGCCATGGAGTCGGCACCGCCGGAGCAGGCGACAAGCACGAGTGGCGACGCGGCCTGCTCGCGTGGAGGGTGGGGGTGAGCGGTGCGTGGAGGGATGAGCTCGGGGGTGCGCTGTGCGTCAGGGCGCCTCTGGTCGCGGCGCTGGGTGTCGGTGCGCTGTACGTCGGTGCGCTGTACGTCGGTCAGTACGTCGTGGAGTACGCGGCGGACCGCCAGGCGTATCGCCGCGACCGCAGGATGGGGACCCATGTCCGGTTCCCTTCATGAAGTTCGGGGGTGAGCCTCGGACCTGTCACTCAGGACCACACTCGGGGAGATCGGGCCTCAGACAGATCCCAGAGGTTAGTCACTCAGAGTGTGTCGATGGTGACAGAGCCGAGCCGTTCCCCGAGCATTGCACGCCTACCCATGGCTCACGGTCCCTCGGACGGGTGATTGCAGGGGCGTTCCCCTGCCATCGGCCGCAACTCGCTCCCCTCCTGCCCTCACTCTCCCTTACGGTGCACCCGCGCGACCCAGTCCGCCGGTTTGGCGATCTCCGACTTGGTGGGCAGCGTGTTCGGCGAAGTCCAGACCCGGTTGAAGCCGTCCATTCCGACCTCGCCGACGACCGCGCGCACGAAACGCTCGCCGTCCCGGTATTGGCGCAATTTCGCGTCGAGACCGAGGAGCTTGCGCAGGGCCTGGTCAAGGCGGCTCGCCCCGCGTGCCCTGCGCTGCTGGAATTTGTCCCGGATCTCGCCGACGGAGGGCACCACGTCGGGCCCGACGCCGTCCATCACGAAGTCCGCGTGGCCCTCCAAGAGCGACATGACCGCCGTGAGCCGGGCGAGGATCTCGCGCTGGGCGGGGGTCTGGACCAGCTCCACGATGGAGCGGCCCCCGTCGTCCTCCTCGCCCTCGGGCCGGCCGCCCGCGAGGGACTGGGCCGCTTCCCTGATGCGCTCCAGGACCGTCATCGGGTCGACCTCGGTCTCCGAGAGGAACGACTGGATCTCGCCCTCGAGGTGGTCGCGCAGCCAGGGAACGGCGGAGAACTGTGTGCGGTGCGTCTCCTCGTGCAGGCACACCCACAGCCTGAAGTCATGGGGGTTCACGTCGAGTTCGCGCTCGACGTGCACGATGTTCGGGGCCACGAGGAGGAGCCTGCCGCCGCCGTGTTCCCCCGCGGGGAGGTCGCGGGTGGCCGGGGCGAAGGTCTCGTACTGCCCGAGGACCCGGGAGGCGAGGAAGGAGAGCAGCATGCCCAGCTCCACGCCGGTGACCTTGCCGCCGACCGCGCCGAGCACGGCGCCCGGGCCGCCGGAGCGGCGGTCCTGCATCTTGTCCAGGAGGGGCTTGAGGATCTCCCGGAAACCGGCGACGTTCGCCTTGATCCATCCGGCGCGGTCGACGACGAGCACCGGGGTGTCGTGAATGTCCTCCGTGCCCATCCGGGTGAAGGCCCGGACGTGCTCCTCCGAGGACTTCGCATGCTTTCGGAGCTCGGCGACGATGGCCCGCGCCTCGTCCCGGCTCACTTCTGGACCCGGCCGCACGAGCCGGGTCGCGGTCGCCACCGCGAGATTCCAGTCGACCATCTCCGCACCACCGATGCTCGTCATGCGTCAACGGTACGTGGTCGGCTCCGCCCGCGGAGGGGGTTGAACCCCGAGATTGCCCCACTCCGCGCCCGTAGGGGTCAACGAGGCGGGGCGAGGGTCAGCGGCAACCGCACTTCGCCACCGCCGACGCCATGTCGTCCAGTGCCGACTGGGCCGCCTTGGGGTCCGTCGTGCCCGTCGTCATGAAGGCGAAGACCAGGAGGCGGCCCTCCGTGTCGACGACCGTGCCCGCCAGGGTGTTCACGCCCGTCAGGGTGCCGGTCTTGGCGCGGACGACGCCGGTGCCCGGGGAGTCCTTGGGATAGCGGTCCACCAGAGTGCCCGTGAAGCCCGCCACCGGCAGGCCCGTCACCACGGAGCGCAGTTCGGGGTGGGCGGGGTCGGCGGCGCGGGCCAACAGCGCGGCGAGCAGTTCGGCCGAGCTGCGGTCGGCTCGGTCCAGGCCGCTGCCGTCGGCGAACTTCGTGCCGTCGAGCGGCAGCTGCGCCTTCTTGAGCTGCGCGTCGATCGCCCTGCCCGCGCCGTCGAAGCTCGCCGGCTCCTTCGAGGCGAGCGCCGTCTGGCGGGCCAGCGCCTCCGCGATGTCGTTGTCGCTGTGCGTCAGCATCCGTTCGACGAGTGCCGACAGGGGCGGGGACTCGACCTCGGCCAGGGACTCGGCCCGGTCGCCCGCCTTGGACGGGCCGGGGTCCTTCTTGTCCTTTCCGCCGATGCCGGTCTCGATGCCCTCCTTCTCCAGGAGGCCGGCGAACTTCTTCGCCGCGTCGCCCGCCGGGTCGCCCGAGCGCGGGGCGGGGCCGCTCGACGAGTCGTCGAGGCGGCCCTCGTCGGCCATCAGGGCGCTGACCAGGGTGAGGTTCTCGTTCGGGCCGATGGGGTGCTGCTGCTCCCCGCTGTAGAGCGAGGTGTCGTACGTCAGGGTCACCTTGTCGGTGCCGCGCTTCTTCAGGGCGCGGGCGGTGTCCTCGGCCAGCTCGCGCAGGCTGGCGGCGCTTTCCGAGAAGGGGCCGTCCTTGCGTGCGGTGAGCGTGGGGTCGCCGCCTCCGACGAGGACGACCTCCTTGGAATCCGGCTCGATGACCGTCTTCGTGGTGATGCGGTGGTCCGCGCCCGCCGCCGTCAGCGCCGCGACCGCCGTAGCGATCTTGGTGGTGGACGCGGGCGTCAGTGCCTCGCCGCCGCCCTTGCCGTAGACCCGCCGCCCGGTGCCCGCGTCGATCACGACCGCCGAGCGTTCGGGGCCCAGCGCCTTGGCCTTCAGGAGCGGATCGAGGACCCCCGCCACCGCCTTGCCGTCCGGAGCGGGCGCGGAGCCGCCGTGCGCGGAGCCCGCGGGCACGCCGAGGCCCTTGAGCACGGACGGAGCGCTCGGGGCGGCCGCAGGGGCCCGTCCGGACGTACGACCGCCGTGATCTGTGCCACCCCCGGCCTCCTGAGCAGCCGCCCAGTCCCGCTCGGCCGTACGCTGACCGGAGGAGTCCCAGGGCCCTGCCGCGGCCACGGCACCAGCCGCGATCGCGAGTCCGACAGTGGCCGCACCCGCCGTGAGCTGCAAGGTCTTGCGCTTCGCAGGATTCTTGAGAGCGGCGGAGATCTTGGGAGCCGACGGCTTGGGAAGCTGCTCGAACAGCTTCCCGACCTGCTGCCGGGTCTGCTGCCAAGGCTTGAGCTCGGGCACGACGACCAGCCCCTTTCGCGATCACACATCTGCGTGAGGGACACTTAACCACCCGAAGTATGTGCTGATCATGGAGGAGCCACCCGTGGAGTTCGACGTCACCATCGAGATTCCGAAGGGTTCGCGGAACAAGTACGAGGTGGACCACGAGACCGGCCGGATCCGCTTGGACCGTCGCCTCTTCACGTCGACCAGCTACCCCGCGGACTACGGCTTCGTCGAGAACACCCTCGGCGAGGACGGTGACCCGCTGGACGCCCTCGTCATCCTGGACGAGCCGACCTTCCCGGGCTGCCTCATCAAGTGCCGCGCGATCGGCATGTTCCGGATGACCGACGAGGCCGGCGGCGACGACAAGCTGCTCTGCGTCCCGGCGTCGGACCCCCGCGTGGAGCACCTGCGCGACATCCACCACGTCTCCGAGTTCGACCGCCTGGAGATCCAGCACTTCTTCGAGGTCTACAAGGACCTGGAGCCCGGCAAGTCCGTCGAGGGCGCCGACTGGGTCGGCCGCGCGGACGCCGAGGCCGAGATCGAGAAGTCGTACAAGCGTGCGGAGGCCCAGGGTCACTGAGCCCTGCCCGCCTCTGACGGGCCGCGTGGCCTTCGCGAAGACGATCTTCACGAAGACCGCGCGGCCCGTTCGCGTATCTGTGCGCATACTGTTCGTACTGGAGGTGCACAAGGTACGTATGTGGGAGCGAGGCAGTGAAAGTGGCTGACCAGGAGGCCGAAGACCGCAAGCCACAGTCGGACGAGGCCCGGAGTGCGTTCACTCAGCCCACCGGCGTGATGCAGCAGCCACCGCCACCCGAGGACGAGTCGCAGACGACGTCCGAGTTCGCGATCCCGAACGGCCTTGCGAGTCCCGCGTCGACGACGCAGGAGACGGAGAAGTCGGCGTTCACCACGCCGCACACCTACAGCTCCCGCAACGCGCCGCCCGCGTTCACGCCCCCGCACGGCATACCCCTGGTGAAGCTCACCAAGGAGACGCCCTGGCAGGACCAGATGCGCACGATGCTGCGCATGCCGGTCGCCGAACGGCCCACTCCGGAGGCCACGCAGAAGCACGAGGACGAGACCGGTCCCGCGGTGCCGCGTGTGCTCGACCTGACGCTGCGTATCGGCGAGCTGCTCCTCGCGGGCGGCGAGGGCGCCGAGGACGTGGAAGCGGCCATGTTCGCCGTCTGCCGCAGTTACGGCCTCGACCGCTGCGAGCCGACCGTCACGTTCACGCTGCTCTCGATCTCGCACCAGCCGTCCCTGGTGGAGGACCCGGTCACCGCCTCCAGGACGGTGCGCCGCCGGGGCACCGACTACACCCGTCTCGCGGCAGTCTTCCAGCTGGTGGACGACATCAGCGACACGGACATCGACATCACCCTGGAAGAGGCCTACCGCCGTCTGGCGGCCATCCGGCGTAACCGTCACCCGTACCCCGGGTGGGCGCTCACGGCGGCCAGCGGTCTGCTCGCGGGTTCGGCCTCCGTGCTCGTCGGCGGTGGCGCGCTGGTCTTCCTGGTCGCGGCGTTCGGAGCGATGCTCGGCGACCGGCTCGCCTGGCTGTGCGCGGGCCGCGGTCTTCCGGAGTTCTACCAGTTCGTGGGGGCCGCGATGCCGCCCGCGGCGATGGGCGTCACGCTCAGCCTCGTGCACTCCCAGGAGGTCAACGCCTCCGCTGTGATCACCGGTGGTCTCTTCGCGCTGATCCCCGGAAGAGCCCTGGTGGCGGGCGTACAGGACGGTCTGACCGGCTACTACATCACCGCGGCCGCCCGTCTCCTGGAGGTCTGCTATCTCGTCGTGGGCATCGTCGTCGGCGTCCTGCTCGTGCTGTCGCTCGGCGTGATGCTGGACGCGACGAGCCTGCAGCCGGAGACCGCGTTCGTGGCGACCGACTCGCGGCCGGTGATCCAGATCCTGGCGTCGATGGCGCTGAGTCTGGCCTTCGCGATACTGCTCCAGCAGGAACGTCACACCGTGCTGATCGTGACCCTCAACGGCGGTATCGCCTGGGTCATGTTCGGCGCCCTCGCCCAGACCTCGCTGGAGCTCTCGCCGGTCGCCGCGACGGCCGTCGCGGCCGGGCTCGTGGGCCTGTTCGGCCAGCTCTTCTCGCGCTACCGCTTCGCTTCTTCACTGCCGTACGTCACCGCGGCCATCGGCCCGCTGCTGCCCGGTAGCGCCACGTACTTCGGTCTGCTCGCGCTCGCGCAGAACGACATGAACACGGGCATCAACTCGCTCACCAAGGCGGCGGCGACGGCACTGGCCATCGCGATCGGCGTGAACCTGGGCAGCGAGGTCTCGCGGATGATCCTCAAGATCCCGGGCGCCACCACCGCGGCGAACCGCCGCGCGGCCAAGCGGACCCGAGGCTTCTGACCCCGGGTCCGGACGGCCGTACCGACGGCTAGCGCTTGGCGTGCCGGCCGCGTGACGCCGGGGCCGCCCCGGGGGCCTCGCCCTCGGCCGCCGCGGCCTTCTTGGACTTGCTGCGTGCCCGCAGGAACTCGATCGCGATCGGCACCACCGAGATCAGGACGATCAGGATGAGGATCGCCTCGATGTTCTTGTGCACGAAGTCGATCTTGCCGAGCCAGGCGCCGAGCATCGTGACACCGGCACCCCAGAGGATGCCGCCGATGATGTTGAACGTGATGAACGAGCGGTACCGCATGCCGCTGACGCCGGCGATGATCGGCGTGAACGTCCGCACGATGGGCACGAAGCGGGCCAGGACCAGCGACTTCGGGCCGTACTTCTCGAAGAACTCGTGCGCCTTGACCACGTTCTCCTGCTTGAACAGCTTGGAGTCCGGGCGGTTGAAGAGCGCGGGGCCGACCTTCTTGCCGAAGAGGTAGCCCGCCTGGTCGCCGAGGATCGCGGCGATGCAGATGAGGACGATGCAGAGCCAGAGCGGGAAGTCGAGCTGCTTCGTCGTGATCAGCAGACCCGTCGTGAACAGCAGCGAGTCACCCGGCAGGAAGAAGCCGATGAGCAGGCCCGACTCGGCGAAGACGATCGCGAGCAGACCCCAGACCCCGAACGTGTTCAGGAGGTAATCCGGATCCAGCCAGCTTGGTCCGAGCGCAAGCGTCGTCACGGTTCGGGGCTCCTGTGGGTGAGAGGGCGATGCGGCGGGGGGATGGCCGCCCAAAGCTATCAACGCGAGGTGACGTGCCCAGGTTCCAGCGTTCTTCCCAGGGTGCACTGTGCGTGTTCCGGGGCAAAGCTGTGTGCCGTGGGTATCGAAGACGCACAACAGATTATCGGTGAGGTCTTCGGCCTCGCAGGGCGCTCCCGGCCGTAAGGGGCGTCCACCATTGGTGAACGCCCCTTACCGGCACTTACCGGCGCTTGCCGGCGGTTGCCCTCAGCCGTTGCGCGCCGCGTTCGCCAGGATCGCGTCCCGCATATAGACGGCGAGCCCGGGCCGGATCGCCTCATAGGTGGCCGTGAACCGCTCGTCCGCCACGTACATCTCGCCGAGGCAGGTGTGGAACTCGTGCGTGCAGGCGTAGTGGAAGCGCGTGATGAGGACGCGGTGCTCCTCCGCCGCGTCCATCGCCTCCACGGAGTCCGCGGGCAGGCCCCGCGCGAGCAGGTCGGCCATGCGCGCGTGCACCGCGTTGAACGAGTCGTTGATCCGCTGCCAGTCCTCCTTGGTGTAGGAGGCCGCCTTGCGCTGCGACTCCTTGTACGCGTCGGTGTCGCCCCAGCGGCGCTCGACCTCCTCCGCGTACTGGTCGGGGTCGCCCCCGAAGACCTCGAACTTCTCCTCGGGGGTGAGGTTGATGCCCATCTTCTTCGCCTCCATGGCGTGCTCGACGGCGGCGGCCATCTCCTGGAGCCTGCTGATCCGGGCGGTCAGCAGCTCGTGCCGGCGGCGCAGGTGGCCGCGCAGGTCCGTTTCCGGGTCGTCCAGAAGGGCCGCCACCTCATCGAGGGGGAAGCCGAGCTCCCGGTAGAACAGGATCTGCTGCAGCCGGTCCATGTCGGCGTCGTTGTAGCGCCGGTGGCCTGCGTGGCTGCGCTCGCCGGGTGCGAGCAGGCCGATCTCGTCGTAGTGGTGCAGCGTGCGCACCGTCACTCCGGCGAAACCGGCGACCTGTCCCACGGAATAGCTCACGTGGCTCATGGCTTGCGCCCCTCTCTCGGTACACGCCTCAGCCTGGATCCTCACGTCACGTGAGGTGCAAGTGCAGACCCCGGCAGCCGCCCATATCCTCGCCAGAAGGGACGCGAAAGGCACGCCAGACAACCTCACGCCCACGAGGAGACCGCCCATGCCGCTCCACCGCAGCGAGGACCCGAACGGCGACTCCAAGGGGCGCACCCTCGCGGTGAACCCCTTCTACGGAGAGGCGAACCCGGTCAGCGGCATGACCGAGGCCCCGCCCAAGCACCGCCTCCCCGACGGGCCGCTGCCTCCCACGACGGCGTACCAGCTGGTGCACGACGAGCTGATGCTCGACGGCAACTCACGGCTCAACCTCGCGACCTTCGTCACGACGTGGATGGAGCCGCAGGCCGGCGTCCTCATGGCGGAGTGCCGGGACAAGAACATGATCGACAAGGACGAGTACCCGCACACCGCCGAGCTGGAGCGGCGCTGCGTGGCCATGCTCGCCGACCTGTGGCACGCGCCGGACCCCGCCGGTGCCGTCGGCTGCTCGACGACCGGGTCCAGCGAGGCGTGCATGCTGGCCGGGATGGCGCTCAAACGCCGCTGGGCCAAGGACAAGCGGAACAGCGACCGCTACCCCTCCCCCACCGCGCGCCCGAACCTGGTCATGGGCGTCAACGTCCAGGTCTGCTGGGACAAGTTCTGCAACTTCTGGGAGGTCGAGGCGCGCCAGGTCCCCATGGAGGGCGACCGGTACCACCTCGACCCGGTGGCCGCCGCCGAGCTCTGCGACGAGAACACGATCGGCGTCGTGGCCGTGCTCGGCTCCACCTTCGACGGGTCGTACGAGCCGGTGGCCGAGCTCTGCGCGGCTCTCGACGACCTCCAGGAGCGCACTGGCCTCGACATCCCCGTGCACGTCGACGGGGCGTCGGGCGCGATGGTGGCGCCGTTCCTCGACGAGGACCTGGAGTGGGACTTCCGGCTGCCGAGGGTGGCCTCGATCAACACGTCGGGTCACAAGTACGGTCTTGTCTATCCGGGCGTCGGCTGGGCGCTGTGGCGGGACGCGGACGCGCTTCCGGAGGAGCTGGTCTTCCGGGTGAACTACCTCGGCGGTGACATGCCGACGTTCGCGCTGAACTTCTCCCGGCCGGGCGCGCAGGTCGTCGCGCAGTACTACACGTTCCTGCGGCTGGGCCGCGAGGGCTACCGCGCGGTCCAGCAGGCGGCCAGGGACGTCGCCCGCGGCCTCGCGGACCGCATCGAGGCCCTCGGCGACTTCCGGCTGATCACGCGCGGGGACCAGCTGCCGGTGTTCGCCTTCACGACGCGGGACGACGTGCAGGCGTACGACGTCTTCGACGTGTCCCGGCGGCTCCGCGAGCGCGGCTGGCTGGTCCCCGCGTACACCTTCCCGGCCCACCGCGAGGATCTGGCGGTCCTGCGCGTGGTCTGCCGCAACGGCTTCACGGCCGACCTCGCGGAGCTCTTCCTGGAGGATCTGAGCAGCCTGGTGCCCGAACTGCGGCGGCAGCCGCACCCCTTGACCCAGGACAGGGACGCGGCGACGGGCTTCCACCACTAGAAGCCGCGCACCGCGTCCCCGGGGTTACTTGCTGAGGCCCCCGAACCTGCGCACCGCGAGCGGCATGAAGATCCCCACGAGCACCACGGGCCACATCACCGCGAGCAGTCCCGCGTGCTCGGCGGCCCATGAAGTGCCGACGACACCGGGGTCGTTGCCGAACAGGTCGCGGACCGCCGTGGCCGTCGCCGACATCGGGTTCCACTCGACCGTCGCGCCGAGCCAGCCCGGCATGTTCTGCGGGACGGTGAAGGCGTTGGAGAGGAATCCGACCGGCCAGACCAGGATCTGCACGGCCATGACCAGCTCCGGCTTGCCCGCGACCATCGCCAGGTGGATGCCGATCCACAGCATCGCGAACCGCAGCAGGAGCAGCAGACCGACCGCGCCGAGCACCTCGCCGACCGAACCGTGCCAGCGCCAGCCGATCGCGAGGCCGACGCCGATCATGACGATCAGCGAGACGAGCGACTGCAGCATGTCGGCCACCGAACGGCCCACCAGAACGGCGCCGTTGGTCATCGGCATGGACCGGAAGCGGTCGATCACACCCTTGTTGAGGTCCTGTGTGACGGCGACCATGGTCGCGTCCAGACCGAAGGTCATGGTCAGCGCGAACATGCCGGGCACCAGGAACTCGGCGTAATCGCCGGCGATGCCCTTGCCGCCGCCGATCAGGAAGTTGAACATCAGCAGGAACATCACCGGGAAGGCCAGGCCCACGAGCACCTGCACGGGCTGGCGTGCCCAGTGCGCGAGTTCGCGCCGCGTCATGGTCCAGGAGTCGAGCGCGGCCCACCGGACGGGCGTGCCGCCCGCCACCGGAGTGCGGCTGATCGTCGTCGTGCTCACACGGCCTCCTTCGTACGTTCCTGGTCATCGGCACGGCCCGTGCGGTCATCCGCGGGGCCGGTCAGGCGCAGGAACGCCTCGTCCAGGGTCGGCCTGCGCACCGCGATGTCCTCGGCCTCGACACCGGCCTCGCGCAGGGCCTGTACGACGCCGGTGAGGGCCTCCATACGGTCGGCCACCGGGGCGCTGACGAGGCGGCGGTCCGCGTCCACGGTGGCGTCGCCGGGCAGGAGGCGCGCCGCCAGCTCCAGTTGGGCCGCGTCGCGCACCACCACGTCGATGCGGTCGCCGCCCGTCTTCGACTTGAGCTCGTCCGCCGTGCCGTCCGCGATGACCCGGCCCCGGTCGATCACCGAGATGCGGTGGGCGAGCTGGTCCGCCTCTTCGAGGTACTGGGTGGTGAGCAGCACCGTCGTGCCGCCGTCGACCAGCGAGCGCACCGCCTCCCAGACCTCCGTGCGTCCACGGGGGTCGAGCCCGGTCGTCGGCTCGTCGAGGAAGAGCACGTCGGGCTCCGTGATGAGCGAGGCCGCCAGGTCCAGGCGGCGCCGCATGCCGCCGCTGTACTGCTTGACCGCCTTGCGGCCGGTGTCCCCGAGCCCGAACCGCTCCAGGAGCTCGTCGGCCCGCACGCGCGCGTGGCGTGCGCCCAGGTGGTAGAGCCGCCCGAACATGTCCAGGTTCTGCCGGCCGCTCAACTCCTCGTCCAGGGCGGCGTGCTGACCGAGCAGCCCGATGCGCCTGCGCACCTCGTCCGGATGGCGCCGAACGTCGTACCCGGCGACCTCCACCCGGCCCTCGTCCGCCCGCAGCAGGGTGGCGAGCACCCGTACCGCGGTGGTCTTGCCGGCGCCGTTCGGGCCGAGCACGCCGTGCACCGTGCCGCGCCCGACCGTCAGGTCGAGGCCGTCGAGCGCCCGCTTCTCCCCGTACCGCTTCCGTGCGCCCTCGACGACGATCGCGTCCGTCATCCGTCTCCCTCCGAGCCACTGCCACACCTCGTAGTCAAACTTGACTACAAGCACAACGCGAAGGAAGGTAACCCCGAATCTCGGATTAGTCAAACTTGATCAATGACTCGGTACGTCCGTTGCTCAGCCGTCGTCCCCCGCATGCGGCTCCCCGGTCGCGAACGGGTTCTCCTCGCCCTCGGCGAGGACGCCGACGAACGGCTCACCCTCCCCCGCGAACGTGTACGCCCCACCCTCGATCCGCTCGATCAGTCCGCGCGTCCACTCCATGCCGCCGTCGGCCGTGTGGACCCAGAGGTTCATGATCTCGCCGATGTGCCCGAGCTGCTCCGGACCCTCCTCGGGCGTGTAGTACTCGGTCACGGACCTGCGCCACTCCTCGATGCCCGCCACCCGACGCTTCAGCAGGTCGACCGCCTCCGCCCGGGGCAGGTCGACGATGAAGCCCAGGGCCGCGGAGAGCATGTCCGGCCGCTGGTCGTACGAGACGAGGTTCGACCGGAGCAGGTTCAGGAACTCCTCGGTGCCCGCCTCGGTGATCTCGTACTCCGTGCGCGGGGGCCCACCGGCCGTCGACGGGGCGATCTCGTGGGCGAGCAGCAGGCCTTGCTTGGCCATCTGCTTCAGCGCGTGGTAGATCGATCCGGGCTTGGCGTTGGACCACTCGTGGGCGCCCCAGTACTCCAGGTCGTTGCGCACCTGATAGCCGTGGGCCCGTCCGTGCTGACGGACGGCGCCGAGGACAAGGAGTCGGATCGCCGACATCAAAGCCACCTCCTTCTAATCAACTTTGATTAGAGTAGCCGCATGGCCGAGACAATGATCCCTCTCCTCCCCTGCCACGAGCTCGACGAGACCCTGGATTTCTACAAGGCCGTCGGCTTCGAGGTGACCTTCTACCAAAAGGCGCCCAATGCGTTCGCCGCGATGCGGCTCGACGACATGGAGCTGCAGTTCTTCCGGCTCAAGGGCTACGACCCGCAGGCCTCCTACAGCACCTGCTACGTCGTGACCGACCGCGTGGACGCCCTCCACGAGGCCTTCCGCGCCGGACTCAAGCAGACCCTCGGACGGATACCGACCCGCGGCCTGCCCCGGATCGGAACCGTACGGGACATGAGCTACGGCGTACGGCAGTTCCTGATGACGGACCCGGCAGGCAACTGCGTACGCATCGGGCAGCCCATCGCCGAGTCCTTCGAGCACACGCCGGTACCGAGGGAGAGGTACGCGCGCGCCCTGCACCAGGCCATCCTCCTCGGCGAGTCCAAGCAGGACTACGCGGCCGCCCTCCGCGTCATCGACCACGCCCTCGCCGCCGACGGCACCCCCACCCCCGACCAGCTGCGGGAGCTGCACGCCCTGCGGGCGGAGATGGCCGCGCAGCTCGACGGCCGCTAGCCGCTCGCCCTGGCGGCCGGGCTCTAGTCCCAGCTCTCGCCGCGCTCCAGGGCCACCAGCTCGAAGGCGGTCTTGCCGTCGAGGGTCTCGCGGATGATGTCGGCGTGGCCCGAGTGCCGGGACATCTCGGTGATCAGGCGCAGGAGCACCCACCGCATCGACACGTCCTCCTTCGGGAACCACGGCTCGTCCGGAAGCGCGAAGGTCTCGTCCAGCGTCGGCCGGGAGCGGATGAACTCCTCGGTGCGCTCGGCGACCCGGCGCCAGTACGCGAGCGCCGAGTCGACCGTCTCGCCCTCGATCAGGCGGAAGCACTCGTCCCAGTTCGCCTCGGTCCGCTCGACGGCGGGGGCGACACCCATGGCCCGCGAGATCCAGCTCTCCTCGACCTCAGCGACATGCTTGAGCAGCCCGGAGAGCGAGAGATCACTGGCGCTCGGCTTCGTGGCCGCCTGCTCGTCGGTCAGGCCGATCAGGGCCCGCCGGATGCCGCCGCGCTCCGCGTCGAGGAAGGCGAGCAGCGCGCCGCGCTCGTCGCCGGGAGCCTCTGCGTTGACGTGGGTGACCATGGGGTCCGCCTCTCTCCGAGAGCCAGTTGGAGCCTGCCGGGCTTTCCGACACCACGAACGTTACGGACCCTTGCGGTCAGGTTCTGTCCGCAAGGGTCCGCGAGTTCATGCCGTATTCGTGCCGTGCGCGCGTGCCGTACTCGTGCCGTGCTCGGGTGGCTCAGAAGGGGAACTGCGAGCGCCCGTGCTGCACGGAGATCCACTTCTGCGTGGTGAACGCCTCCACCGTCGAGTCGCCGTTCAGGCGGCCGACGCCCGAGGCCTTCTCGCCGCCGAAGGGCACGATCGGCTCGTCATGCACGGTGCCGTCGTTCACGTGGAACATGCCGCTGTTGATCCGCCGCGCGAACCGTACGCCGCGCTCGACGTCGGCGGTGTGGACGGCGCCGCTGAGCCCGTACGGGGAGTCGTTGGCGACCCGTACGGCCTCTTCCTCGCCGTCGAAGGGCACGAGCAGCGCCACCGGGCCGAAGATCTCCTGCCGCAGGGCGGGAGAGTCGGCCGGCAGGTCCGTCAGGACGGTGGGCGACACCAGATTGCCCTCGGTGCGGCCGTGCAGCAGCGCCTTCGCGCCCGCCGCCACGGTCTGGTCGACGAGCTTCGTCACCGCCTCCGCCTGCGAGGAGTTGATCAGCGGGCCGATGTGGGTCGCCGGGTCCGCCGGGTCGCCGACGTTCAGCGAGGCGACCTTCGCGACGAACTTCTCGGTGAACTCCGCCTCCACCGACCGGTCCACGAGGATGCGGTTGGCGGCCATGCAGACCTGCCCCTGGTGCACGAAGCGGCTGAAGACCGCCGCGTCCACGGCGTAGTCGATGTCCGCGTCGTCCAGGACGACCAGCGCGCTGTTGCCGCCGAGTTCCAGGATGGAACGCTTGAAGTGCGAGGCGCAGACCGTGGCGACATGGCGGCCCACGCGGTCCGAACCGGTGAAGGAGATGACGCTCGGCACCGGGTGCTCGATGAACGCGTCATTGATCTCGGCGATGTCGGTGATGACCACGTTCAGCACGCCGGCCGGCAGACCCGCGTCCTCGAACACCTTCGCAAGGAGGCTGCCGCCCGTCACCGGGGCGTTCTGGTGGGGCTTGAGCACCACCGCGTTGCCGAGGGCCAGCGCGGGGGCGACGGTCTTGGTGGAGAGCAGGAGCGGGAAGTTGAACGGGCTGATGGCTCCGATCACGCCCACCGGCTCGCGGTAGAGGCGGTTCTCCTTGCCCTCGCCGGGCGACGGCAGGATGCGGCCCTCGGGCAGCAGCGCGAAGTTCACCGACTCGCGCAGGAACTCCTTGGTGAGGTGGAGCTCGAAGGCCGCCTTGAGCCGGGTGCCGCCCAGCTCGGCGACTATCGCCTCGGATATCTCTTCCTCACGGTCCTCGATGATGCGCAGGGCACGCTCGAAGACCGCGCGCCGGGCGTAGGGGTTGGTCGCGCCCCACTCCTTCTGCGCGCGTTCGGCCGCTCGGTAGGCCTGGTCCACTTCGTCGGCCGTCGCCACGGTGATCGACGCCAGCTTCTCCCCGTCGTACGGATTGAAGTCGATGATGTCCCAGGAGCCGGAACCGGCCTTCCACTCACCGTCGATGAACTGGTGAGCCAGGTCAGTGAAGAAGGACATGAGACCCCTTGCCGCAGACAGACAGTGCAGACGGACGTGCAGACACCTGATTTCACGTCATCGTACTGACCGGTCACGTCAGTTGGAGCAGACCTCGCAGAAGATCGCGACTATCGGCCGGATCAGGGCTGTCGCTCTGCAACTCGCCCACCACCCGCTCGTACTGGCCGACTTCCTCGGGCTTGTCGAGGTACAGGGCTCCGGTCAGCTGTTCCACGTACACGACGTCCGAGAGGTCCGATTCGGGGAAGCGCAGCATGGTGAACGCTCCGCTCTCGCCCGAGTGCCCACCGAAACTGAACGGCATGACCTGAAGAGTGACATTCGGCCGTTCGGAGATGTCGATCAGATGCTGGAGCTGACCCCGCATCACTTCCCGGTCCCCGTACGGGCGTCGGAGCGCCGCCTCGTCGAGTACGCAGTGGAAGCGGGGCGCACGCTCGGAGATGAGGAGCTTCTGGCGTTCGAGGCGCAGGGCGACGCGGCGTTCGATGTCGGCCTTGCTCGCGCCCTTCATGCCGCGCGCGACGACCGCGTGGGCGTACGCCTCGGTCTGCAACAGGCCGTTGACGAACTGGACTTCGTAGACGCGGATGAGTGACGCGGCGCCCTCGAGACCCACGTACGTCTGGAACCAGCCCGGCAGGACATCCGAGTAACTGTGCCACCAGCCCGCGAGGTTGGCTTCCTTGGCGAGCGAGAGCAGCGCGACGCGCTCGGCCTCGTCGGTGACGCCGTACAGCGTCAACAGGTCCTCGACGTCCCTGGACTTGAAGCTCACCCGTCCCAACTCCATGCGGCTGATCTTCGATTCGGAGGCTCGGATCGAGTAGCCGGCCGCTTCACGGGTGATGCCGCGCGATTCCCTCAGGCGCCTGAGTTGCGAGCCAAGGAGCATGCGCCGTACGACCGAGCCGCTCGACTCCCCTGCGGTCACTTCGCTCAATCCTCCCCATCACTTGGAAGCCAGCAGTCTGCCATTAAACGCTTCAGGCCGTACTCGTTCGGTTACAGAAACGGAAAGCCTTCGGAAGTCCTCCACAAGAAGTCGTAGGAAGAAATGGGCAAGAAGTGGCACGGGATCGACCAAGTCCGGCGCGTGCACGTGCATCTGCCCTTGCATCTGCTGTACGCATTCGGAACCATGGTCCGCGCGCCACTGCTGTTCACCGTCGCACCGAGCTGTACCGATGCGTCGCGGCGCCGCTGTACCGACCGCACCACCGCTCCATCGCTATGTACCGCGAAACCGGGGAGTGCCTCGCATGGGGACGAATGGATCGACCATGCTCGAGCCGTTACGGCAGGGCCTTCCCCCACTCGACCCCTCAGCCGTCTCCAGCGCCGCGTCCTGCTCGCTGCCCGCCCGCTATGAAGCGGTGGGCAGCGCACGGCAGTTCACCCGCAAGACGCTGTGTCAGTGGGAACTGGAAGAGCGCTTCGACGACATCGCCCTCGTCGTCTCCGAACTCGTCACCAACGCCCTCAGACACGCGCTGCCCTCGGACACCCCGCGCGACCACGGCCCGCCGGTGCGGCTGCATCTGATGCGCTGGACCTCACGCCTGGTGTGCGCGGTACGCGATCCCAGCGACGACAGTCCGGTCGCGCGTGAGGCCGACGACGACTTCTCGGCCGAGTCGGGCCGCGGCCTGTTCCTGGTGGACTCGTTCAGCGACAGCTGGGGCTGGCACCCGCTCGCGGGCGCGCTGCGGGGCAAGGTCGTCTGGGCGCTGTTCCAACTGGCCTGATCCGAAGGCCGACAGCCGGCTCGGCGTACGCACACCGGCCGACGCGGACACGCACACGTGTCAGCGGACCGCCGCGCGATTCAGTGGCGTGAACTCCGTTCAGGAGCGGGGCTAACCACCTATCAGGTGGTCGAACTCCCCATCCTTCATCCCGAGCAGCATCGCCTCGATCTCGGCGCGCGTGTAGACGAGCGCCGGCCCCTCGGGAAAGCGCGAGTTGCGCACGGCGACCTCGCCGCCCGGCAACTTCGCGAACTCCACGCAGGCACCCTGCGAGTTGCTGTGCCTGCTCTTCTGCCAGACCACCCCGTGAAGCTCCGTGGCGGCCATGCCGTTAAACACGTGATGCACAGTCGCTCCCCGGTGGTGCAGTGCCTGGTGTGGCTCTAGATCGCTCTAGATGCAGTGGTCAACTGTCCCGGATCATAGCTGTGTTCACATGCTGATGCATGGGCAGATGCACGTGCACGCGGGGTGCTCTCTTGATTACAGTTCCGTCAGCACCTGCCCAGGTCCCCGCGGGCCATGCGAACACCGTCCAAGGTAGAGACGCACGGCGTGCCCTTCCTGTTCCAACGTTTACGCATCAGCCTGACGGCGGTGCGGTTCAGCGGGCCGATCCGTAGGGCAGCAGGGCCATCTCCCGCGCGTTCTTGATCGCGCGGGCAAGGAGCCGCTGCTGCTGGGCGGAGACCCGGGTGACCCGCCGGGAGCGGATCTTCCCCCGGTCCGAGATGAACGTGCGGAGCAACTCCGTGTCCTTGTAGTCGATGTACGTG
The DNA here is from genome assembly GCF_053610705.1 of Streptomyces sp. NPDC054872. NCBI lineage: Bacteria > Bacillati > Actinomycetota > Actinomycetes > Kitasatosporales > Streptomycetaceae > Streptomyces > Streptomyces sp. NPDC054872. The sequence goes on along the minus strand of NZ_JBSGYY010000017.1, from coordinate 86,009 downwards.
ACCTTCGCCTGGTCGAGGGGATTGGGGCGCGGCTTCTGCTCACGACCGGACGGCTTGCGCGGGGACATTCAGACCTCCAGGAGAGTGTCGAAGGCGGGGGGCAGGTGTTTCCAGGCGGCGCGCCCGGCGGCGTACTCCTCGTCCGTCAGGAGGCAGGACTCCAGGAGCGTTTCGAGGCCTTCGCGGTCCAGGCCGGGCGAGACGAAGACCAGGTGCTGGCAGCAGTCGCCGTGCTCGGGATGCCAGTCGAGCGCGGCAGCGGCCCGCCGCACCGGCGGCACCATCTCCCACGCGGCATCGGGCAGCGAGGCCAGCCACGGCCCCGCGCTCTCCACGCACAGCGCGCCGCCCGCCGCGTCCCAGCCGAGCAGCGTGTCCGGGTGGTCGGCGAGCCAGAACCGGCCACGGCTGCGGGCCGCCGCACAGGTCAGATCCTCCAGCGCCTGGTAGAGCCGCTCCGGATGGAAGGGCCGGTCCCGGTGCCATACGAGGGTGGCGACCCCCGCCTCGTCGGCGTCGGTCGGCAGCAGCGCACAGGACGGATGCTGGGCCGCGGCCGCCGCCTCGACGTCGAATCCGGCGAGCGCGGCACCCGCCAGGTCCCCATGACCGCTGATCGGGACCTGACGGGCGGTCGGGTGGAGCTGGGCGAGGAGCGCGCGGTCCTCGTCATCGGCCTCGGGAGAGTCCGCGACGGCGAGCACCGGCGCGTATTCCAGCTGGCGGGCCCAGGTGTCGGCGACCGTGCGCTGATCGGTGATGGCCGCGGCGAGCCCGGCCTCCATCAGGTCGTCGCCGTTGCCCAGGTAGGGCAGCATGAGCGCCGGGTCGACGGCCGTGATCACGCCGGTCAGCCGCAGCCCCTCGTGCGCGTGCGACGTAATCACCTCGGCCATCGCCTTGGGCTCCACGGAGTCCCACAGCTCGACGATCGCAAGCCGCGTGAGACCGGAGTCCGCGAGCCGTTCGAGCTCGGGCACCAGGTCCTCGCGCAGGGCGCAGCACGCGCAGTCGTTGACCAGCGGCGCCTCGCCGGAGGAGAGCACTCCGCCGACGTCGCGCACGGTGCGTACGACGGTGCCGTGCACGGCCGTCGCCAGGTCATGGTGGAGCGCGACGCTTCCGGGGACGGTGGCCAGGAGCCGCTCGACGGCTGCCTTACGGGCGTCGGAGTGAAGCCCTCCGACGATGGCGACGTCCATTCCGCCTGACCGGTCGGCGGGGTTCACCGGGTTGCTGGGGTTGCCGGGGTTGTTGGGGTTGCCCGGGTCGGTCGGGTTCACCGCGCACCGTAACGGCGCTCGAAGCGTTCCACTCGACCCGCTGTGTCCAGGACCTTGGCCGTGCCCGTGTAGAAGGGGTGGCTCGCGGAGGAGACCTCGACGTCGATGACGGGGTAGGTGCGGCCGTCCTCCCACTCGACCGTCTTCTCGCTGACCGCGGTGGAACACGTCAGGAAGGCGAATCCGGCGGACTTGTCACGGAAGACGACGGGGCCGTACGGCGGGTGGATGTCCTTGCGCATGGGGGTCAGCGCTCCTCTCGGAAATCGACGTGGCGCCCGACGACCGGGTCGTACTTGCGCAGCGTCATGCGGTCGGGGTCGTTACGGCGGTTCTTGCGGGTCACGTACGTGTAGCCGGTCCCGGCCGTGGACCGGAGCTTGATGATCGGGCGGAGTTCGTTGCGAGCCATGTGAGTAGTGTATGAAAATGAATCCCGTTTTCAAAACGGCTCCGCAGGGGACCATGCCCCCACGACCGAGAGGTGCGTCACCATGTCCGCCCACTGCCAGCTGACCGGCGCCACGCCGGGCTTCGGCAACCAGATCTCCCATTCGCACCGGCGCACGTCACGCCGCTTCGACGTCAACGTCCAGCGCAAGCGCTACTGGCTGGCGATCGAGGGCCGCCATGTGCGGCTGCGACTCAGCGCCAAGGGCATCAAGACCGTCGACTCCATCGGCATCGAGGCCGCCGTCGCCAGGATCCGTGCGCGTGGGGTGAGGGTCTGATGGCCAAGAAGAGCAAGATCGCGAAGAACGAGAAGCGGCGCGAGATCGTCGCGCGGTACGCCGTGCGGCGGGCCGAGCTGAAGGAGATCCTCCGCAGCCCATCGACCGGGGAGGCCGAACGGCGTTCCGCACAGGCCGAGTTGGCGCGGCAGCCGCGGGACGCGAGCGCGACACGCGTACGCAACAGGGACAGCGTCGACGGCCGCCCGCGCGGATACGTCGGCAAGTTCGGCCTCTCCAGGGTGAAGCTGCGTGACCAAGCGCACGCCGGATTCCTCCCCGGGGTGCGCAAGTCGTCCTGGTAGCTTGGCGCGCGGTTCATCGGCTCGGTTCGCGCGGCATGTGCGTCATGCGGGGCATGTACGTCATGCACGGCACAACATGTAGGGGGATCTCAGTGCGCACGCACGTCCGGAACGTACGTATCGGCTCCCGTGTCGGCTCCCTTAGCGGCATCGCGGCGGCGGGACTTGTCGCCGTTGTCGCCGCCCTTCTCCTGACCGGTTGCAGCAGTGACGGCGGCGACGGCGGGGATGAGGGCAAGGACAAGGGGTCGGCGGGGACCTCCGCGGGGGCCGACGGGTCCAGTACGCCGGACGAGGGTGATGCCGACGCCGGGGCCGACGCCGGATCCGACTCGGGGGCCAAGGACGGCGGGTCCGAGGGCAGTTGGGTGGCCACCGCCGACGGGAATCCGCTTGCGCTGGTCATCGCCGGGAAGCAGGCGACGCTGCTCGGGGAGAACGTCCTGTGCAGCGGGACCGCCGATGCCGAGACGATCCGGCTCAAGTGCGCCAAGGGCGACTCGGCCCGTACCGAGGGCACGGTCGAGTCGGTCAACGGCACGTCCATGACAGTGGCTTGGCAGGGCGCGGGCAAGGACCAGTTCACCAGGACCAAGGGCGGGAAGCTGCCGGAGGGGCTGCCGACGGCGGGACTTCCTGAGTCCTGAGGCCTGAGTGACTTTTGGATTGCTCCTGAGCCGTGCTCCGGTTCGGTGCTGCTTGATGTGACGCGGTCAGCGGGCCGTGGGACCTTGTTCGGGGTCCTGCGGCCCGCTGTCCGTTGGTGCGGCCGCATCGGTTTGCGTGGCTGTGTCTGTGTGGGTGGCTGCATCAGTTCGCGTGGCGGCATCGGCTTGCGTGGTGGTTTCCGAGCCGTCCACCAGCATGGGCGGTGGTGCCGTGTTCAGGGCGTCCGACAGTTCGTCGAGGGTGGCGAGGAGGAGGCCGGCTCCCCTGCGTACGACCCGGTCGGGGACACCCTCGCCGTCCCACTCGCCGAGGGCCTCGCGCACGGCTTCCCATTTCGGGACGCGACGCTCGCGTACGGCCTTCGCGCCGTCCTCGGTCGACTTGCGCAGGGCTTGTGCGAGGCGTTCGGCCGCGGGGACGGGGGTGGCGTCGCGGTCGGGGAGATGGGCCTCCATCAGCATGGCGACGCGGCCGAGTTGGGCGAGGGCGTCCTCGGCGTCGGCGGCCGCGGCGCGGGAGAGGCCGCGGTGTCGTACCGGTTCGTTCTTGGCGCGGGCGACTGCTTCCTGCCAGGCGATACGGGCGTCGCGGGCGGCCAGGAGTGCCTCGCGGACGTCCGGGCACGAGCTGCCGGCGGGGTCGGCGTAGCGGCTGACGACGGCCGCGGCGTAGCGGCCGTCCGCGATCAGCCAGTCGGCGAGGCGATTGCGCAGGCGCGGGGTCTCCCAGGCCGGATACACGGCGTACGCGATCATCGCGAGGACGCCGCCGAGGAGCGTGAGCACGACACGCTCCGGCACCGTCTGCGTCCACTGCTCGCCGCCCATGCCGAGCAGGAACACGACGTACGCGGCGACGCAGGCCTGGGCGGCGACCTGGCCCGTGCGCATCAGGAGATACATCATCCCGGCGCAGAGCACGGCGAGCGCCGCGGAGAGCCCGGTGCCGGGGTGCGCCAACTGCACCACGCCGGTGGCCAGCGCGACGCCCACGAGCGTGCCGCCGAAACGGGCCACCGCGCGGGAGTACGTCTGCGAGAAATCGGGGCGCATGATCATGACGGAGGCCATGGGGGCCCAGTAGCCGTGACCGAGGGGGAGCCAGGTGCCGAGGAGATAGCCCGCGGCGGCCACCGCCGTGACGCGGATCGCGTGACGGGTGACGGGGGATTCGTGGCGGCGGCGGAGTTCGGTCCTCATGGCGCGGAGTGCGGCAGGGAGGAGGGCGGGGAAGGTGGGGCGGAGGAGGGGGGTGGGGGCTTGGCTCGGGGTCGGGGTCGGGCTCGGGGTCTCCGGGGCTGGGGTCGCGCCCTGGTGAATGTCCTGGGAGGGCTGGGAGGGCTGAGAGGGTGGCGGGGGTGTTTCGGCGGGGGGTCGGCCCGCGGTTTCGACCACGTCGCGCAGGAGTGCGGCCAGGCGTTTCGCGGCTCGCTGCGCCGGGCCCGTGAGGATCGCTCCGGTGTCCGGGGTCCGCAGGGTGGCCACGGCCTCGGGTGGGATCTTCACCGGCTCGCCCTGCCGGATCGCCCTGGCCGCCGCGTCCAGGATCGCGCCCGCCGCGGCCAGGATCTCGCGTACGCGGTCGCGTTCGGGGCCCTCTTCCGGTACACCCACCGCGGGGTCGGCCAGCGAGGCGAGCACCGGGCGGATGCGTTCGGCGACGCCGCGGGCGCCGTGGAGTTCGGCGGGGCGGGTGCGGGCCTGGCGCGGGGTGATGGTCGCCGCGTCGCGGGCCGCCATCAGGGGTTCCGGGTCGAAGTCGGCGTGGGGGTCGTGGCGCAGGCGGCGGGCGTAGTCGGCCTCGGCCGCGAGCGCGTCGGCGAGGGCGTCCCGGTGGGCGCCCCATCTGCGTACGGGGAAAAGGACGACGAGGGCGGCCTGTACGGCGCCGCCCACCACCATCATCGCGGCGTGGCCGACCGCGGCGGCGATGGAGCCGGGCAGGGTGACCGTGACCAGCATGATCGCGACATTGGACGAGGCGATGATGCCGATGGTCGGGCCCGCGGCCCAGCTCAGGCCCGAGAGGAAGGTCCAGAGGGAGAGGAGGGCGAGGAAGAGGAGGAGGTGGGAGCCGGTGAGGTAGCCGAGGAAGGTGGATACGGCGAGGCTCGTGCCGGAGGCCAGGGCGAGTTCCGGGCGGGGGCGCCAGCTGCGTTGGAAGGTGGCGATGGCGGCCTGGAAGGCACCGAAGGCCGAGCTCGCGGCCACGGCCGGTCCGAAGAGGGTGAGGCTCAGCCCGATGACGACGGCGAGACCGGCCGCGCCACGGAGCGCGATCAGCGGCTCAAGCCGCTTCCGCTCGACGGTCAGCCCCGAGCGGCTGGTCTCCTTCAGCGCTCGAAGCCAGGTCACTCTGTGATGATACGGGGGATTTGGGGCGATGTGGGGGGTGGGTGCGGGCCCAGCCCACCGGCACCGCGCCGCGACCCGGGGCGGTGGCGAGAAAGGCCCGCCCAGCCAGGCCGCGCTCCGGGGCGCGAAGCGGGCTGCAGCCAGCCGCAAAATCCTGTTCGGCCAGGTGACGTCGCGGGGGGCCGAGGCGCTAAGGGAGGTGGCGTCGGCCCGGGGTCATCTGGGCCTCGTTCGCCGCTGCTGTTCCATGGGCCCAGCCCTCGCTGTCCGTTGCGCCCCGTACCCGCGTGGTCGTGGTCTGGGGGAACATCCGCTCGGTGTGAGACGTGACGGCCACGTCCCTGGCGGCCAGGACGGGAAGCAGCTCCCCCGCGTCCGAGGACTCCACGGTGACGTCCTTAGCCGTCGCCGCCAGCCGCGCGCCGAGGCGGTTCGCGTACGCCAGGAGGAAAGCCTGACGGAACGTCTTCGTACGCTTCCGGCCGCCCGCCCGCTGCCCCGCCTCCGCCTTGGTCATCGCCGCCGTTCCCTGCACGAGGAGGGAGGTGTGGAGGAGTTCGACCACTTCCAGGTCGGGCTCGAAGCCGACGACGGTCGAGAAACCGTACGCCTCGTTCCACACGGCACGGCAACGGTTCGCCGTGGCCACCGCGTCCAGGAGGATCGCCTTCGCCGTCTCGTACGGGGCGTCCACCCCGATGCGACAGGCGCCCGGAGTGTCCTTGGCATGGGTACGCGAGGCAAGGAGCGCCTCGTCGATGGTGTGCCTGGCCATGAGCTCCTGCGCCTTCGCGGTGAGCGCCTCCGCCTCATCGGGAAACCCCGTGGCCTCGGCCTTGGCGAGCAGGGCGCGGATACGGGTGAGGATGCGGGGCTCCTCGTGACCGGGCGGCGGGGGCGCGTGGAGCGGGGTGCCGGGAGCCGGACCGACGGGCTCGATCGCGGGGAGGCGAAGGAGGAGGCGGTAGAGGCCGAGGACGATGGTGGCCTGCGAGAAGCGGTCCAGCTTCGGGCCGGCCGGGGATGAGCGGTCAGACCCGGGGCCGCCCGAGGACGAGCGGTCAGCCTTCGCTCCGGGCCGGGACGAGCGGTCAGACTTTGCTCCGGACCGGGACGAGCGGTCAGAGCGGCCCGGCTTCGGGCCTCCCGAGGACGAGCGGTCCGACTCCGCGCCTGACCTGGATGAGCGGTCCGACTCCGCGCCTGACCTGGACGAGCGGTCCGACTCCGCGCCCGGCGGGGAACAGCGGTCCGACTTCGCGCCCGTCGCGGATGACCGTTCCGGCCGGGGTTCGTGGCCGTACTGGAGGCTGAGCTCGGACAGTTGTGCGTGCCAGCGGGGCGGGAGCATGTCGCCGTACCGCCCGGTCTCCGTGATGATCAGCTCGGCGGCCAGCTGGACCTGGTGCGCGCGGTCGGCGGCGTGGCCGACGTCGTCCTGCGCGCGGCCGACCATGCGTATGACGTCCGCCGGCTGCCAGCCCCGCTCCCACGCCCGGCGCACCAGCTCCTCGCCCCTGCGCCACAACTCCGCGTCGGCCTCTGGGGCGGCCGCGAGGAGGGACGCGCCGGTGTCGAGACCCTCGTCCCCTTTCGCGTACAGCGCTGCCGCGAACGCCTTGTCGATCACCTCTGTCACTTCGGTCGCCGGATCATCCATGCGTCAAGGGTATGGCTGGCCATACCCCCAGGACGCCCCCCAGTAGTCGTGCCCGCCGGGCCCGTGGGCGGTTGGGTTGAGGCATGACCTCAACTGCCGTACGGCTCACCGCCGTCCGCCGCCACCACCGTGACGTGACCGCCCTCGACGGCGTCGACCTCGCGATACGTGCCGGCACCTTCACCGCGATCATGGGCCCTTCCGGCTCCGGCAAGTCGACGCTGCTGCAGTGCGCCGCCGGGCTCGACCGGCCGACGTCCGGGACGGTCGAGGTGGGCGGCACGGAGCTGACGGGGCTGAGCGAACGGCGGCTGACCCTGCTACGCAGGGACCGCATCGGCTTCGTCTTCCAGTCCTTCAACCTCCTGCCGTCGCTGACCGCCGCGCAGAACGTCGCCCTGCCGCTACGGCTCGCGGGCCGCAAGCCTTCGCGCACGGAGGTGGCGGACGCGCTGGGCCGGGTGGGCCTCGGTGACCGCGCCCGTCATCGCCCGGGAGAGCTTTCGGGCGGACAGCAGCAGCGGGTGGCCCTGGCGCGGGCTCTCGTCACTCGCCCCGCCGTCCTGTTCGGCGACGAACCGACCGGCGCGCTCGACACGACGACCAGCCGTGAAGTGCTCGCGCTGCTAAGGCAGTTGGTGGACGGGGAAGGCCAGACGACCGTGATGGTGACGCACGATCCGGTGGCGGCGTCCTACGCGGACCGGGTGGTGTTCCTGGTGGACGGGCGACTGGCCGACGAGGTGCTCGCACCGGATCCGGGGGAAGTGGCGCGACGGATGGCGGGGCTCGAGGCGGGTGCGGGCGGCGTGGGTGTAGGCGCTGGCGTTGGTGCTGGTGCTGGTGCTGGTGCTGGTGCTGGCGTAAGCGCTGGCGCTGGTGCTGGCGTGGCGCGTTCCGTCGTCACGGCCGCGGGTGACGCGATCGTGGGTGGTCGGTGATGTTCTTCGCCTCCCTTCGCAGCCGCTGGGTCGGCCTCCTGGGTGCGTTCGTCGCGGTTGCGCTCGGCGTGGCCCTTACCGCCGCGATGGGGCTCGGCCTGGCCTCGACGTTCGGCGCGCCGGAGCGGGACCCGGTCCGGTTCGCCGGATCGCCCGTGGTGGTCATGGGTCAGAACACCCTGACCGTGCCGGTGCGACGCGGCCCGGACATCACCCACGTATCGAAGCCGCTCGCTCATCCACACCCTGTGGATATCGAACTGCTGCGCGACCTTCGACGCCTCGGACCGGTTCGGTTTGACGGGGCGAAAAGGGACGCGGTGGGGGTGAATGCCCCGGTAGGGAAGGTACGGGACGTCGTCGGGGGCCGGGCGCGCGTCCTGACCGGGGGCGATCGGCGGCTCGCCGATCCGGAGCCGGGGCGGGACGCGGAGGCCCTGGTGGCGGTGAACTCGTTCCTCGGGACGGCGGGCGGAGTGGCCGCGTTCGTGTCCGTCTTCGTCACGGCGTCCACCTTCTCCTTCGTCGTGGCGCTGCGGCGGCGGGAGTTCGGGCTGCTGCGGATGGCGGGAGCGACACCGGGGCAGGTGCGCAGGACGGTGCTCGCGGAGGCACTGGCGGTGGGAGTCGCGGCCTCCGGGGCCGGGTGCGTGCTGGGATCCTGGGGCGCGCCGGTACTCGCCGATGCCCTGGTGGACGCGGAGATCGCCCCGGAGTGGTTCGGGATCGGCGGGGCGGTCTGGCCGTACCATCTCGCGTTCTGGGTCGGGGTGACGGTGGCCTTCTCCGGGGCGTGGATCGCCTCGCGGCGTGCGGGTCGGGTGGGTCCCGTCGAGGCGCTGCGGGACGCGTCCGTCGACACCGGGGTCATGCCGTGGAGCCGACGCATCGTGGGGAGCGCGTTGCTGGCGGCGGGGCTCGGGCTGCTTGGCTGGACGCTGTGGAGCGATCCGTCCGCGCTGATGAAGCGGAAGACGTACACGACCCAGCCGATGATCCTGATCACGGCGCTCGCCACCCTCACCCCACTGCTCGTACGCCCCGTCCTGCGCGCCGTCCGCCTCCCCGGCGCGATCGGCCTCCTGGTCCGCGAGAACTCCGCGGCCTCCGTGCGCCGCACCGCGGCCGTCGCCGCGCCCGTCCTGGTGACGGTGGCCCTCGCGGGCTCGCTGCTCGGCTCGGCGGAGACGGCGGGCGAGGCACGGGCGGCGGAGGCGAGGGAACGTACCGCGGCCCAACTGGTGCTGACAGGCGAGGACTTGGGGTCGCCGGAGCGGATGGGGGCGGTCGACGGCGTAGAGGTGGCAGCGTCGTCCGCTTCCACGGCGGTCTACGTACGGGAGGAAGGCACGGCGCTCATCCGGTCGGAGGCACGTGCCGTGCGCGACCCGGCCGCGTTCACCTCGGTCTCGCGGCTTCCGGTGGTGGCGGGGGACGTTCGCGATCTCGACGACCGGTCGATCGTCGTCAACGAGGAGTGGGAGCGGCGGCGCGTGGGCGAGTGGGTCGACGTCTGGCTCGGGGACGGCAGGCCCGCGCGGCTGCGGATCGTCGCGGTGCTCGCTCGGGGGACCGGGGACAACGGGGCGTACGTCACGTCGGCGAACGCGGGAGCCGGCGCGGCGGTGGACCGCGTCGACGTGGGGCTACGGGACGGGGCTGACCCGGCTGCGGTGGCGGGGGCGTTGCGGGAGCGGGGCGGGGACGAGTTCCGGGTCCGCACGGCGGACCAATGGCTGGCGGACACGCATCCGGCGACGAAGCCGCAGACACGTCTCGGGCTGCTGATGCTGCTGGGTATCGCCTTGGTCTACACAGCGATCTCCCTGGCGGGAACCCTGCTCATGGCGACTTCGGCAAGGGGCCCTGAACTGCGCTCGCTGCGGATGGCGGGGGCCACGCGGACGCAGGTACGGCTGGTCGTCGCCGGGGAGTCCCTGCTGGCCGTGGCGGTGGGCGCGACCCTGGGCCTGGCGGTGACCATGCTCAACCTGAGCACGCTGAGCACGGGCCTCACGCGCCTGTCGGCACCGGCGGGGATGTCGGTGCCGTGGGAGATGGTGGGGGTGGCCGCGGGGGTCTGCGCGGTGGTGGGGGTGGGGGCTGGGGTGCTGGGGGCTCGGGGGGCACGAGGGGCATGAGGGGCATGAGGACGGGGGTGAGGGCCTCCTTTGGGGGGCGCGGGTTCGCGCAGGTCGCGGGGCGGGTTCCGCGCAGGTCGCGGGGCCGGGTGGGCGTGGGGCACTTGGGCCGGGGGCGCCGGGTGCCGGGGCGTCGGGACACGGAAGCGCCCCCGGCCCGGGGCCTGGCCCCCCAAGCGACCGAGCCCCGTAGACGAACCTCCCCCGAACCCCGCAAACGAGCCCCACCCGAACCCCGAACCCCGCACCCCAGAGCCACTCGTCCCCCAGAGCTACCCGTCCCCCCACGGGAGAGCCCCACCTGCCCTACCTGCCCCCACCAGCCCCGCCGCCCTCCCCCGCATTGTCAGTGCCTGCTGACACACTCGGCCGCATGACCGAAAGGTGGGCCCTCGCCGCCACCGAGGCCGGCGGCGCCACCCTTGCCCCCCTCGGGGACGACGGCCTGCCCGCGGGGCCGGTGCGGCAGGAGCGGGACCTCGCCTCGGCCGTCCGCGCCCGACCCGACGTGAGTCGCTGGGTCTGGCGCTCCACCGCCGAGATCTATCCCGCACTGCTCGCGGCAGGCGTCCGGGTGGACCGGTGTTACGACATCGAGGACGCCGAGCTCCTCCTCCTCGGCCACGAGGGCCGCCTCGGCGAGCCCCGCTCGGCCGCGGCCGCCTGGGCCCGCCTGCACAACGCCCCGGTGCCGGCCGACCCTCCCCCCAGAGCGGCCTCCCCCGGCGCCCAGGACTCCCTCTTCGAGCCGTCCCCCGTCAGCACTCCACTCCCCTTCGACGCCCTCCTGGAGGTGTATGCCGCCCAGCAGCGAAGACACGAGGCCGCCGAGCACCCCGGCAGGATGCGGCTGCTCACGGCGGCCGAGTCGGCCGGCATGCTGGTGGCCGCCGAGATGAACGTGGCGGGGCTGCCCTGGCGCGCCGACGTCCACCACGCCCTGCTCACCGAGCTCCTCGGCGAGCGCTACGCGGGCGGCGGCAGGAACGCGGGCGCGGCCGAACCGCGCCGCCTCGCCGAGCTGGCCGACGAGATCTCCGCCGCCTTCGGCCGACGCGTCCGCCCCGATCTGCCGAACGACGTCATCAAGGCCTTCGCGCAGGCCGGGATCAGGATCACGTCCACCCGCCGCTGGGCGCTGGAGGAGGTCGACCACCCGGCGGTGCGGCCCCTCATCGAGTACAAGAAGCTGTATCGGATCTGGACGGCCCACGGCTGGAGCTGGCTCCAGGACTGGGTGCGCGACGGCCGCTTCCGGCCCGAGTACACCCCGGGCGGCACCGTCAGCGGCCGCTGGACCACGAACGGCGGCGGCGCGCTGCAGATCCCCAAGATCATCCGTCGCGCGGTCGTCGCCGACCCCGGCTGGCGGCTGGTCGTCGCCGACGCCGACCAGATGGAACCGCGTGTCCTCGCCGCGATCTCCCGCGACCGGGGCCTGATGGAAGTGGCCGGAAGCCACGAGGACCTCTACACACGGCTGTCCGACCGCGCGTTCTCCGGCGACCGCGACCACGCCAAGATCGCGCTCCTGGGCGCCGTGTACGGACAGACGTCGGGCGACGGCCTGAAGAACCTGGCGGCACTGCGCCGCAGATTCCCCGCCGCGGTCGCGTACGTCGACGACGCGGCGAAGGCGGGCGAGGAGGGCCGGCTCGTACGGACCTGGCTGGGACGCACGAGCCCGCCGGCGGCCGGTGCGGAAGACTTCGACGAGGCGGGCATCCCGCAGGACGCCCCCGCCGAATCCCCTTCCCAGGACGGCGAGTTCACCCCCGGGTACGCCTCGAGCAACACCCGCGCCCGCGGCCGCTTCACCCGTAACTTCGTCGTCCAGGGCAGCGCGGCCGACTGGGCCCTGCTGATGCTGGCCGCGCTGCGTCAGTCCATCGCCGCGGCCGGCCTCCGTGCCGAGCTGGTCTTCTTCCAGCACGACGAGGTCATCGTGCACTGCCCGCAGGAGGAGGCCGAGGCGGTCACGGCGGCGATCCGCGCGGCCGGGGACCTGGCGGGGCGCATCACGTTCGGCGAGACGCCGGTGCGTTTCCCGTTCACCGTCGCGGTGGTGGAGTGCTACGCGGACGCGAAGTGAGGTGACGTGCAGTGCACTGCAGTAGCGAGAAGGCCCCCAGCAGCCCTGGTGAGCCCAGGTAGACCCACCAGCAGCTTCAGGCCACCGGACGGCCCGCCAGCAGCCGCTTCAGATCCCCGACCACCTCGCTGCTGTCCGTGCCGTCCAGCGCCGCGAGCGCCGACTCCCACTGCGCGTACGCCTCTTCCGCACACCCTTCCGCGTACAGCAGCAGCCCCCGCTGATGGCGGGCAAGACCCGCCATGTGGGCGTCGGCCCGCTGCTCCGCGCGCTCCACGAGGTCGGCGCACTCGCGCGCCGCGTCCCGCGTGCGGGACATCTCGCGCAGGGCGCGCACCATGCCGAGGCGCACCTTGGACTCGTTGTGCCAGTCCTCGGCCTCCCCGTGCAGGCGCAGGCTCTCTTCGAAGTGCCCGAGCGCCACGTCCGGTTCGCCGAGGACGAGATGCGCCTTGCCCATGTCGCAGTGGAGCTCCTGGCGCAGGCCCACGTGCCGGAGAGTCTCGCCGATCGCCAGGCTCCGCTCGTAGTAGGAGATCGCGGCGCGCGCGTCGGTGTGCTCGTAGACGTTGCCCAGGGTGCTGAGGGCGAACGCCTCGCTCAGCGGGTCGTCCACGGCCTGGGCGAGCTCCAGGCTGTGGCGCAGCGCTTCGGCCGACTCGTCGTAGCGGCCCAGGGCTTCGAGGAGGAGGCCGCGGTTGATGACGCCGCGGTGGACGCACGACATGCGGTCGAGCGACCGCCACAGGTCGAGGGCCTCGTCGATCAGGTCGAGCGCCGTGCCGCTGCGGCCCGACACGTAGCTGAGCCCCGCGAGGTCGGTGAGGGCCTGGGCCTCGGCGGCCGTGTCCTGTCCGCGCCGGGCCGCGGTCACCGAGAGGCGGTTCAGGAGATCGGCCTCGGCGAGGCGGCCACGGCGTTTGAGGTACGAGAAGAAGCAGCGGACGAGTACGGGCAGGAGGGCGGACGCGCGGCCGTGACGGTCGGCGAGCGCGATGACGTTGGCGAGCTCGGTGTCGCCCCAGGCGAAGGCGTCGTCGGTGGACATCGGCGGCACGGCCGGTACCGGCCGGCCGTCGGCGGTGTGCCGGGGCAGCAGCCGGTCGGGGAGCTCCCCGAGCCGGTCGTCGCGGTCGAGCCCCTCCGGCATGATCGCGAGCAGGGTCTGCCGCGCCGACTCCGCGTACCACCGCAGGGCCAGGTCCACGACGTCCGCGGACCCGGCCTCGTCCTGGTGGGCGGCCTCCCGCGCGAAGTCGCGTACGAGGTCGTGCGGGGCATAGCGGCCATAGGCCGTCTCGTCGAGGAGCGCGACGTCGACGAGCCGGTCGAGTGCGGCCCCCGCGCGCCACTCCTCCAGACCCAACAGGCGTGCCACGAGCGGGACTCCGTACGCCGGGAGGTCGAGCGCGCCGATCGCGGCGAGGGCGGCGGCCGCGTCCCGGTCGGACTCGCGCTCCGATGTACGCAGCGCGTCCAGGGCCACGGCAAGCGAGCGCCGGACGCTCAGGTCGTCGTGCTCCAGGTGGTGCAGCCGGCCGCCGCTGACGGTGAGGAGTTCGGCGAGGGCGTCGGGGGTGAGCGCGCGGCGGGCGGCGAGCCGGGCCGCGATGATCCGCAGGGCGAGCGGCAACCGGCCCGCCAGTTCGACCAGGTGGTGCCCCTCGTCGAGCCCCGCACGCCCGGAGACCGCGCGCAGCAGGGCGATGCTGTCCCCCTCGGAGAGCGGATCCAGCGGGAAACGCCCCGCTCCGTCGAGCGCGGTGAGCGGCGAACGGCTGGTGACGATGACCGCGCAGCCGGGTCCCGCGGGCAGCAGCGGCCGCACCTGCGCGGCGGTCGCCGCGTCGTCGAGGACCACCAGGGTGCGGGTGGGGGCGAGCAGCGAACGGAGCAACGCGGCTGCCGCGTCCGGGTGTTCGGGGCTGTGACTCGCATCGACCCCGAGGTCCCGGAGCAGGGCGGCGAGGGCCTGGCTCGGCGTGAGGGGCGTCATGCCGGGGGTGGCCCCGCGCAGGTTGATGTAGAGCTGCCCATCGGGAAAGCGCGCACGCAGCCGGTGCGCCACGTGCAGGGCGAGGGCGCTTTTCCCCACACCGGCCATGCCGGAGAGGACGGCTACGGGTGGGGTGGGGGCGGCGGTTGGTGTGACGGCGGGCCTTCGTCGGCGGGGGCCGCCATCGGAACCCCTGTCGCCGTCGCTGCTGCCGCTGCCGGAGCCGTCGCCGCCGTCCGGTCCTGCGAGGAGCTGCGCCAGGGAACGTACGACTTCCTCGCGGCCGGTGAAGTGCGGTGGGGCTAGCGGGAGTTGAGCGGGGGGCGTGTGGGGGGCGGGGCGTGGGGCGGAGGGGGACGCGGGGGTGGGAGTGGGGGTAGAGGTAAAGGTGGGGGTGGCGGGAAGGGCGTCGGCGGAGGTGGCTTGGGGCGCGTTGGCATCGGCGGAGGCAGCGTGGGACGCGGGTACGGAGACGGGCGCGGCCGCAGCCGGGGCGTCCGAGGCACCCGAAGAGATCGCAGGGCCCGCGACGCCCGTGGCACTCGCTGCACCCGCGACGCGCGAGACGCCCACGGCGTCCGCTGCAACAGTGACGCTCACGGCACCAGGCGCACCCGCGCCGCCCCCAACACCCGCCGCACCCGCAACTCCTGCAACAGCACCAGTGACGCCAACGGCACCGGCCGCACACGCAGACTCCCGCAGTACCTCGCGGTGCGCGGCCCGTACCGAGGCGCCAGGCTCCACGCCCAGTTCCTCCACCAGCCTGCGCCGCAGCTCGCGGTGGACGGCGAGGGCTTCCGCCTGGCGGCCCGTGCGGTGCAGCACCAGCATCAGCTGCCGGTGGAAGGCCTCCCGCAGTGGATGCTCGGCGACCAGTTCCGCGAGCTCCGGCACGAGCCCTCCGCCACCGCCCCCGGACGCGAGCTCCGCGTCGTACCGCAGTTCGAGGGCATGGAGCCGCGCCTCCTCAAGCCGCGGTACGAGCGCATGCCCCGCCGCATCCGCGGGCACCCCGCCCAGCGGAGTACCCCGCCACAGCCCCAGCGCACCGGACGCGGCGTCCACGCACCCTTCCCAGTCGCGTTCCGCGTGCGCGACCCGGGCCCGTGCGACCAGCTGCTCGAAGACCCGTACGTCCAACTCCCCTTCGGCCACCCGCAACCGGTAGCCCGGGGGCACCGATCGCAGCCGGTCCGGGTCGTCGAGGAGCCGGCGCAACCGCGTCACATGGTTCTGCAGCGAGGCGTGCGCGGACGCGGGCGGGGCGCCGCCCCACAGCGCGTCCTTGAGGGCGTCGACGGACACCACCCGGCCCGGTTCGAGGAGCAGCGCGGCCAGCAGGGCGCGGCCCTTGGCGCTCTGCACGGGCTGCGGCTCCCCCTTGGCGTCGTACACGGCAGGCGCGCCCAGGAGCCCGAACCGCAACCCGTCGCACCGCACGTCCACGCCATCTCCCGCCAACCGTTGGCCACATGTTAGCGATCGGTTGGCGGGCCCTGATGGGATCAGAACATCGGGCCCGGCCCCGCCGGTACTCGCGCTCAACGCGTAACTCGGGGGAGTGTCACCGTTGCGGCCGGGCCCGCTCAGTTTCTGCGAGGCACTCTTAACTTCCTGACGGAGTGGGGAAGTTGAGGTGCTCGCGGAACGGGAGCGGGCGCAGGCGCGCCGCCGTACCCACGCGGGAAGCACGGACGCACAGACCTCGGCCTCATGCTCCGGCCGCCGGATTCCGGCACCAGTTGCTCACGGATCACCCACCATTCGCTCACGTGGGCCCTCAGCAGCATTCGCTCACGTGGGTCGTTGGGCAGCCTCCTCCACCTGCCGCCGCGCCGTCCATCACTCCGACGGCTCCAACGGCTCCGAGGACTCCAATGGCTCCAATGGCTCCAATGGCTCCGACGGCACCCGTACCGTGAACACCGCCCCATCCCCCGGCGTACTGCGCACCGTCACCGTCCCGCCGTGCCCCTCCACCAGCTGCCGGA
Organism: Streptomyces sp. NPDC054872; assembly: GCF_053610705.1. NCBI lineage: Bacteria > Bacillati > Actinomycetota > Actinomycetes > Kitasatosporales > Streptomycetaceae > Streptomyces > Streptomyces sp. NPDC054872. Next base: position 69,843 of record NZ_JBSGYY010000017.1, on the reverse strand, counting down.
CGATCGCCAGGCCGAGCCCGCTGCCGCCCGTGGACCGCGTACGGGACTTGTCCGCGCGCCAGAAGCGGTCGAAGACGTACGGCAGGTCGTCGGGATCGATGCCGGTACCGGTGTCGGCGACCTCCACCACCACCGCGTCGAGCGTGGCGCGGCAGTCGATCGTGACGCTGCCGCCCTCCGGGGTGTGCCGGATCGCGTTGGAGACCAGGTTGCCGATGGCCTGCCGCAGCCGGAGCGGATCTGCGATGAACCAGGGATCGCCGACCGTCGTCGCGCTCAGGCGTACGCCCGCCGCCTCGGCACCCGCCTGGTGCGCCGCCGCGACCTGGTCCACGACGTCGGAGGCGTGTACGGGCTCGCGGTGCAGCCGGAGGGTACCGGCGTCGGCGGCGGCGAGATCCTGCAGGTCGTTGACGATGTGCTGGAGCAGCACGGCCTCTTCCAAGAGCGAGGAGACCAGCTCCGGGTCGGTGGCGACCACGCCGTCCTCGGCCGCCTCCAGCCAGCCGCGGATGTTGGACAACGGCGTACGCAGCTCATGTGCGACGTCGCTCACCATGGCCTGACGCTGGTCCTCCAGGGCCTTGCGGTGGTCCTCGAGGGCCTTGCGGTGGGCGGCCATGTCGTTGAAGGCGTCGGCGAGTTGACGGATCTCTCCCGCAGACCCCGCCGAGCGCGCGTTGACGGGCTCGGCCGCCTCGCCGGTTTTCATCCGCTGCGTCGCGGTGGTGAGCGCCCGCAGCGGGCGGGTCAGGCGGCTCGCGGCGAAGGCGGTCACGGCGACGGTCACGGCGAGGATGCCCGCGGAGAGGCCCGCGAGCCGGGTGGTGTTGGCCCGGGAGAGGCTGAACCCCGAGGTCTCGCCCGCGCGGGCGGCCGCCGTGCGCGAACCGTCGGAGGCCGTCACGAAGAGAAGCGCGGGCGCGGACACGTACGGGCCGAGCTGCTCGCGGCGGGCGCTGCCCAGGCAAGCGGCGGCCTTGGCGTCGGCCACCCGGGTGCCGTCCATGGGGTCGGCGGGGGCGGCCGGTCCGGTGGGGGTGCGGCGGGCGGCGTTGCGGGGGTCCGGCTCGGTGGGTGTGGACTTGGGGGCGGGTGAGTAGCTGTCCGTGGGCGTCCGGGTGGGTGTGGGGGCGGGGGTGGCGCGCCCCTCTACACGAAGCTCCGGCTCCGGCTTCTGCTTCGGATCCGACTCCGGCTCCGGCTCCGGCTTCTGCTTCGGATCCGACTCCGGCTCCGGCTTCTGCTTCGGATCCGACTCCGGTTCCGGCTCCGCCTCCGGCTTCGGCTCCGCACGCATGCCTGATTCAACCGGCGGGCCCACCACTCCCGGGACGGGACTCGCCCCTCCGCCCGACCGCCGCCAGGTGAGATCGAGCTCGACCGCGATCGGCGGCTGCGACCCGCGACGCAGACACGCGTTGGTGAGCTCGTTGAGCCTCTTGAGGGCCTTGCTCTCCGTGCGGGTCGGGGCGACGAGCCGTGTGTCGTTGCAGGTGAAGTCCAGGAAACGGTTCGGGTCGTTGGCGGCCTCGATACGCGGACGCCCTCCGGGCCCCTGGACGGACCGGGCCACGACCCCGAAGTCGTGCATGCAGGCGACGACGTCAGCAGCCACCTTGGCCAGCTCGTCCCGCTCCCGCCCCGACAGCCGGAAGGGACCGACCGCACGCGGATCGATGCGGTCGACCCCAGCGGCGTCCTCGCCTCCCCCACCCGCGTCTTCACCGCTCCCCGCGCCCGCACCCGCACCCGCGGTCAGCGCACCGTCGACGGCGAGCGGATCGACGACGGCGGAAGCCTTGGAAGGCAGCTCGGCACCGGCACCGGCGCCTCGACCGTCTCCGCGATCGCGGCCGCCTCCGCCATCTCTATCGCCGCCGCCACCTCTGCCGTCCATGCCCCGCGAGTCGGCGATGACGACACGGTCCTGCGTGGTCAGGGTGATACGCCGCCCGGTCTGCTGGGCCAGCTCCCGCACGGCCTTCTCGGCGCCCTGCCACCCGGGCGCCGTCGCCGCGAGGCCGAGCAACTCGTCGTAGACACGTGCGTCGTCGGCGAGCACCTGCCCCTGCTCCTGCCGGATGGCGCCGGACGTGGTCTGCGCGGCGAGCCAGGCGGTGGCGGCGATCGACACGACGGAAACGAGCACGGATACGGCGAGCAGCCGAGGCAACAGGCTCTTGCGGAACGGTATGTCACGCGCCACGACGCGCCGCCGCCCCGAGAAGCGCCCCGGGCGCCGCGCCGAAGGCCGCACCCGTGAGCTTGTAGCCGACGCCGAAGACCGTCACGAGATGGCGCGGCCTGCGCGGATCGACCTCGATCTTCTTGCGCAGATTCAGTACGTGTACGTCGACGGTGCGCACCGATATGTATCCGGACGACCCATGGATGCGATCGAGCAACTGGGGCCGTGTGAAGACCCGCTCCGGCTCCGCCGCCAGCGCCGCGAGCAGCTCGAACTCCCCCGGAGTGCACTCGACGAGCCGCCCGTCGACGGTCACCTCGTGCCGCACCGGATCGACGGTGAGCCCGCCGACGCGCAGCACACGCGGCACGGATTCACCGCCCTCGACGACGGGATGGTGCGTGCCCTGGGAGCGCCTGAGCAGCGTACGGACGCGGGCCATCAACTCGCGGGGGCTGTACGGCTTCGTCAGATAGTCGTCGGCGCCGAGATCGAGGCCGAGCAGCAGATCGTCCTCGGTGGACCGGGCGGTCAGCATCAGAATCGGAATCCCGGGGGCTGGGGCGGCTCCGCCTCCCTGCCCGTTTCCGAAGCCGGCTCCGCCCCCGGCCCCGGTCCCGCCCCGCAGGACGCGGGTGACGCCGAGCCCGTCGACGCGCGGCATCATCACGTCGAGCACGAGCAGATCCGGCGGCCTGCGCCGCACCTCGTCGATCGCGGCGCGCCCGTCGTGGACGACGGCGACCGTGTGGCCCTCGCGCTCCAGATAGCGGCGGACCAACTCGGCCTGTTTCTCGTCATCCTCCGCGACCAGGACAAAAGCGCACATGGCGTCGAGCATAAGCGGGGCCGCACGGACCCAACCGGAATCGGCCAGCGGCCTGACAGGATCCACATAACTCCCGCCGGGCCGCCTACGCCTCGTGAGGCACGACCACGACCTGGAACTCATCCTCGTACACGACCCGCCCAGGATCCGAAGACCGCACCACCCGGCACTCGACGCCGTGCGCGTCCAGAATCTCCAGATAGCCGGGTACGCGCTCGATGAGATGGGTGGCGGTGACCTTGAACCAGGCGACGGCGCCAGGGTTCACTTCATGGTCGTAAACGGTGGGATCAACGGTCGAGGGATCCGGATAGGCACTGTCGTACCAATCATTGTTGGTACGCCGAAACAGCTCCTGATCGGCACTCAACTGCCCAGCTTTGGCAAGGCCGTTGACCAGCCCGAACACCCCGGTGAAATGCCCCCGCTGGTGTCGTGCGGGCGACTGAAACCGAACGTAGGACTCAGCGTCATCACTCATCGCGGCATCCTCGCACTCCCCGACGCGAGCGCAAGCACGAACTTCCTCACCACACACCCGCCACCCGCCCGCCCGCCGGGTCGCCCCGCCACCCCGTCGCTCGCCCCACAACTGCCCCACCCGACGAACTTTTCCCACTCCCCTGCCCGATTGCCTGCCGGTGGCGGGATCTTTTTGCCACGTGAGCTTGGGCGGCTCGTGGACCGCAGGGACCAAACGCCCCCCGCACCCATACGGCCCGCCCCACCTCGCGCCCATCCCCCACCACCCCGAAGGTGGTCCGCATGAACCGCACCCAGAACAACCGCCCCAAGACCCCCAGCCCCACTACCACCCGCATCGCCACCGCCGCAGCCATCACCGCCCTCCTCGCCCTCTCCACCACCGCCTGCTCGGAGAGCGACGTGGACAAGGCCAAGGACAGGGCAGCCTCCGCCACGGCCAAGGCAGGCGAAGCCGTCTCGTCCGCGACGGAAGCCGCCGCGTCCAAGATGGCCGAGGTGAAGGACGGGGTGGACTCGAAGGGCGACGTAAAGGTCGACGGTCCCACCAAGACCGAGGGCGACCGGGCCACGGCCGAGATCACGGCCACCAACCCCAAGGACAAGAAGGCGGACTACACCATTTCCGTCAACTTCCGCGGCAGCGACGGCAATCTCCTGGATACGGCCGTCCTCAACATCACCGACGTGGAGCCCGGCAAGTCGAAGTCAGGCACGGCCCGCAGCAACCGCTCCCTCTCCGGCACCCCCAAGGCGGAAATCAGCAAGGCCCTGCGCCACTGATTCCCTCAAGGAACGATCGAGCGCCAGATCCTCTCCGGCAGGACACGCGCGGCCTGGTCCAGATCCACGTCGTCGAAACCGGCGAGCCAACGGCGGGCGGTGGCGACGACGGGCCCCAGGACCAGCCCCTCGACCAGGGACATGGGAAGCGGGGCGACCTCACCCGAGTCGACGTGCTGCTGCATCCAGGCGGTCAACGGCGACAGCCTGGCCTCCTGGGCGTCACGAAGCTGCCGGGCCTGAGCCATCCCGAGCCGGTCGGCGTACGAGGAGTGCAGGAGCCGGGCGGCGTCAGGGTTCTCCTGGATGAACTTCATGTAGGCGCGCACGAGGGCCCGGATACCGGTTTTGGCCGTACGGGACCGCTCCACGGAAGCGGCCATCTCGACGAGCAGCCGACCGAGCCAGCGCTGCAGCAGGGCGCTCATGAGCCCGTCGACGCTGCCGAAGTGGTGGTAGAGACTCCCGAGGCTGACACCACTGGCCTTGGTGAGCGCACCGACGGTCACGCCTTGCTCTCCGGAGTCGGCATACACCCGGAGCGCGGCATCCAGGAGTCGGTCGGCGGTCTCTTCGCCACGTTGTTGCTTGGGGCTCATGGTGCCCCCAGCCTAGAGCACCCACCCCCCGAGCCCGCCCTTACCACTTCTAGAACACATTTCTAGAAAACTACTCCACCAAGGCGCTCCCGGGGACCCATACTGACCCGGTGCCCGAACCCACAACGCCAGCGCCACGACCAGGCCCCGCACGCAACTCCGGCCCCGGCTCCACCGCCCGCGGCTGCCTGACGGCGCTGGGCGCCGTCGGTGCCGTACTCATCGTCATCCTGCTGCTGAACCAGGGGGAGGACGACAGCACCGACAGCGCAGCCTCCTCCCCCTCGACAAGCCAGACCCCGTACACCCCACCCACAAGCACGCCTTCGTACACAAGCGCCCCGACCCCCGAGGCCACGACTAACCCCACCGACCCCACCCCCACGACCGCCCCCACGAGCCAGGCCCCCACCCCCTTCAGATCGGGGACCTGCCTCAACGGCACGCTGCCGGATTCCACGACGGCACAGGAGGTCAACGACGTGGAGGAGGTGTCGTGCTCGGCATCCGACGCTCACTACGAGGTGATCCAGACGATCCCCATGACGTCGGAGATGAGCCGCTGCAACGACAACCCCAGAACGCAGTACGCCTTCTCGTACCGCTACACCCTCAACGGCTCGACCATCAACGAGTACGTGTACTGCCTGATAGGCCTGGGCTCCTACGCCCGCTGAGACCCCGGAACCCACCAACCAAAACAGAACTAACTTCTAGAAAGATCTTCCAATCCCCCGACTCCATGGTCCAAACTGGCCGCGGGTCCGTGCGCCCGGGGGGAGCGCACGGACCGCCACGCCCTGATCATTGCCATCGAAGGTCGCCGCTCACTAGGTTTGGGCCATCGAAGTTTGAGTGGCACGGGGTGCTGGTCGTCAGGGGTGGCGGTGGGGGAGCTCGCGGGCGCGTACGCGGTTCCGGATCTTGGCTCTGCTGTGACAAGTGGCAGGTCAGACTGCTCCGACAACACTCCCTGCGTCAGGAGCTCTCGTGGTCGCACCCCGGTCCGTACTCGCCCTGCTGGGCTGCACAGCCCTCCTGCTCACGGGTTGCGCAGGCAACGGCGGAAGCCGGGACGGAACAGCCGGCGGTACGGGCGGTACGGAGGAGAGCCGTCCGGCCCCGCGTGATCGCGACGGTCGCAGCGAGTCCCGCACCGGCGACTTCGACAAGGACGGCTACGACGACTTCGTCACCGTCGAAGAGAACCGCGCCTCCGGCGGGTCACGGGCCTGGCACGTAGTCGTCGTCCCGGGCTCGAAGAGCGGACTGGACGCGGCCCGCGCCACTCGATACAGCGACGTCTACAGCGGCCCACTGCTCCGCGGCGACCTCGACGGCGACGGCTTCACGGATCTGGTCGCCACCCGTGAACCCACGCGACCGGGCCGGAAGGCCGAGCCGGGCGCCACCTACCGGGCGGTGGTCATGTTCGGCGGCATGAACGGCCTCGGCAAACCGGTGACCGTGGCCGCCAAGCGCCAGTTCCTCGCGATGGCCGTGGCTGATGTCAACGGTGACGGCGCCCTCGACCTGATCGACCGCGGCAAGGGGGCGCAGGAGAAGGACCCGTCCCGGATACCAGGGCGGATCGCGTACGGCCCGTTCGACCGGAACGGCACCCCGGCCCGGCTGGTGGAGCAGGACTGGCAGGCCGCCGGAGGCGGGGCCACCGCCGGCGACTTCGACGACGACGGCTTCGACGACCTGCTCTTCACCGGCAGCCCGCCGTATGCGGACGACGAGGAGCCGAGCTCGGACCCGACCCCGGCAGCCGCCTACTTCCGCGGCAGCTCTGACGGGCCTGTCCCGGCCACCCTGCCCGAGGGTTTGGACAACAGCACCGAGGACGGAGTCCTGACACCGCTGGCCGGTGACGTGGACGGCGACGGCGTCACCGACCTCCTCGTCGGAGGAGGGGGCGTTTCGTCGCCGGCCGAGGGCCTCGACCCGGGACAGCTCACCATCGTCCACGGCGCTACGGGCGGCCCCGGCACGGGCCGTCGCAACACGATCTTCGACCAGGAGACCCCGGGCATCCCCGGCGATTCGCAGGGCAAGGACATGTTCGGCGCCGTCTCCGGCACCGGCGACGTGAACGACGACGGGCATCCGGACCTGGTGGTCAACACCCCGGGCGAGGACAAGGCGGGCCGCTTCACGCTGCTGCCCGGCGCACCCGACGGCTCCGGCCCCGAACCGTCCCGGGCCACCGCCTTCGACGCGACGACCTACGGCCAGGAATCGATCAGCGCCACCCTGCCCCCACTGGACATCAACGGCGACGGGCATGCGGACGTGGTGGCCGAAACCCCGGACGGCCTCCTGCTCTTCCCAGGAGGAAAAGCCAAGTTCCCCGCCAGGAACCCGAAGCTCACCGCAGCCACGAAGATAGGGATGAACACGCGAACCTGACGCCGCGGACTCCCTTACATCAGCGCGGCGCACAGGGCGAGTTCCCCCACATCCGAACCGGCACCCGCACCCGCACCCGCACCCGCACCCGCACCCGCAAAAACAAGAACAAAAGCAAAAGCCCCAGGTCACGGCGAGTGAGTCCTGGGGCTTCCACAGAGCCGCCTTCGGGATTCGAACCCGAGACCTACGCATTACGAGTTGTCCGATCTTGATCCGGAGCCATCCGGAGCCGTCCGCCAGGCCCGCGAAAGCCGAGGTCAACCGGCTGATTGGACACCGTCGGACGAAGCTGGACCCCTGCGGATATCGGGCCAAGCGAGACCACAACTGAGCCCACACAGGCCGCCACGCGGCATGGAGTCAGGGCTCAGACGAGCCGATATACCCGAGCACCGCTGCCAGCGCGAGCAATGAACCCCAAGGGGCTTCGAGGCGCTTCAACTGAAAGTGCACGGCGGCTCGTCCTCGGCTATCGCGTCCCTGATGCAGGAAGAATCGACAGGGCCCGGCTCGGGACCAGCGGCCTTACGAGCCCCGCGCAGCTCGCCCCTAGATCTTGCTCCTGTGGCTGCCGAGACGCGGTTGGGTGGCATGCGCCTGGGCGTGAGTCGGTGCGCCGGACGTGCTTCAGTCCGAGGACGTGCCCTGTGGTTACGCGTGCTTGGGCTGGATACCGTCTGAAGCAAATGTTGGTGCCCGTGTCGACACTCGCATGGTTCCTGTGTTCCCGGCCTCCAGACCTTGGGTCGCGCACAGGGCAGGCGGCCGGAGCCCTGCAGCGGACACAAGGGCCCCGGCACACCGTCCTCCCAACCACCCTTGGGGCGACTCCCGCTCGCTCCAACAGGGAGGACGAAATGGCGTGGAGACACCTGTGGAAGGGGAGCCGCAATGTCTCCACGCCTGCGGCCGCCGTCGATCGCCGACAAACGGCGGTGGCCGCACTCACCGCCTGCCACCTCACCTAGCACCTTGCCAAGGGTTGTGGGTCCCCTGGCGAAGGTGAGAGACAGTGGCGAGCGGGAGTTCCTATTTCGACGGCCAGCCGACCGCTGCGGCCTCCTCGGAGAGGGATGTGCGTAGAGCGATAAGACCGGCTAGATCTGCATCTCGCACGAAGATTTCCATCAAGACGCCAGCCCGCCAGTAGCTCACCGCACGGACTGCATCGATGATCTCCTCGATCACCGCAGCCTGCTCAGGCGACGACGCGTTCATCGGGACACCTTCCGAAGGGCACCAGAACCCAGAGGGATCCCGTCCCTACTCTCCTCTCTTTGAGGAGCCCTTAACCGGAATTGGCCGTACTAGTTCACCCATTGACATGCAAGGATCACGAACAAGTGATTGGGCTACCCGCTTGCGCCTTGGACTTTCCGGGGGACGACCAAGAAGGAACGCCCTTCAGGCGGGCGACGCTCACGGCGTCGGGACTCAGGTGAGCCGGTACTTCCGGGCGCCTTGGCCCGCACGAGTGATGACCCCGAGCGCTTCGAGGCGCTTCAGCTGGTAATGCACGGCTGACTTAGTCGTAAGCCCTACCTTGGCCCCGATCTCTGCGAGGGTGGGGCACTCCCCCGTCTCGGCTATCGCCTCCCTGATGCAGCGCAGGATCTGCTCCTGGCGCTCAGTGAGACTCACTGTCCGGCGCCGTCCGAGCGAGCACGCCGCCGTAGCGCGGCCCGCTCGGCGGGGCTCAGCGGATGCCGTGCCAAAGCCACGGAGAGCGTTAGCAATCGGCGGCGCAGTGCAGTGCGGCCCGGATGCTGGGCGAGCTGTTCGTAGGTCGCGCTCCACTCCCGTTGCACGCGTACTAGATCTTCGGGAATCGAGGGGTTCATGGATTCACTAGATCGTATGTTCGATTTTTTGGTCAAGGTGAAACACCACCACAACATCGACCTCAGGTCGTGACTGTCGCTATGGCTTGGGCAGCTCGGTAACGAAGGTCCCGATGCCCGGTTGCATCTGCGCAAGTCCAGCATCCCGTAGCTCGGTGAGGACGCGACGGGCCGTCATCTGCGCGATGCCGAACTCATCCTGGATCGCAAGTACGCCCGGCAACTGACTCCCCGGCGGGTACTCACCATCGGCAATCCGCTGCTCAAAGAGCGCGTACACCTGCTTCCACCGCGGGATGTCCGGCTTCCAATCCATGATCCGAAGCTAGGCAGTGCGAGCCTGCTCGGCGAGACGAGATTGCCTGACTGGCCTAGCTACCCTAGCTAGCTAGTATTACGCTGCGTGAACACACAGCACCCCTGCGATCGCACGAACGACCCAGGGGCGTGGACGACTGAGATGGAGTCGACGTGAACGAGGGTACGCAGGACCAGAACGCCCCCAACAGCCCGAACACGGCCACGATGGCGCCAGTCAGCTACGGCTACTGCTCTTGGCACCTCGGCTACAGCGCCGACACCCGCGTCATCAACGTGCAGGAACAGGGCTCCGGACCGGGCGGCGTGCAGTTCGCCTGCGACCCCTGCCGCGTGAAGTACGACCTGGTCCCCTTCGCTGACCGGCCATGACTGAGGCCTGGCGGCCGAAGCCGCCACCCGCCCAGGAACTCAACGCCTGGCAGTACCTCGGCTGGCACTGCTGCTGGTGCGGCGAGCTTCTCGGGAAAGGAGCCAGATCGGCCGGTCGCGCCGAAGGGCACGCCGAGGCACACGACTTGTCCATCGAGGTGTACGAGTGCGGCCCTCACTGCCCGACGCGCCCAGTGGGATTTGAAGAGAAGTAACCGGCTTCGATGTTGTGTGCGCCGATGTGCGGCATATACCGCAGGTTTTAAGCGGCCTACGCTGAGCCCAAGCTAGTAGCCCTGCCCCCGCGCTAGCCAGGTTGCCAGCACCCCGGCCCCCGGCGTTGGTAGCCGCCTGCAGAACGCCCGTCGCGAGATTACTGGAGGAACCAGGGGACGCCCCATGGGTGGCACCTGTGCGTAGGCGTACGTCAGCGACCAACGCCCCCCGAACCAGCTCCGGAGACCGCCAGTAGGGCCTCCGGATACGTAAGTTCTCCTGCGGGACGCTGAGCCATCCAACCAGAGAGCCGGTGCGCGGGAGCCTCAGTGCGCACGTGCTTGAACCCGAGCTGCTCGTAGTACCTGTGCAGTCCTGTGTTGGTTCGCCAAGTGTCGATGCGCAACCAATCTCGCCCCTCCAACGCTGCGAGTCGTGACATCCAGTCGACCACCCGGGCGCCCAGCTGACGTCCGGAAGCGCTCCGGGCCACGATGAGTTTGTACAGGTGGAGCCCAGACTCCAGTACGTCAGCGTCGGTCCAGAAGTCACGGTCTGCCGGGCCACGGCTCACCGTTGCGAGGGTCTCGCCCGTCCCTGTGTCCACGACCACCCATGTGCGCCCGTCGTCGATGGTCGCCCGCCATTTTGCGATGGCTCGGGTACCCGTCTCAGCGTCGTTCCACTGGTCGGTGTCCTTGTCCTTGAGCCACGCCTCAGCCTCCGTGCGGAGCGCCATTAGCGCGTCCACATCCGCGGGGCCGGCGGGGCGAAGTACCTCAGTCACTGTCGACTTCATAAAGGATCTTGTGCCTGTCTCCGGGGAGGATGGTGACCATGCAGCGAAGCGGCTTGCCGTCCGCGTCGTAGCCGGTCCGGGTGTGCTCAGCGACGGGTGTTGCAGCTGGGAGAGCGAGGAGCTCTGCCTCCTTCCGAGTGGGCATACGTACCGCGATCTCATCGCGGTACCGGGACTGGATCAGGCCCACGGAAGCTAGTACCCCGCCGGGCGCCGCCACGTCGCGGGGCTCCATCAGCGGTGTGCCAGTGACGAGCTCCTGCGGGAAGTACGAGTCGGCCAAGGCATACGGCCGGTTGTCGATGTAGCGCACGCGCTGCCGACAGACGGCCAGCGCGCCGTCAGCAAGTTCGAGCGCCTCGTGAACGTGCTCCGGCGCTTCCACGATGCTCACGCTGATGTCCTGCCGAGGGGTCTTCCCGTCCTCAGTCACGGCAGTCGCCCATTGGTCGCCGGAGGTCTTTCCCTCTACAGCGTTGGCGTGGCGACTGCGGCTTTCCAGGGTCGACCAGTTCCAGATCACGGGCGGGTAGTCCTCCCGCACGTACTTGCCGGACCCCTGCCCTGTGACCACCAGCCCCTCATCGATGAGCAAGCGCACGCCCGCCCGGATGGTCTCTCGGCTGTATCCGTAGGCGGACATCATCTTCGATTCACTCGGAAGCGCCTGGCCTCCCCCGAGCTCTCCGGAACTGATCTGTTCTCGCAGGTCAGCAGCTACTTCTTGAGACTTCGTCAGTCCTCGTCGCATCCCTGCGTTCCTCTCCGTGGCCGAACTCCTCCATACAAGTTAGACGAGAAGGCTTGACCTTCCAAGGCCAGGGTGTGCAAACTCTTGCCACGGCCCACTCCTCCAGACAAGTCGGAAGAGGGGGCCCGTACAGAGCTATGGCTGGACTGAACGCGCTCGATGAGTCCCGTGAAGGCGGGAGCCCCGGCCAGGGGATTACCACGCTCATCGCATGCGACTGCAGCGCCCTGCGGCGCCTTGAGAACTGAACAGCGTGCTTGAGGGAGACCCGCCCCACCTCGCCACAAGTGGGCGGGCGCGTACGGGTCCCGTCCCGTGCGTGGAATGGCGCATCCCAACTGCTTCGCGGCCTACGGCTGCGGCCGGTTGCCTCCGCTGCTCGTCTCGTACGAGCGGCGCTGAGGGGAGCCGGAACACCACACGCCTTCGTTTCCTGGGAGTCCTTTATGAGTGCTGTTGAGATCGTTTCGTTCGGCTACCTGCACGAGGCCCCGCCCGCCGCACACCTGACCATCGACCTGCGCCAGCACTTCCGCGACCCGCACGTCTCGCCGGAGCTGCGGTACATGACGGCCGATGACGAGCCGGTCCGTACCGCCGTGCTGGGCACCCCCGGCATCACCGACCTGGTGACGGCCACCGCCAGGGCGGTCGCCGCGTTCGCCTCCGGCCCCAGCGCCGGAACCGTCACCGTCGCCGACGGATGCGCGGGCGGACGCCACCGGGCCCCCACCTTCGCCCGCGCCCTGGCCGCGCAGCTCACGGCAGCAGGGCACTCCGTGACCGTCTCCCACCGGGACCTGAGCAAGGCCGTCGTACAGCGCTGACGGCTGCCCGCCTCCAACCATCAAATCCCCCAGAGGAGATCGCCATGGGTACGCGCCTCTACAGCGGAATGACAGCCGAGGAAGCCAAGTACGCCGCCTACACAGAGGAGCTGATGGGCACGCCTCACCACCACATCCAGCAGATGACTGACCACGGCGACCACTACACGTGCGACAGCGGCAGCTGCGACGCCAAGGTCACCGTCGACCCCGCGGTCGTTCCCGATGGCGTCAAGCGCTTCTGACTGACTGCTCTACCGCCCCGATGGTCGCAAGGCAGGGTTCGACTCCCTGCCGGGGCACTGCGGTCGCACTCGCTGACCGCGCCGCCGCTCTGTGAGCGGCTTCCTCCTAACGGCGCGCACCCCCGGAGCTGTCACTCCGGGGGTGCTGTTCGGGCCGTTGCCACCTGCTAGGGAGAACACGACCCATGGACCACATCGTCACTGTTCAGGACGCTGTTACCGCATTTGAGCCGTGGATGGAGCCCACGGCCGCTGAGCTGGACGCCATCGAGCAGGAGATGCCCGTCATCCTGGCGGACGTCGAGCTCCTGGACGCACAGATCATCACGCTGGACCGCACGCCGAACGAGCTGGACACACGGCGCCTTCGCCGGGCCCGCCGCAAGGCCCTCGCCGCCCGCGTGACCCTCGCCAACGCCGCCGCCACGATTGCTGGGGTGGGGGCGTGAACCGCACCGGAAAGATCCTCCTGATCACCGCGCTGGTCGCGGTAGTCGGTATGGCGTTCCGCGTCTCCTGGAACGCGCTGCGCGACATCGCTGGCGCGGTCGGCGCCGACCGCACTGCGGCGACGCTGTACCCCTTCGTGGTCGACGGTCTGATGGCGCTCGCGCTGGTCGCCACGCTCGTACTCGCGGGCAAGGACCGGACGTTCGCGCTGCGCGTGCTGGGCACCTACACCGGCGCTTCGCTCGTGCTCAACTACGTGCACGGGCTGGTGCCGGGTCTGCACGGCCGCACGATCCAGTGGGGGCGACTGGCCGAGTGGGACCCGGCCAACTGGGCTCTGGTGCTGCTGGCTACCTCGCTGCCGGTCGGCTCGATCTACTTCGGATCCGATCTGGTCGCCAAGGTCCTGCACCACCGCCCCGCCCCGATCGACCCACCGGCCGTAAATGCGGAGGAATCGACTGAGATCGTGAGCAATCGGTCTACCTCTGACCTCCCCGAATCGGCCCCCGAGCCGCTCGCTGCGAACCCCGTGGTGCTGCCGACTCCGGTGGCAGTCGGTTTCCTCAAGTCGGCTCTGCCGCTCAAGCCCGTCCCGGCGATCGAGCCGACTACGGCGGCACCGACCGAGTCCCGTGTGGTGGCCGCAGAATCGACCCGGCCCCGTCGGGCGGCGACTGGTCGGGTTCCCGACGTGGCCCGATCGTCTCGCCCCAAGCGCACCCCTGTCGAGCTGCTCGCTGAGGCGCGCGCCGCAACGGCCGATTGGCCGGACGCGAAGCTGACTGCCGAAGGTATCCGGCTGGCCGTGCACACATCGCCGAAGAACGCCCGAGCGCTGCGCGAGGCGCTGAAGGCGGAGCGCGCTGACGGCGCCGCACCTGAGGCGGTAGCCGCATGACGGCGCCACGGCTTCAAGTGCTCTCGCCGTGCGCCCGCTTCACCACCCCGTACGAGTCTGCCCACCGCATCTCCCCAAGGAGGGGTTGACCATGGCCAAGCCCGATACCCGCCGCATCGACCGTGAGATCCGGCAGACGACGCGCAAGCTCGAAGCCGCGCAGGGACGTCAGATGTGGCCGCTGACCGGCCGTGAGCGGCGCGCGATCCTCGCCGCCGCGGCGGGCGGCTCGTACGAGGTCGCCCGGCACCGGAGCGGGGCCCGCAGCGAGGAGAAGGCTGATACCGCGTGGAACGCGGCCACGACCCGGCTTCAGGCGGAGATCGCCGCGTTGCAGGTCGAGCGGCAGCGTCTGGTGAACGAGGCCGCTACCGCCAAGGCCACCAAGGTCGGCAAGAAGTCGTCGGGGTGGTGGTGAGCATGGCCGCCAAACCGGCGCCTCCCGGTGAGTGCCCGCAGTGCTGGCAGCACGCCCACGACAAGAGCATTCACCGCCGCCTCAAACCGCGCGAGGACTGCCCGCAGTGCGTGAACCACATGGTCAACGGCTGCCCCTCCCTCGTGCCCAAGAAATCCCGCTGGTTCTGAGCGCAACCCCCGCCGGGGCGGCCCCTTCCACGCCGCCCCGGCGGCCCTGGACTTTCCTCCGTGCACGCGTAGTCAGGAGTTTCTCCGTCATGAGCGAAAACGTCGTTCACCTGCACAAGAACCCCGATCCGCCCGCCGCCGACACCGTCCCGCACCTCACCGTTGTCCCGCCCCTGCCGGACTCTGCGCCACCGGCGGTGGTGGCGTTGTGGGTGCGCTCCGGGCGGGCCATCAAGACGGCCGTCACGCACGAACGCACCAAGAGCGTGGGCCGGTTGGCAGCCCGCCACACCATGTACGTGATGGGCGGCACGCGGATCGTCTCCCGCCGCGCCTGGGACGGCCGGACCGCCTCCCGCTACGAACGCATGCTCCGCGCCGCCGAAGCCGCCGGGAACTACGAGGTGGCGGCCGAGTGGGAGGAGCGCGGCCGGCAGTTTCGCGCGGCCCGCCACCAGCGCCGCATGGATCTGCTCCGCTCGCCCGTGGACGCGGCCAAGGGCGTCGCGGTCGGCACCGGCATGAGCATCGGCGCCCTGATCGCCCTCGGGGTCGCGTTGGCGATCGCCAACGAGGACATCACCGACACCGTCACCCCGCTCATGGCCGTGATCGACCTCATCAAGCTGCTCATCACGATCATCACCGTCGTGTGGGGACCGCTGGTCACCCTGGGCCCCTTCGTGGCGCTGCTCGCGGTGTGGGGCGTAGGACGGCGCCAGCAGGCTGCTCCGAACTGGGCGCTGCCGGAACGGGTCCGAAACGGCGAGGGGGAGCCCATCACTCCGTCGATCGTGGTCAAGGCTCTGCGCGACCTCGGGGTGCCCGCCCTGCGTAACGCCATCAAGGAGATGGGCGATGCCGGGGCCGCGATGCTCGGCCCGATCACGATTGCCGGATGCGGCGTCGAAGTCGACGTGACGCTCCCCTCGGGGGTGTCGACGATCGAGGTACAGAACAAGCGCCGCAAGCTGGCGGAGAACCTGACCCGGCACGAGCACGAAGTGTTCATCACCATCCCGCAGGCCGCGCGGACAGTCCGGCTGTGGATCGCCGACAGTGGCGCGCTGGATGAGCCGATCGGGCCGTCGCCGCTGGTCACCGACGAGACGATGACCGCCGACTACACCAAGGGCCGCGCCCCGTGGGGCCAGGACCTGCGCGGCGACGCCGCCGCGCTGAGCCTGTACCAGCGGCACCTGCTCATCACGGGCCTGTCGAACCAGGGCAAGACCGTCGCCTTGCGCTCCCTGGCCCTGTGGCTGGCGCTGGATCGGTCGGTGCAGTTCCTGATGGGCGACCTCAAGGGCGTGGGCGACTGGGCCATGTTCGACGGACTGGCCACCACCTTGATCCAGGGCCCGACCGACGAGCATGTCATCCAGGTCACGGAGATGGTTGAGGGCGCGGTGGAGGAGATGAACCGCCGTATCCAGGCCCCGCCCGGAACTGTGTTCCCGGCGCTGATCGTGCTGGTGGATGAGGCGCAGGTGGCGTTCATGTGCCCGGCCAAGGACGACGAGAAGCGGCCCTACGGCGGCTCGAAGGCCAACTCCCGGTACTTCATGGCTGTCCGCAAGATTCACAACCAGGGGCGTGCGGTGAACGTCCTGATGTGGCAGGGCACCCAGGACCCCACCAACGAGAACCTGCCCAAGCTGGTGCGCGAAGGCGCCCACACTCGCGCCTCGCTCGCCCTCGGCACGGAGTCGCAGGCCCGTATGGCCCTGGGGGACAAGGCCGTCGACGGCGGCGCCGCGCCGAACCTGCTGCGTCCGGGCCTGGATCAGGGAACCCTGGTTGTCGCCTCGTCCGGGATCGACATCCCCCAGGGGCAGTCGTCCATCACGGTGCGCACGCACTACATCAATGACGACGCGGCCGAGGCCATCACCGACCGAGCCAAGGCCCTACGCGACGGCGTCACCACCCTGCACGCCATCGAGCGCGGCGAGGACCGCGACCCGCTCGCCGACATCGCCGATGTCCTCGGCACCTCCCCGCGGCTGCTCACCCAGGAAGTACTCAAGCGGCTCGCCGCGCTCAACAACGACGCGTACGGCAAGTGGTCGTTCATCGACCTCAAGCGCGTCCTGGACGGCACCGGGGCCGAGCCCTACAAGTCCGACGGCCGCATGGTCATCGCTGCCGACCGCCTCAGCCGGGCCCTGAAGAACCGCGACGGCGATGGTTCCGCTTCCGCCGCGAAGTAGAGGGAGGCAAGCCGCTTCAGGTCAGGGAGGCAGGGAGAACTCCCTAACCACCTCCCTGACCCACCTCCCTGACCCTGACCTGCACAAATGATCGCTCAGGGAGGCAGGGAGGCGCCGCAGCTCAGCCCCCTGAAACCCCCTCCACACGCACCCCACATGGGGGTGCATCCGCCTCCCTGAACACCCACCCGAAGGGATTCCGCATGTATCCCGACCACACCGCCCACGCACCGGCCGAACGGGCCGTGACCCTCCACCAGCCCGCCCCCATCACCGTCATCCCCAGCGTTCCGCTCGCACCGGCCCAGCCGTCCACTGTCGCGGCCGTGCAGTCCATCGTGCTGCCCGATGGCCGCGTGGTCACCGGCTATGCCATCGACGCGGCCAAGCCCGAACCGGTCGCCTCCAAACCGGCGATCTCGCGCACGGCGGTGAGTATCGCGCTCGGAGGCATCGGTTTCGGTGCCGTCTGCGGCGGGCTGCTCCTGCTCACCACGTTCATCGCCGCACTCACCGCGCTGATCACCCAGCTCATCATCCTGGCCGCCGTCATCTTCGGCGGCTGGATCGCCATCCAGATCTTCAGCACGCACAGCGGCGGCAACACCTTCCACATCCGCAAGGCCGTGATCAAGCGCAACCACTTCCACGGCTAGCTACGCCAAGGGCGGCCCCCGTCTCGCCAAAGCCTGGGGCCGCCCTTGTCCACCCGTCCTCAACAGACCTGATGGAGGTCTCCCAGCATGACGCAACCGACCGACATCCGGGGAGAGCGCCTGCGTAACGCTCTCGCCCTGGCAGCCTCCGGCGTGCCCGTACTGCCGCTACGAGCCGGGAAGGTGCCGTTCGGCAACTGCCGCCGCTGCACCGGCACCGCGTGCGGTGGCCGACCGAACATGAAGATCCCTGGCTCGTGCGCCTGCCCAGCGCCCTGCCACGGCTGGGCCGCCGCCACCACCGACCCCCGCGTCATCACCTCCGGTATCTGGCGCCGGGCATGGATGCAGGCCGCCGCTATCGCCTACCACCCGGGCGGAGCGGGACTGACGGTCGTGGACCTGGACAACGCCGACGCGATCACGTGGGCCCGCGAGACCCTGCCCGCCACGCAGATCGTGCCCACGACCCGAGGTGAGCACTGGATCTACCGGGGCGCCATGCAGTCCGCCAACGCGGTGCGGCCCGGCGTCGACATCAAGTCGTCCATGCAGTACGCGCGGTGGCTCGGTCCCGGCACCGGCAACCTCACGGCCCTCCCGGACATCGTGCGTGCGCTGATCGTGAAGGAACCTCCCACGGTCCGACCGGTGACCGTCGCCGTGCCCGCGCGGGGCAGGAACGGGGAGTGCCCTCACCGCACGCCGACCTATCTGGCCCGTGGCATCGCCATGGCCGAGCAGCGCATCACCGAGACCCAAAGCGCGGTGCACGCCACGGTCTACCGCACCTTCCTCGCCGTGCTGTCCACGCACGGCCGGTGCGGTTGCCTCACCGAAGCGCACACCACGCGGCTATTCGCCGCCGCGCAGGCCAAGGGCGAGACCGCCCGGCACTGCATCGACGCGTGGACCAACGCCCGCACCGCACTGGGGATGTGAGCCATGGCCGAGGACGAAAAGAACCCCGCCCGCGAGATCATCACCGACTACGCGCAAACGCACTTCCGGTACTTCCGCACCGCCGACGGCACCGTCTACGCACAGAAGAACGGCCACCCCGTGGCCCGCCCGATCCGCTCCCAGGGCACCACCGGCAGCCACCGCCAGGAGCTCATGGTCGGCCTCTTCAAAGACGGGCGCGGCGTCTTCAACGGGACCGCTCTCAAGGAGGCGTTGGACTTGATCGAAGCACTCGCACTGACCGAAGACACGCAGCCCGTCCACATCCGCGTCGCCCCCGGATTCGACGGGGCGACGTGGCTGGACCTGGGCCGCAACGACGGACAGTCCATCCGCATCCACTCCACCGGCTGGGACATCCTCACTCCCGACCCGCAGGAAGTCTGCTGGCGGCGCACCCAGCTCACCGGCGAACTGCCCCTGCCCGCCAAAGACACCGACGGCAAGGGCATCGACCTCCTCCTCCGGCTCTGCAACTTCGCCACCGCGGAAACCGAATGCCTGGCCATCGCCTGGCTCATCGGCTGCCTCGGACCGTCGGTGCCCGTCCCCGCCCCCTTCCTCACCGGACCGCAGGGCGCGGGCAAATCCACCGCCGGGCGGATGCTCGTGCGGATCATCGAAGGCATGAGCGGCGACCTGCGCCGGGCTCCGAAGGATGAGGAAAACCTGATCGCTGCGGTAGCAGCCGGGTGGGTCACCGCCCTGGACAACCTCTCCCACATGACCCCGGACCTCTCCGACGCCATGTGCTGCATCGTCACCGGCGCCGAAAGCGTCAAGCGCGCCCTGTTCACCGACGGAGACGTGGTCCGCGCCCGCTACCGCCGCCCCATGCTGCTCACCGGAATCGACGTCGGCGTCATCCGCCCCGACCTCGCCGAACGGCTCCTGCCCCTGCGCCTGGAGCGCCCCCGCATCCGGCGCACCGAGGCCGAACTGTGGACGGAGTACACAGAGGCCCTGCCCGTGGTCCTCGGCTCTCTCCTGGACCTCGCGGTCAAGGTCCGCGCCGCCGACGCGGAGACCCCCACCGACCTGCGAATGGCAGACTTCGCCCACCTGTGCGCGCAGTTCGACGCGGCCACCGGCCTGGGAGCACTGAGCGCCTACCGGGCCAGCCTGGACGACCTCAACGACGACGTCATCGAGGGCGACCTCCTCGCGCAGACCGTCCTGAGGCACGCCGACACCCTGGAGCCGAGCGCAGAGCAGCGGATGACCTCCACCGAGTGGCTGCACCACCTCAGCGGCCTCTACAGCGACGACGGAACGCGTCCCCTGCCCAAGGGCTGGCCGACCACCGGCAAAGTCCTCTCCGACCGCCTCAAGCGTCTCCAGCCCACACTCGCCGCCCGGGGTGTCCTCATCGACTCCGGCCGCACCAGCAAGGGCCGCTACCTCGAAATGACCCGCCTGCCCGCCCCGCCCCCACCCGGGCAGAAGCGGATGTTCTGACCCGCCGCGTTCGCCCGGACAAGCAAGAGGAGCACCATCGGCCCCGCGTGCTCCTCTTGCTGTTCGGCGGAACGCCGCCCCCAGGTCGCGCCGCGAAGCGGCTCCTTCTTCACGCTTTGACGCGCACCACACCACAACAGACACCCCACTCTTTTTGTCCTAAGAGGAGAGACGCTGCGTCACCTGCGTCACCCACGCGCGAAACCGGCTCCTGACCTGCGGTTACAGCGATGACGCAGACGGCATCCTCTGCGTCATCCTGCGTCATCTGCGTCACCCGATGACGCGGCCCATGACGCGCCGATGACGCACCCCCTGGCCGCTGCGTCGAACGAAGCCGCAGGTCAGGGACCCGGGTGACGTTGATGACGCAATGACGCAGAAATCCGCACCTCGGACACACACAGGGATAGGCCCCGAGACCAACTCCCCGAAGGCACAGACGAACTGCCCAGGAGGCAACCCCGGATGAGCACCGCGATCGCTGCCCCCGTCGACCGGCTCCTGTACAAGCCGGAAGAGGCCGCCGAAGCGCTCGCCACCAGCCGCTCCACCGTCTACGAGCTGATGGCCGCAGGCGTCTTGAAGTACATCAAGTTGGGCCGCACACGCCGCATCCGTCGCGCGGATCTTGAGGCGTACGTAGCGAACCTCGCCCCCCTGCCCCACTGACCCGACTACACGCCCTGAGGCGCCCCGAGCACACCGCGCGGGGCGCCTCCCGCATGGAGGAACCCATGAGCCCCCGCAAGCCCAACATGGAATCGTCCATCTACCTCGGCGCCGACGGCTGGTTCCACGGCCGCGTCACGATGGGCGTCAAGAACGACGGAAGCCCCGACCGCCGCCACCGCCGCGCCAAGACCGAACCGGAAATCAAGCGCAAGGTCCGGGAGTTGGAGCGCCTGCGCGATCAGGGACGCGCCCCCATCGCAGGCCGCAAGCCGACCGTCGCGAAGTGGATGGAGACCTACCTCACCGACATCGCCAGCCTGAAGCTCAAACCGCGGTCCCTGGATGACTACTGGTCCAAGACGCGCAACGACATCATCCCCGGCGTCGGTCAGCACCGCATCGACAAGCTCCGTCCGGAGCACCTGGAGCGGATGTACCGAGCGTTGCTCGATGCCGGGCGCGCTCCCTCTCACGTGGTAAAGGTGCATCGCATCCTGTCCCGCGCCCTGAAGATTGCCCACCGCCGCCGCCTCATCGGCGAGAACGTCGCCACGCTCGTGGACCCCCCGAGCGTCGATGAGACCGAGGCCAACCCCTTCACGCAGAAGGAGGCCAAGGCATTCCTCGAAGCGGCCTCAAAGCGACCCACTTTCATGCGCTGGATCGTCGGCGTCGGCATGGGTTTCCGGCAGGGCGAGACGCTCGGCCTGCGCTGGTCGTACGTTGACCTGGAGGCAGAGCTCTTCCACCCCAAGTGGCAGCTACAGCGCCTCACATGGCGGCACGGTTGCCCCGACCCGCACGCCTGCGGATCACGTCTCCACCGCTTCGCGCCGTGCCCGCCGAACTGCACCACGCACGAGAGCTACAAGCGTGGGTGCCCCAAGCCGTGCGCCAAGGGGTGCACGAAGCACGCGAGCGCGTGCCCCGAGCGCAAGGAAGGCGGTCTCGTCTTCACCCGTCCCAAGACCAAGAAGAGTCAGAACGCCGTACCGATCCCGCCCGTGTTCATCCCGTTCCTGCTCGACCACAAGGCACGGCAAGACGAGATGCGGAGCGCGGCCGGTGAGCTGTGGCAGGAGTACGACGTCGTGTTCTCACGGCCGGACGGGCGCCCTCTTGACCCTCGCGCCGACTACGAAGAGTTCAAGGAGCTGCTCAAGGAAACCGGGATCGATGACCGTCGCCTTTACGACGGGAGCCGCCACACTGCCGGCACCATCCTGAACGAGTTGGGCGTCGACATGCCCACGATCATGGAGATTCTGCGGCACACCCAGATCAGCCAGACGAGGCGCTACGTGAAGGGCAGATCGCATCTCTCGAAGGATGCGATGCGGCGCATGGGAGAGTTCTTCGCTCCCCCGTCTGCTGGCCCCACTGAGACCAAAACTGAGACCGTCGACACTCGCGCGGCTCGTGCCCAGCGCCGTCGCCGCATCCGTTAAAAGCAAAAGCCCCAGGTCACGGCGAGTGAGTCCTGGGGCTTCTACAGAGCCGCCTTCGGGATTCGAACCCGAGACCTACGCATTACGAGTGCGTTGCTCTGGCCATCTGAGCTAAGGCGGCGCACGCGTCCCGCACCTATGGTGCGATCAGCAGCGACGCCAAGTCTACACAGTTTCCGGGGGTGCTCCGTACACCCCCGGTGGGCGGACCTCCTGGGCCCGCATCAACCCTGTGAGCAGCGCTTTCCGTCCTCCGGAGCCTTGCCGTCCAGCAGGTAGGCGTTGATCGCGGAGTCCACGCACTTGCTGCCCCGGCCGTACGCCGTGTGGCCGTCGCCCTCGTACGTGAGCAGCTTGCCGGAGGAGAGCTGGCCGGCCAGGGCCTCGGCCCAGCGGTAGGGGGTCGCCGGGTCGCGCGTGGTGCCGACCACGACGATCGGAGCCGCGCCCTCCGCCTTGATGCGGTGCGGCTCGCCCTTCGCCTTCACCGGCCAGTAGGCGCAGTTCAGCGAGGCCCAGGCCAGGCCCTCGCCGAAGACCGGGGACGCCTTCTCGAAGTCCGGGATCGACTTCTTCACGTCGGCGGCCGTCTTGAAGGCCGGGGGCAGGTCCAGGCAGTTCACGGCGGCGTTGGCGAACATGAGGTTCGCGTACGTCCCGTCGGCGTCACGCTCGTAGTAGCTGTCGGAGAGGGAGAGAAGGGGAGCGCCGTCCTTGTCCTTCATCGCGGCGGACAGTGCCGTGCGCAGTTGGGGCCAGGCGCCCTCGTCGTACATCGCCGCGATCACGCCTGTCGTGGCGAGCGCCTCGCCGAGTCGGCGGCCGTCGGAGTCGCCGGCGGGGAGCGGCGTGCGGTCGAGTTCGTCGAAGAACGACTTGAGGCGCTTGCCCGCGTCCGTCTCGTCCTCCGTGCCCAGGGGGCAGTCCGACCGGCTCACGCACTCCTTCGCGAACGACTTGAACGCCGTCTCGAAGCCCGCCGTCTGGTCACGGTTCATGCGGCGCGCCGGCAGGGACGGGTCCATCGCGCCGTCGAGGACCAGGCGGCCGACACGGTCGGGGTAGAGCCCGGCGTACGTCGCTCCCAGGAACGTGCCGTACGAAGCACCCACGTAACTCAGCTTCTTGTCGCCGAGCACCGCGCGCAGGATGTCCATGTCGCGGGCCGCCTCGACCGTGGAGACATGGGGCAGCACCTCGCCGGAGTGCTTCTCGCAGCCGGCCGCGAACTTCTTGAAGGAGTCCGACAGTTCGGCGGTCTCGCGCTTGTCGTCGGGGGTGACGTCCGTCTGCGTGTACGCGTCCATCTGCTTGCCGTCGAGGCAGGTGACGGGCTCGCTGCGGGCCACACCGCGCGGGTCGACCGCGGCCATGTCGTACCGGGCGCGGACCTCCTCGGGGTAGCCGAGGGCCGCGTACGACTGGAGGTAGCCGATCGCCGAACCGCCGGGGCCGCCCGGGTTGACCAGGAGCGAGCCCAGGCGCTTGCCGGGGCCTGTGGCCTTCTTCCGGGAGACGGCGAGCTTGATCTGCTTGCCGTCCGGTTTCGCGTAGTCCAGCGGCGCCCTCATCGTGGAGCACTGGAAGCCGGGGGCGCCGCATTCGCGCCAGCTCAGCTTCTGGCCGTAGTACGGGGACAGCTCCTGCGGGGTGGGGCGGGGCAGCGCGGCCATGGACGCGTCCGCCGTCGAGCTCCCGGCCGAGCAGCCGGAAATGAGCAGTCCGGCCGCCAGGAACACGGTCGTGGGGGTGCGGAGTCCTCTGATGCGCATTAGGCGAGACTAACGCTCCGCGTTGTTTGCGTTACGCAATGTGCTCGTACGAGTGACCTCGTCGAACGGATCCCAGGGGCAGCGGCGGCCTCGCGTACTAACCCGCCCTAACCCGCCCGCAGCGCCACCGTCATCGCCTCCACCGCGAGCAGCGGCGCCACATTGCGGTCCAGCGCGGTGCGGCAGGCGCTGATCGCCTCGATGCGGCGCAGGGTGGACTCGGGGGTCGTGCCGCGTGCCAGGCGCTCCAGCATGTCGAGCACCTCCGTATTGGCCAGGGCCACGCGCGAGCCGAGTTGCAGGGTGAGCACGTCCCGGTAGACACCGGTCAGCTCGATGAGCGCGAGGTCGAGGCTGTCCCGCTGGGTGCGGGTCCTGCGGCGCTTCTGCCGGTCCTCAAGCTCCTTCATGACGCCCGCCGTGCCGCGCGGCATCCGGCCGCCCTTCTCCGCGCCGAGCGCCGCCTTCAGGTCGTCGGTCTCCTTGACGTCGACTTCCTCGGCGACCTGCTTCGCGTCGTCGCCCGCCGTGTCGATCAACTCCTGCGCGGCCTTGAGGCAGCCACCGATGTCCTGCACCCGCATGGGCAGCTTGAGCACGGCGGCACGGCGGTCGCGGGCCCGCGGGTCGGTCGCGAGGCGGCGGGCTCGGCCGATGTGCCCCTGGGTGGCGCGCGCAGCGGCAGAGGCGACGTCCGGCTCGATGCCGTCACGCCGGATGAGTACGTCGGCGACGGCGTCCACCGGGGGCGTACGCAGCGTCAGGTGGCGGCAGCGGGAGCGGATGGTGGGCAGCACATCCTCCAGTGAGGGCGCGCAGAGCAGCCACACGGTGCGGGGGGCGGGCTCTTCCACGGCCTTCAACAGGACGTTGCCCGCGCCCTCGGTGAGGCGGTCGGCGTCCTCGAGGACGATGACCTGCCAGCGGCCGCCGGCGGGCGAGAGCTGGGCCCGCCTGACCAGTTCGCGGGTCTCCTTGACGCCGATGGACAGCAGGTCCGTACGCACCACTTCGACATCGGCGTGCGTGCCGACCAGGCTCGTGTGGCACCCGTCGCAGAACCCGCAGCCGGGGGCGCCGCCGAGCGCGCGGTCCGGGCTCGTGCACTGGAGCGCGGCGGCGAAGGCGCGGGCGGCGGTGGACCGCCCGGAGCCGGGCGGTCCGGTGAACAGCCAGGCGTGCGTCATCTTCGACGACTCGGGCCGCGGGGAGCCCGAGGCCACGGCGGTGACCAGCGTGTCGGCGTCCCGGGCGGCGGCGCCGAGCTGCTCACTCACCCGCTCCTGGCCCACCAGGTCGTCCCATACGGTCATCGGTCACCGCCTCCGCCCTGCACACCTGCGTCGCTCGCACACGTCGCGCCGTCACATTGATTCACGCCGTCACATTGATTCACGCCGTCGAATTCATTGTGGAGCACGCCACTGACAACGCGGTCCGCTCGCCCGGCGAGGCTCAGCGCCTGTTGCGCCCCCGGCCGCCGCGGCCACCGTCCCGGCCCTCCTCGTCGTCGTCCCGCTCGCCCAGCAACTCGTCCGCCAGGGAGGGCAGATCGTCCAGCGGAGTCTCCTCCGCCCAGTCCGAGCGCGGCCGCTGGACGGGCTCCCCGTTCTCGTCGACCTGGGGCAGCTCGCGGGTGCGGTCATTGCCGCCGCCGTCACGCGAAGGCGCGGGCGCCGCCTCGGGCCGCTCGTCGCGGAAGTACCCCGGCGGCACCTTGTCCTCCCGTACGGGAGGCAGCACGGCCGTCTCGTCGGCGGCACCCGGGACCGGCGGCTGCGGCAGGACCTCGGTCTCCTCCGAGCCGCTGGTGTCGCGCACCTGCGGGAGCACCGCTGTCTCGTCGGCGGCACCCGGCGCGGGCGCGGACGGCGCAGCAGCACCGGGCTTCACGACGGGCGTGGGAACCGTCGTCTCGTTGTCCGGCACGGCATCCGACGGGGACGCGGACCGCGCGGGAGTCGCCTTCCGAGCCGCAGTCGACTCGGCGGCCGAAGCCGACTTGGACGCGGCGGCCGGCTTTGCAGCAGGAGCTGCCTTCGGAGCCGGGGCCGCCTTCGGAGCCGGAGCCGCCGCGCTCGCCGCAGCCGCGGCGGCAGCCGCAGCCGAAGCCGCCGCGAGCCGCCGCGCCTCCTCGGCCCGCAGCAGCGCCTCTTCCGCCTTGCGCTGCTTCTCCACGCGGCGCGCCTCGGCCTCGGCCCGGAGCCGCGCCTCTTCCTCCGCCTCCCGGCGGCGCCGCGCCTCCTCTGCCGCGCGCACCTTCTCCTCGGCGAGCAGGCGGGCCTGCTCCTCCTCGGCCTTGCGCTTGGCTTCCTCGGCGCGCTGCCTGGCCTCCTCGGCCTGGCGCTCGGCCTCGCGGCGCTGCGCCTCCTCCAGCTCGCGGCGCTTGCGCTCCTCCTCCTCGGCGCGGAGCTTGGCGAGCTGCTCCTGGCGCTCGCGCTCGACCCGCTCCTCCTCGGCCTTGCGCGCGGCTTCTTCCTCGGCCTTGCGGCGGGCCTCTTCCTCGGCCGCCTTGCGGGCCTCCTCCTGTGCCTTCACCTCGGCCTCGGAGAGCGGCAGCATCAGGTCGAGCCGGTGCCTGGCCACAGTCGTGACCGCCTCCGGCTCCTGCGCGGCGTCGATCACCAGATAGCGCCCGGGGTCGGCCGCGGCGAGCGTCAGGAATCCGGACCGCACGCGCGCGTGGAACTCGGCGGGCTCCGACTCAAGGCGGTCGGGGGCCTCCGTGAACCGCTCGCGGGCCGCCTCCGGCGCCACGTCGAGCAGCACCGTCAGATGCGGCACGAGCCCGGCCGTCGCCCACCGCGAGATACGGGCGATCTCGGTCGGGGACAGATCACGGCCCGCGCCTTGGTAGGCCACGGACGAGTCGATGTAGCGGTCGGAGATGACGACCGCGCCCCGCTCGAGGGCGGGCCGTACGACGGTGTCGACGTGCTCGGCGCGGTCGGCGGCGTACAGGAGCGCCTCGGCGCGGTGCGAGAGGCCGGCCGACGACACGTCGAGCAGGATCGACCGCAGTCGCTTGCCGACCGGCGTGGCCCCCGGCTCGCGCGTTACGACGACCTCGTGGCCCTTGGCCCGGATCCACTCGGCGAGCGCCTCGGCCTGCGTCGACTTGCCCGCGCCGTCGCCGCCCTCCAGGGCGATGAAGAAGCCCGTGGCCGCGATCCCCTGCTCAGGGTCGTCGCCGCCGCGCAGCGCGTCCCGCAGGTCGTGCCGCAGCGGCACGCCCTGCCGGTCGTCGATCTTGGCGAGGACCAGCGCGGCCACCGGCAGCAGCAGCGCGCCCACCAGCATCAGCGTGAAGGCGGCGCCTCCGTGGTCGAACACGAACTTGCCGTTGACGAAGCGGTGCGGCCCGATCGCCGCCGCGACCACAGGGGCCACGAGCGCGCCGAGCGCGATGAAGAGGCGTACGACGGCCTGGAGATGCTCCGTCGTGCGCGCCCTGCGGTAGTCCTCGACCTCCTGGTCGAGCA
The DNA here is from genome assembly GCF_053610705.1 of Streptomyces sp. NPDC054872. Taxonomy (NCBI): domain Bacteria; kingdom Bacillati; phylum Actinomycetota; class Actinomycetes; order Kitasatosporales; family Streptomycetaceae; genus Streptomyces; species Streptomyces sp. NPDC054872. The sequence continues at coordinate 42,565 of NZ_JBSGYY010000017.1, read as the reverse complement.
GCGCGTGCCCGGTGTGCGCGGCGATGCCCGCGGCCACCCCGGCGAGCGCCAGGAGCAGCAGCACGGTCGTGACGTCGGGCACGAGGCCCGCGGCGAGCAGTGCGACGCCGGTGAGGGCGATCGCGAGCGCGAGCAGCCTGCGGCGCGAGAGCGAGGGCAGCAGCGAGGGTGCCGTACGGATGCCGACGACGGTGCCGCCGGTCAGCGCGAGGACGACCAGGCCGTACGTGACGGGTCCGCCGTCCAGGTCCTTGGCGTGCAGCACGGCGACCGCGACGGAGGCCGCGATCGCACCGGCGATCGCGGCGCAGGCGGCGACGAGCAGCGGGATCGCGCCGGTGCGGCCGCGGTCGGTGCCGCTGCCGGTGCGCGGCCTGCGCAGCCCTTCGAGCGGGCTACGCGCGCGTGGCGTCTGCGTGGCGGGAAGTTCGAGGAAGAAGACGATCGACAGCGATGCCGCGAAGAGTCCGGCGGCGACGAACGAGGCGAGCCCCGCCTGGTGGATCTCGAACCAGTCGAGCCCGGCGCCGAGGAGGTTCCCGATCAGCGTGACGGCGACGAGCGCGGCGGCCGCGATGGGCAGCGCCACGAAGCCCGTACGCAGCGACAGGCGCCGCAGTGCGTCCATGTGGTCCGGCAGCGGCCGCACCGTGGCGCCCTCCAGGGGCGGCGCGGGCAGCAGCGCGGGCGCCGCGCTCTCCCGGCAGACCGTCCAGAAGCGTTCGGCGACGCCGATCACGAAGGCGGTCACGAGCAGCATCGCGAGCGCGTTGTCCGGGGTCCAGTCGATCCACAGCGGCGCGACGATCAGGAGCGCGGCCCGCAGGCCGTCCGAGACGACCATCGTCCAGCGCCGGTCGAGCGGGCCGTCCGGTGACGTGAGCGAACTCAGCGGCCCCAGGAGCACCGCCCCGAAGAGCAGCGTCGCGAGAATGCGCGCCCCGAAGACGGCGGTGACCGCGAAGGCGACCCCGCGATAACCGCCCCCGAACGCCCCTTCGGCGATGGCCGCTTGCAGAGCGAGCACCACCAGGACGAGGAGGGCGAGGGCATCGCCGACACCGCCGACGAGCTGGGCGCCGTAGAGGCGCTTCAGCTGGGGCACGCGCAGCAAGGCGCGGACAGCACGCTCTCGGGAATCTGCGACCAGGGCGTCGTCGGGGGCCGGGTTTCCGACCGTTGGCTGCTCGGCACGCGTCATCCGTCCAGCCTATCCGCACGGTGTGACACTCCGAAGGGGCGCCCGAACAAACGGGCGCCCCTTCGGTTCACACATTCACAGCGCCGTCACGGAACGACGCGTACGGCTCAGCTGACAGCTGTTCGACTGCTCAGCCGCTCGACTACTCGGCGTCGGACGCCTTCGCGGCCGAAGCAGCGGTCTTCTTGGCGGCCGCCGTCTTCGTAGTGGTCTTCTTCGCAGCCGTCGTCTTCTTGGCGGCCGTTTTCTTGGCAGCCGTCTTCTTGGCGGCGGTCTTCTTGGCCGGGGCCTTCTTCGCCGCCTTCTTGGCGGTCTTCTTGGCCGGACCCTTCGCCCGCTTCTCGGCGAGCAGTTCGTAGCCCCGCTCGGCGGTGATGTCCTCGACGCTGTCGGCGGCCCGCAGCGTCGCGTTGGTCTCGCCGTCCGTGACGTACGCCCCGAAGCGGCCGTCCTTGACGACGACGGGCTTCCCGCTGACCGGGTCCTCGCCGAGCTCCTTGAGCGGCGGCTTGGCGGCGGCCCGCCCGCGCTGCTTGGGCTGGGCGTAGATCGCGAGGGCCTCTTCCAACGTGATGTTGAAGAGCTGCTCCTCGGTGTCGATGGACCGCGAGTCCGTGCCCTTCTTCAGGTACGGGCCGTAGCGGCCGTTCTGCGCGGTGATCTCCACGCCCTCGGCGTCCGCCCCGACCACGCGCGGCAGGGACATCAGCTTCAGGGCGTCCTCGAGCGTCACCGTGTCGAGCGACATGGACTTGAAGAGCGAGGCCGTCCGCGGCTTGACCGCGTTCTTGCCCGTCTTCGGGGTGCCCTCGGGGAGCACCTCGGTGACGTACGGGCCGTAGCGGCCGTCCTTGGCGATGATCTCGTGACCCGACGTGGGGTCGGTGCCGAGCGCGAAGTCACCGCTCGGCTTCGCGAGCAGCTCCTCGGCGTACTCGACGGTCAGCTCGTCCGGCGGCAGGTCGTCGGGCACGTCGGCGCGCTGGTGGCCCTCCGCGTCCTTCTCGCCGCGCTCGATGTACGGGCCGTAGCGGCCGACCCGGAGGACGATGCCGTCGCCGACGGGGAAGGAGGAGATCTCCCGGGCGTCGATCGCGCCCAGGTCGGTCACCAGTTCCTTGAGCCCGCCGAGGTGGTCGCCGTCGCCGTTGCCCGCGCTGGAGGCGACCCCGGAGTCGTCGCCCTCGCCGAAGTAGAACCGCTTCAGCCACGGCACGGCCTGCGCCTCGCCCCGCGCGATGCGGTCGAGATCGTCTTCCATGCGTGCGGTGAAGTCGTAGTCCACGAGGCGCCCGAAGTGCGTCTCCAGGAGGTTGACCACGGCGAAGGACAAGAAGGAGGGCACGAGAGCCGTGCCCTTCTTGAAGACGTAACCGCGGTCGAGGATCGTGCCGAGGATCGACGCGTACGTCGACGGGCGGCCGATCTCACGCTCTTCGAGCTCCTTGACCAGCGAGGCCTCGGTGTAGCGGGCCGGCGGCTTGGTGGCGTGGCCGTCGACCGTGATCTCGTCGGCGGTCAGCGCGTCGCCCTCGCTGACCTGCGGGAGCCTGCGCTCACGGTCGTCGAGCTCGGCGTTCGGGTCGTCCGCGCCCTCCACGTAGGCCTTCATGAAGCCGTGGAAGGTGATGGTCTTGCCGGACGCGCTGAACTCGGCGTCGCGGCCGTCGGCGGCCGTGCCACCGATCTTCACCGTGACGGAGTTTCCGGTGGCGTCCTTCATCTGGGAGGCAACGGTCCGCTTCCAGATCAGCTCGTAGAGCCGGAACTGGTCGCCGGTCAGACCGGTCTCGGCGGGCGTGCGGAAACGATCACCCGAGGGGCGGATCGCCTCGTGCGCCTCCTGCGCGTTCTTGACCTTCCCGGCGTACGTGCGGGGCTTGTCCGGCAGGTAGTCGCTGCCGTAGAGCTGCGTGACCTGCGCGCGAGCGGCGGTGATCGCCGTGTCGGACAGCGTCGTGGAGTCCGTACGCATGTAGGTGATGAAGCCGTTCTCGTACAGCTTCTGTGCCACCTGCATCGTGGCCTTCGCGCCGAAGCCGAGCTTGCGGCTGGCCTCCTGCTGCATCGTCGTCGTACGGAACGGCGCGTACGGAGAGCGGCGGTAGGGCTTGGACTCGACGGAGCGGACCGCGAACCTGGTGTTCTCCAGGGCCGCGGCGAGCGCACGGGCGTTGGTCTCGTCCAGGTGCAGGGTGTCGGACTTGAGCTGTCCGACCGAGTTGAAGTCGCGGCCCTGCGCGACGCGCTTGCCGTCGACCGTGGTGAGGCGCGCGACGAGCTGCGAGGGGTCGGAGGCGTCACCGGTGCGGCCGGTGCCGAAGGTGCCCGTCAGGTCCCAGTACTCGGCGGAGCGGAAGGCAATGCGCTCGCGCTCACGCTCGACGACGAGGCGGGTCGCCACGGACTGGACGCGGCCGGCCGACAGGCGCGGCATGACCTTCTTCCACAGGACCGGCGAGACCTCGTAGCCGTAGAGGCGGTCGAGGATGCGGCGGGTCTCCTGGGCGTCGACCATGCGCTTGTTGAGCTCGCGCGGGTTGGCGACGGCGCCCTGGATCGCGGCCTTGGTGATCTCGTGGAAGACCATCCGCTTGACCGGGACCTTGGGCTTGAGGACCTCGAGGAGGTGCCACGCGATGGCTTCGCCCTCGCGGTCCTCATCGGTGGCGAGGAAGAGTTCGTCGGAGTCCTTCAGCAGGTCCTTGAGCTTCTTGACCTGCGCCTTCTTGTCGGAGTTGACGACATAGATGGGCTCGAAGTCGTTCTCGACGTCCACGCCGAGGCGGCGCACCTCGCCGGTGTACTTGTCGGGTACCTCCGCGGCGCCGTTGGGGAGGTCGCGGATGTGCCCGACGCTCGCCTCGACTACGTAGCCGGGGCCGAGGTAACCCTTGATCGTCTTCGCCTTGGCAGGCGACTCGACGATGACGAGTCGGCGGCCGCCCTTTGCGGTCTCGCTGGTCGGGGACAACTTCGCTCTTCTCTCCGGTCGGTACTCGGGGCCGTGCTGTGTGGCCTCGCTCGGTGCGCTTGAGTTGCGCTGACGCTGCGGAGTGTGACGGTACATCCCGCCCCCGTGTCAAACGGGAAAAGCCCGCAACGGCCACTCGAACGGTAACCCGACTACCGCCATTCCTGCCGCCCGGAGTGGCGACCTGCCCTTTCACCACCGGGTTCGCCCCCGGCTTCACCACCGGCTCGGCACCGGCGCCGGGCCTACGGCCCGTACGCGCCCCGCGGCCACCGGCCGCTCCCGGTCAAAGACGAGTGAAACACCACACTCCGAGCATCAGTGCGCCCGAGCCGGCGAGCGCGGCGAGTGTCGCCGATGCGACAGGGTTCACACCGTCGGCGACAGGCGCGCGGTGCGCCACGCGTACTCCGGTCCACAGCAGCAGTCCCGCTCCGAACAGCGCGAACACCGTGCCCGCGAAGATCGCTGGTCCACTCTCCATGTCATTGCCTCCCCGTACCGAGTTCCCGGATCGGCAAACTGACACGCCCGGGAATCCGGGGCGCGAACCTCGGGTGAACGGAGGGCGCCCGGCCTGAAACACCGGTCGGCGCCCGGCCCGACTCGACCGGAATCGATCGCCGCGGGGCCGGCTCGTACAGTCCACCTTCTCGATGTACGTCCGGCGGTCGCCGACGTCCATCCATCCCACCCACAACGCGGGACCCATGTCCGCGAAACGTACGAGACACGCCGTACGCGTACCGCCAACGGCCCGCCGGCCCCTCTACCCGTCAACTCCATGCCGACTACATGTCGACCGGCACCAGGAAGCCCTGCTCGACGAGGAGCCGGATCTGCGCGGGCGTGCGGTCCCGCAGCAATACGGGGTCCTCTCCCACCAGTTGCGCGATGGCGTCGAGGATCCGCCCGGCGCTCAGCGTGCCGTCGCACACGCCGGCGAAGCCCGCGCCCACCGTGTCCACCTTGGTGGCCCGCCGCATTCCGCGGTGCTGGCGCAGCACGACGTGCTCGGGGTCCTCGGCGCCGGGCAGCCCGACCTGCTCCTGCACGACCTCGTCCGCGAGCTTGAAGTGCCCTGCGAGCAGCGCGGCGTCGTCGTGCGTCCGCAGGTAGTCCTGCCGCGCGAAGAACTCCCGCACCGTCTCGCCCAGCGGCTGCTCGACGGGGTGCGGCCACTCCTCCACGGTGATGGTCGGTTCGGCGGAACCCACCCCTGCCGCGGGCTTGCGCAGCGTGATCCACCCGAACCCGACCGCGCGTGTCTTGCGGGCGTCGAACTCGTCGAGCCACGCGTCGTACCGCGCCGCGTACTCCTCAGGGTCCGTGCGGTGGTCCCCGGCGTCCCGCAGCCACAGCTCGGCGTACTGCGTGACGTCCTGCACCTCGCGCTGCACGATCCACGCGTCGCATCCGCGCGGCACCCAGGACCGGAGCCGCTCGGTCCACTCCTCGCCCTCCACGTGCTGCCAGTTGGCGAGGAAGTGCGCATACCCCCCTTCGTTCAACCGCTCCCCCGCCTGCTGAACGAGCGACCGGCACAGATCGTCCCCGCCCATCCCGCCGTCGCGGTAGGTGAGCCGCGCTCCGGGAGAGATCACGAACGGCGGATTAGACACGATCAGGTCGTACGTCTCCTCGCCCACGGGTTCGAAGAGGGAGCCCTCGCGCAGGTCCGCCTCGGGAGCGCCGGACAGCGCGAGGGTGAGCCGCGTGATGTGCAGCGCACGGGGGTTGAGGTCGGTCGCCGTCACCCGGGTCGCGTGTTGCGCGGCGTGCAACGCCTGGATCCCGGAGCCGGTGCCGAGGTCGAGAGCACTGCCCACCGGCGTACGCACGGTGAGCCCGGCGAGCGTCGTCGATGCCCCGCCGACTCCCAGTACGACACCTTCGTCGTGGCTGCCGATGCCACCGGCGCCGCCGACCGCGCAGCCCAGGTCCGAGACGATGAACCAGTCCTCGCCGCTCGGCCCGCCGTAGGGCCGCACGTCCACCGTCGCCTTCAGCGCGCCCTCACCGTCCGCCGCGGAAAGCCAACCGCTCTCCTGCAGAGGGCCGACCGGCAGAACGGCCGCCACGCGCGCGTGCGGCACGGAACGCTGCAGCAGGAAGAGCCGTACGAGTGTCTCAAGGGGCCCTTCGCCGCGGGTGGCCCGCAGCGCGGGCACGGTCTCGCTGCGGGCGAGCGCCGTGTAGGCAGGCGCCCCGAGCAGCTCCAGCAGCCCGTCAGCGGTGAAGTCGGCCTCCAGCAGGGCTTCCCGCAACTGGGCGGAGACGTCGGCACGATCGGACGAGGGCAGGGGGGCGCTAGCGATACTCACCCCTTCATTGTGACCCGCATACGCCTCCGCACGCCGAGTCCACCACGGCGGGGCACGGCTGGACACACCGTTGCCCCGGAGCCGAGGGGTCTTCCCCACGGCTCCGGGGCAACAGGTCGAGGAAGGGGTGCCCCCTACGCGGCGGAAGGCGTGGCGCTGGCCGACTTGCAGCTGTCCTGCTTGCTCATCGCCTTGCCCACCTCGCCCTCCTGCAACTTCTCCAGCGCCTTGTTGCCGCTCTTGCTCAGCTTGTCCAGCTCGCCCGCGACGCTCTTGAGCCCGTCCGCGAAGTCCGCCTGGTTCTTGGTGTCCAGGCCGTCGACCTTCTTCTTCAGGTCGCCGTACGACTTGGAGATGGCGTTCAGTTCCTTGACCGCGTCGTCGGTCTTCTTCTGGCCGCCGTCGACCGGCGGGGCGCCCGCGTCCTTCACCGCGGTGCCCATCGCCTTGTAGGCGTCGGACATGTCCTGGAACGCCTTGGAGTCGGTCTTCTGGACGTCCTCCGGCGAACTGTTGTCCGAGGTCTCCTTCTGGATCGCGGCGTTGGCGGCGGCGATCTTCTTCGACTGCGGCTGAACCGAGTCACAGACGTCCTTGGCCCAGGAGTCCAGCTTCTCGTTGCCGTCGTCGCTGCAGCCCGACAGCGCCAGTACCAGTACCGCACCGCCGGACAGTGCGGCTGCAAGCTTCTTGTTCACCGGATTGGTCCCTTCCATGGCTCTCGGCCCCGGAACTTACACGCCAACTGGGCTACAACCGCATGCCGGGGGTCCGGTACCACCCCTATTGAAGCCATTTGCACCAAGGGGAGAGCGCATGAGAAGGCTCACCAGACAGCGCATGACACACACGAAGGGCGGACGCCGCGTCAAGACGCGCCGCCCGCCCTCGTGTTGGGCAGAGTCTGACCCGGCGTTACGAAACCACGGCCGGGTCAGCCGAGCTTTTTACGCGCTCGGCATCACCTTCCTCCTCGTCGCCCACGGCGATGCCACGCCTCTTGGAGATGTACACCGCGCCGATGATGACGAGGATCGAGAGCACCGCGATCACCGCCCGCACCCCGGCATTCGCGTCGTCCCCGTAGCTGAACTGGACGACCGCCGGCGCGATGAGCAGCGCCACCAGGTTCATCACCTTCAGGAGCGGGTTGATCGCAGGACCCGCGGTGTCCTTGAACGGATCACCGACGGTGTCACCGATCACCACCGCTGCATGGGCCTCACTGCCCTTGCCGCCGTGGTGGCCGTCCTCGACGAGCTTCTTCGCGTTGTCCCAGGCACCACCGGAGTTGGCGAGGAAGACCGCCATCAGGGTGCCGGTGCCGATCGCGCCCGCCAGGAACGAGCCGAGCGCGCCGACGCCGAGCGAGAAGCCGACCGCGATCGGCGTGAGCACGGCGAGCAGACCTGGCGTGGCCAGCTCGCGCAGCGCGTCCTTGGTGCAGATGTCCACCACGCGCCCGTACTCCGGTTCCTCGGAGTAGTCCATGATCCCGGGGTGCTCGCGGAACTGCCGCCGCACCTCGTAGACCACCGCTCCGGCCGACCTCGACACCGCGTTGATCGCGAGCCCCGAGAAGAGGAAGACGACCGCGGCGCCCAGGATCAGGCCGACCAGGTTGTTCGGCTGGGAGATGTCCATGACCAGGTTGATCGGGGCACCGTCGCCCATTTTCTCGCCGACGTCCTTGGCCGCGCCCGCGATGGCGTCGCGATACGAGCCGAAGAGCGCCGCGGCCGCGAGGACGGCCGTGGCGATGGCGATGCCCTTGGTGATGGCCTTGGTGGTGTTGCCGACGGCGTCCAGGTCGGTGAGCACCTGCGCGCCCGCGCCCTCGACGTCACCGGACATCTCGGCGATGCCCTGCGCGTTGTCGGAGACCGGACCGAAGGTGTCCATGGCGACGATCACGCCGACCGTGGTGAGCAGGCCCGTTCCGGCCAGCGCCACCGCGAACAGGGCGAGCATGATCGACGTACCGCCGAGCAGGAACGCCCCGTACACGCCGAGCCCGATCAGGAGCGCGGTGTAGACGGCCGATTCGAGCCCGATCGAGATACCGGCCAGGACGACGGTGGCCGGTCCGGTGAGGGACGTCTTGCCGATGTCCTTCACCGGGCGCCGGGTGGTCTCCGTGAAGTACCCGGTGAGCTGCTGGATCAGCGCGGCCATGACGATGCCGATCGCGACGGCGATGACTGCGAGGACCCGCGGATCGCCGTCATGCCCGGCGATCGCCGCGTCCGTGACTCCGTCCAGGTCGGAGTACGAGCCCGGCAGGTAGACGTAGACCGCCGCGGCCACGAGCACCAGCGAGATGACCGCGGAGATGAAGAATCCGCGGTTGATGGCGGTCATGCCGCTGCGGTCGGAGCGCCTGGGCGCCACCGCGAAGATCCCGATCATCGCCGTCACGACGCCGATCGCCGGAACGATCAGCGGGAAGGCGAGTCCGGAGTCGCCGAAGGCGACCTTGCCGAGGATCAGCGCGGCGACCAGGGTCACGGCGTACGACTCGAAGAGGTCGGCGGCCATGCCCGCGCAGTCGCCGACGTTGTCGCCCACGTTGTCGGCGATGGTCGCGGCGTTCCTCGGGTCGTCCTCCGGAATGCCCTGCTCGACCTTGCCGACCAGGTCGGCGCCGACGTCGGCGGCCTTGGTGAAGATGCCGCCGCCGACACGCATGAACATCGCGATCAGCGCCGCCCCGAGGCCGAAGCCCTCGAGGACCTTCGGCGCGTCGGCCGCGTAGACGAGCACCACACAGGAGGCGCCCAGAAGACCGAGCCCCACCGTGAACATGCCGACAACGCCGCCCGTGCGGAAAGCGATCTTCATGGCCTTGTGCGAAACGGCGGTGAGATCCTTTTCGGGTTCACCTTCCGCCGGAGTGGCCTCTCGGGCGGCTGCCGCCACACGAACATTGCTGCGTACGGCGAGCCACATGCCGATATAGCCGGTGGTCGCCGAGAACACCGCACCGATCAAGAAGAAGATCGATCGGCCGGCACGCTGATTCCAGTCGTCTGCGGGCAGCAGCATGAGCAGGAAGAACACCACGACGGCGAAAACACCGAGAGTGCGCAACTGCCTGCCTAGGTAGGCATTGGCGCCCTCCTGGATCGCCTTCGCGATCTTCTTCATGCTGTCGGTGCCCTCGTCGGCCGCGAGTACCTGGCGTACGAGTACCCAGGCGACCACGAGAGCCGCCACCGCGACGGCCGCGATGACCATCACGATGAGGCGGTTGTCGTCGGTCAGTACCGCGGCTGCGAGGGTTGAGGGATGGTCAAACTGATGAGGGGTAGAAAGCCCCGCCATTCGTCCTCCTTGACGCCTGTGCTGAGCTCAAGATGTGGACGGATTGTAGGTAGCGGAACCTGATCAAAACAGAGCGCCGCAAACGGAATTGGCGGGAGATTGCTTCCCACCAAATGATCGCGACCACAGATTGGACCCGAAAGCGGTAATGCCCCAAAAGCGTTGACGACGGCCGGAAGTCCGCAGGCAATTGACCGAGGCAATGATCCAAAAAGCAAAAGGCCCTGCTCCCGAGCGGGGAGCAAGACCTTGATGTGACGAGGTAGAAGCGAAGACTGCCCGGCCGGAGCCCGACTCGGAACCGGCGCGTGAAGGGCTCAGGGATTGGCTCAGACGAGCGGCACCGGGGCCGTCGGCCACGTCATCCGGATGAGACCGCCGCCCTCGCCGGCGGTGACCTCCACGTCGTCCACAAGTCCGCTGATGACGGCGAGACCCATCTCGTCCTCACCCTCGGCGTCCAGATCGTCGGCCGCACCGGACCCCGAGCCGGATGTCCGGTCGCCGGGAGTCGCGTGGGGGGCCTCGTCGCCGACCTCGATGGAGAACTGCTTCTCGTCCTCGATCAGGGCCACCCGCACCGGCGCCGAGACGCCGCTGCTCTGGTGCAGCCCGACGGCGCGCGTGCAGGCCTCGCCGACGGCGAGCCTGACCTCGTCGAGGACCGCCTCGTCCACTCCGGCCCTGCGGGCGACCGCCGCCGCCACGAGCCGAGCGGTTCTGACGTGCTCGGGCAGCGCGCTGAAGCGGAGTTCAACGGTGGCCATGCATTCCCCCTCGGACATACGCGCGTGCTGTCAGGGGGCCGGGCCGAGGGCCCGGTCCCCTGCTGTTCTGCCACCCCCGGGCCGCGCAAGCAGGCGACCCGGGACATCCGGCTCTCAGTCGGTGGCCGCGACCGCTTCCTCGACCGAGGTGTGAATGGGGAACACCTTGGTCAGGCCGGTGATACGGAAGATCTTCAAAATGCGTTCCTGGTTGCAGACCAGGCGCAGCGAGCCCTCATGGGCACGCACCCGCTTCAGGCCGCCGACCAGCACGCCGAGCCCGGTGGAGTCGAGGAAGTCCACGCCCTCCATGTCGACGACCAGGTGGAAACTGCCGTCGTTCACCAACTCGACCAACTGTTCGCGCAACTTGGGCGCGGTATAAACATCGATTTCGCCACCGACCTCGACGACCGTACGATCGCCGACGGTACGGGTCGACAGGGACAGGTCCACGGATCCTCCAGCACCTTGCTATCGAGCGGTCATCCCTCGGGACACCTCGGCAGAGCCCCCAGGACGGATCGCCAGCCGCGATGGCATTCAATCACTTACCGGCAGGCGTGCACGACGCCTTGGGACCATTGTCCATCCCGCCAGTGACACACTCGGTGCCGATGGCCAACTTTTCCCCGCCCGGAGGACCCGCCTCGGGCGCCCCGATACGCACGTCTCCACGGACGGTCCTGGACCGGCTCACCGCGGGGCCGAGCCGTGCTTCGCGCGTCACTCATACGGAGCACTTGCCCCCGCGCGAGGCCCGGTATGCAGTTTGGCCTGATCGCGTTCGTTCCGAGGTCGTCGCCGCGGTGCAGTCGGCCGGGATCGAGCACCCCTGGGCCCACCAGGCGCTCGCCGCCGAGCACGCCTTGGACGGCGAGTCGGTCATCGTCGCCACCGGAACGGCCTCGGGAAAGTCGCTGGCCTATCTCACTCCCGTGCTCTCGGCCCTCCTGGACGGCTCCGAGGCCCCGAACGGACGTGGCGCGACCGCGCTGTACCTGGCCCCGACGAAGGCCCTGGCCGCCGACCAGCGCCGCGCCGTACGCGTGCTCGCGGAGCCCCTCGGCAACGCGATCCGCCCCGCCGTGTACGACGGCGACACCCCCGTCGAAGAACGCGAATGGGTACGTCAGTACGCCAACTACGTCCTGACCAATCCCGACATGCTGCACCGGGGGATACTCCCCTCCCACCCCCGCTGGTCCTCCTTCCTGCGCGCCCTGCGCTATGTCGTCATCGACGAGTGCCACACCTACCGCGGTGTCTTCGGCTCCCACGTCGCCCAAGTCCTGCGCCGCCTGCGCCGCCTCTGCGCCCGCTACGGCTCCGACCCCGTCTTCCTCCTCGCCTCCGCCACCTCCGCCGAGCCGGCCATCGCCGCGGAACGCCTCACCGGGCTTCCCGTGAAGGAGGTCGCCGACGACGCCTCGCCCCGCGGCGACCTCGTCTTCGCCCTCTGGGAGCCGCCGCTCACCGAGCTCCACGGCGAGAAGGGCGCGCCCGTCCGCCGCACCGCCACCGCCGAGACGGCGGACCTGCTCACCGACCTGACCGTCCAGGGCGTCCGCTCGGTCGCCTTCGTACGGTCCAGACGCGGCGCCGAGCTGATCTCGGTGATCGCCCAGGAACGCCTATCCGAGGTCGACCGCTCCCTGGCCCGCCGCGTGGCCGCCTACCGGGGCGGATATCTCCCCGAGGAACGCCGCGCCCTGGAGCGGGCGCTGCACTCCGGGGAACTTCTCGGCCTCGCGGCCACCACCGCCCTCGAACTCGGCGTGGACGTCTCCGGTCTCGACGCCGTGATCATCTCCGGCTATCCGGGAACCCGCGCCTCGCTCTGGCAGCAGGCGGGCCGTGCCGGACGCTCCGGGCAGGGCGCGCTGGCCGTCCTGGTGGCCCGCGACGACCCGCTGGACACGTATCTCGTCCACCATCCCGAGGCGCTGTTCCAGCAGCCGGTGGAGTCGACGGTCCTGGACCCCGACAATCCGTACGTCCTCGCGCCCCACCTCTGCGCGGCCGCCGCGGAGCTTCCGCTCACCGACGACGACCTGGTCCTCTTCGGCCCGGCCACCGAGGACCTGCTGCCGCAGCTGGAGGCCGCGAAGCTGCTGCGCCGCCGTACGAAGGCCTGGCACTGGACCCGCAGGGAGCGGGCCGCCGACCTCACCGACATCCGCGGCGAGGGCGGGAGTCCCGTCCAGATCGTCGAGGAGGGCACGGGCCGGCTCCTTGGCACCGTCGACGCGTCCGCCGCGCACACCGCCGTCCACGAGGGCGCGGTCCACCTCCACCAGGGGCGTACCTATCTCGTGCGCCGGCTGGACCTGGAGGATTCGGTCGCCCTGGTGGAGGAGGCCGGCCCGCCGTACTCCACGACCGCCCGCGACACCACGGCCATCTCCATCCTGGAGACGGACACCGAGATCCCCTGGGGCTCCGGCCGCCTCTGCTACGGCTCCGTGGAGGTCACCAACCAGGTCGTCTCCTTCCTGCGCCGCAAGCTGATCACCGGCGAGGTTCTCGGCGAGACCAAGCTGGACCTGCCGCCCCGCACGCTGCGCACCCGCGCGGTCTGGTGGACGGTCACCGAGGACCAGCTGGACGCCGCCCGGGTCAACCCGGAGATCCTCGGCGGCGCCCTGCACGCCGCCGAGCACGCCTCCATCGGCATGCTGCCGCTCTTCGCGACCTGCGACCGGTGGGACATCGGCGGCGTCTCCGTGCCGCTCCATCCGGACACGCTCCTGCCGACCGTCTTCGTGTACGACGGCCATCCCGGCGGGGCGGGCTTCGCCGAGCGGGCCTTCCACACGGCCCGGGAATGGCTGACGGCCACCCGTCAGGCCATCGCCTCCTGCGAGTGCGAGGCCGGCTGCCCCTCCTGCATCCAGTCCCCGAAGTGCGGCAACGGCAACGACCCCCTGCACAAGCGCGGCGCGATCCGCCTCCTCACCACCCTCCTCAAGGACGCGCCCATGCCCACGCCCTGAGGGGCCGCGTGCCCTCTGGCGCGTGACTCGCTCCCGGTGCCGTGTGACTCGCTCCCGGCCGGTTCGTAGTGGCGCGGGCCCCGCCCTCGCCTCAGACCTCCGTTCAGCGAGCCCCACAAGGGCGTCTGACCGCCCTCCGGCGCCACGCGGCGACCACGCCTCCGGCGGCCACCCCGTGGGCGCCACAGCCCCCGCTCCCGGCCTCTGCTCCGATTTCGGATCCGGCTCTCGCTCCGACTCTGGACCCGGATCCGGCTTTGGCTCTGCCTCCGGCTCCGGCTCCGGCTCCGGGGCGACCGGTCCCGCCGGGCCCGCCCGGGACCTGACCTCCGTCACGAACGGGCCGAAGCTCACCACGGCCGTGACATCCGAGATCTCGCCGTGCACCCCGCACCGCACGAGGCCCGCCCCTTGGGCCTCGGCCACCCGACCGGCGGTGGCACACGCCGCCGAACGTCCCTCCATCCAGTGATCGGCGGCCGCCAGTGCCGCCAGGTCGGCCGCACCTCCGGCTCGATGGCGGGCCACGATCACCTGCCCCATCGCGAGGACCGCGCCACAGACGACGCACAGCACGGCCATCACGACGACCACCCACACCGTGGCGGCTCCCCGGTCCGACGCCTGCCCGGCAGCCCGCCACCCGTCCCGCCCACTCACGCGCCCACCCCCACCGTCTCCTCCGCCAACGCCACCGCCTCCGACCGCAGGCGCAGCCCGAGCCCCAGAGCCCCGGGCCCCGGTGAATCCGCCATGACCTCCACCCGCACCAAGTCGCCGTCACGCCGCACGGCCACCGCCGCGCCCCGCGGCGCCGCCTGCCGAGCCGCGGCCACGGCCGCGCTCTCGGGGTCCTGCCGGGCCATCACCCGCGCCCCCGCCCGAGCCGCGTCCACGCACTGGATCTGCGCGGACGCGGTCAGCAACACCCAGACCAGCGCCATCGTGAACAGCACGAGCGTGGGCAGCACCACAGCCGCCTCAGCCGTCACGAAGCCTCGGTCCCCACCGCGGCCCCGGCTGCCCCGCCTCCGCCCAGAACTGGACGTCTCAGAACCGGAGGTCTCAGCACTTGAGATCTCGGCACTTGAGGACTCGGCATTTGAGGTCCCAGCGCTCGCCATCTCAGAACTGGACATCGAGCGCTTTCTCCACGACCGCCTGCAACGCCGCCCTGACCTGCCCGCTCGTCACCACCTTGTAGAGCAGTCCGGCGAAGCCCACCGCCGCGATGAGCCCCATCGCGTACTCCGATGTGACCATCCCCGCGTCCCCTCGCACCACGCGTGACCTGCGCTCCAACGCCCGCGCACACAGCTGTCCCCACATCACAACCCCCGTGAAATTTCCGTACGTTCTGTCGTCGAGACTTCACATCTCGACCTTGATCGGTCGAGCCGCTCAGACGCCGCTCAACAACCCACCTGCCAGGCCGATCAGCACAGGCAGCACCCCCACCGCGATGAACGCGGGCAAGAAGCACAGCCCCACCGGCGCCGTCATCAGCACTCCGGCCCTGCGTGCCGCCGCCGTCGCCGCACGGCTTCTTTCCGCTCGGCAGTCCGCGGCAAGACGCGCCACCTGCTCGGCCGCCGGAGCCCCCGAGTCGCCCGCCCGCCCCAGCAGACGGGCCAGCGCCGCCGCACCCGGTATCGCGCCCAACCTCAGCCAGGCGTCCGCTGGTTCGCCGCCGAGCCGCACCTCCGCGGCGCCCTGCGCCAGCCGTTCGCCGACCGGCCCCTTCAGCGCGTCACCGACAGCCTGAGCGGCCACGACAGGCCCCGCGCCGGCGGCGACACAGGCCGCCAACAGGTCAGCTGCCAAAGGAAGTTGCCGAGCTGCCTCTGCCGCATCGAGCTCAACGCCGCGGGCGCCTCGTCCCCGCCACCACCGCCACACCCCGTACCCGGCACCCACCCCCGCCAGGCATCCCGCGACACCGCCCACCAACACCCACCCGGCACTCACCGCCCCGGCCACCGCCAGCCACCCCCGCACCGCGCCCCGCCACCGGAACCGATGCCTCCGCCGATCCCCCGGCAGCCGCTCCTCCACCCCGAGGACGACTCCAGCGCGCCCCCGAACCGCCCGCTCACGCCGCGCAGCATGCGCCGCCGACATCAGCCACAACACAGCCGCCACACCCCACACGGCCATCCCCAGCCCGTGCACAGCAACAAGGCTCATCGCTCCTCCGCCCCTCGTACGATCCGCAGCGCCCACCACACGCCGGCCCCCTCCAACACTCCGCCCACGGCCAGGCACCCGAACCCCGCCCCGGTGTGCAGCAACACCCGCAGAGGATCGGCACCCAACGCACTCCCCATCAGCAGCCCGAGGACCGGCAACCCCGCGAGCATCACCGCGGTCGACCGGGCTCCCGCCAACTGAGCGCGAAGATCAGCCCGTTGATCCCGCTCCACCCGGAGCGCGCCCTCAAGCCGCTCGAGCCCCGCCGCAAGCCCGGCGCCACGGTCCACCGCCACCCGCCAGCACGCCGCGAGCCCCACAAGCCCCCGCGCCCCCGGCTCCCGCGCCGCTTCCTCCAGCGCCCCCGGCACGTCACCGCCGAACCGCGCCGCCGCCAGTACCCCGGCCCGCGCCTCACCGAGCCCGGCACCGGTCCCGGCCGCCGCAGTCCGCAACGCCTCCCCCGGCTGCCGCCCGGCCCGCACCTCGCCCGCGAGCGACCCGCACAGCGCGATCACTTCGGTGGCCCGGCGCTCCTCTTCGAGCCGTGCGTCCCTGCCCCGCCGCACACGCCGTATCAGCGGCACACCGGCCGCCCCCAGGAGCAGCGGCAGCACGGACTCCCCGAGCAACCCGACCGCCGCCCCGCCCGCCAGCGCCCACCACTCGTGCCCCACCCGGCCGCCGACGCGGGCCAGTACCCGCCGCCCTACCGAAGGCTCCGCCGCGACCTCACCCCCGAGCACCGCCCGCGTCCGCCGCCGCTCACGGTCCCGCCCGACCACCAACCAGGCCGAGCCTCCCGCGCACACAGCCGCCGCCAAGCCCATCGCGCTCATGGCACCTCACTCCAACCGCCGCTCACCAGAAGCGACTTCAGCCGCTCCCAGCCCCGCTCCCGTCCGAACTCCTTCTCGCCCCACCGCAGCGCCGGCACCGTCACCACAAGTCCGGAGGGGTCCCGTTCCAGGACATGCACCTCGGCGATCCGCCGCCTCCCTGCCCGGTCCCGTACGAGATGGAGGACCACGGACAGTGCGGCCGCCAACTGGCTGTGCAGCGCCGCCCGGTCGAGCCCTGCCGCCGTCCCCAGCGCCTCCAGGCGGGCGGGCACGTCCCCCGCGGCATTGGCGTGGACAGTCCCGCAGCCGCCTTCATGCCCTGTGTTCAGGGCGGCCAGCAGATGGACCACCTCCGCTCCCCGCACCTCGCCCACGACCAGCCGGTCGGGACGCATCCGCAGCGCCTGCCGCACCAGGTCGTCGAGGCCCACCTGACCGGCCCCCTCCTGGTTCGCGGGCCTGGACTCCAGGCGCACCACGTGCGGGTGATCGGGACGCAGCTCCGCCGAATCCTCGGCGAGCACGATCCGCTCCCCCGGCCCGACGAGACCGAGAAGGGCGCTCAGGAGCGTCGTCTTGCCCGAACCCGTCCCGCCGCTGATCACGTACGAGAGCCGGGCGTCGATCAGTGCCCGCAGTACCCGGTCCCCGCCCGGCGGCACCGTCCCCGCCGCGGTCAGTTCCGCGAGGGTGAAGGCCCGGGGGCGTACGACACGCAAGGAGAGGCACGTCGATCCGACGGCCACCGGGGGCAGCACCGCGTGGAGACGGGTGCCGTCGGGCAGCCGTGCGTCCACCCAGGGCCTGGCGTCGTCGAGGCGTCGCCCCGCCACGGCCGCGAGCCGCTGTGCGAGCCGCCGCACGGCCGCCGCGTCCTCGAAGGACACCCCGGTCAGCTCCAGGCCGCCGCCGCGGTCCACCCACACCCGGTCGGGCGCGGACACCAGCACATCGGTCACCGAGTCGTCCGCGAGCAGCGTCTCCAGGGGCCCGGCGCCCACCAGCTCCGACCGCAGTCGCGCAGCCGTCCCGAGGACTTCCGCGTCGCCGAGCACCCTGCCCTGGGCCCGCAGCGCCTCGGCGACGCGGGCCGGGGTCGGCTCCGTGCCGTTCTCCGCGAGCCACTGGCGCACCCCGTCCAGCATCCGGGCCCCCACGACGGCGCTCATGAGCCGCCCCCGGTGGCGTCCACCGGAACCCGGTCCCAGAAGGCCGTGCAGAACCGGGCGAGCGGTCCCCGCGCGACGCCTCCGGGCGGCATGCCCCCGGCCTGCGCGGCCAACAGGTCCGCTTCCCGCGGCACTTCGCCGACGAGTGGCAGCCCGAGCAGCCGCGCGACCTCTTCCGCGTCGAATTCCCCGGGGCCGCCGTGCCCACCGAGTCCGCCGAGTCCGCCGGCTCCCGCGCGGCCGGAGCCGCTCCCGGCGACCACCACCCGCAGGTCCCGCAGCACCATCCCCACCGCCGAGGCCACCCGCCGGGCGCCCGCGACCGCGCGCAGCTCCGCGGGCACCACCAGAAGCCCCAGATCCACCTGGGCCAGCGCCTCGGCCACTCCTTCGTCCACGCGGCGCGGCAGGTCCACGACCACCACCCCGCCCCGCCTGCGGGCCGCGGCGACCACCGCCCGCATCGCTTCGGGCGCGATGACCACCGCATCGCCCCGGTCCCAGCTCAGGACCCGCAGGGAGTGCAGCTCGGGCAGCGACTCCTCGAGCGCGCCCCCGCCGACCCGGCCCCTGGACTGCGCGAAGGCGGGCCAGCGGAGCCCGTCGGCGGCCTCGCCGCCAAGGAGTACGTCGAGCCCGCCGCCGAGCGGGTCGGCGTCCACGAGCATCGTGCGCCGCCCCGCGCGGGCCGCCGTGACGGCGAGAGCGCACGCCAGCGTCGAGGCACCGGCGCCTCCGCTCCCGCCGATCACGCCCACCGTGAGCGCGGGCCGCCCCACTCCCTCGGCGACATCGGCGATGCGGTCCACCAGCCAGCGCTCGCCGTCGGGCAGGACCAGCACATGGTCGGCCCCGATCTCCACCGCGCGCTGCCAGACCCCGGAGTCGTCCTGGTCCCGGCCGACGAGCACGACCCCGCGCCTGCGCACGGCGCCCCGCACCCGGTCCACCGCGTCGTCCCCGACGAGGATCAGCGGCGCCGCGTCCCAGCCGCCTCTGCGCTCCGGCACGCCGTGCTGCACCTCGGGCCGCGCCCCCGCCGCGGCGCACAGCCGCAGCAGATCGTCCAGCAGGTCCACATCTTCCGTGACGATCAGCGGTCCGCCCTGCCGTCCGTCGGACGACGGCGTCCCGTCACGTGTCATCACTCCAGCCACGATCTCCAGCCCCCTCTCACTGCAAGCCCGTTGAATGCCGCGTTCCACATCGGCGATGAGCCGGCCAAAGCAATCCGGCCATGAACTTCGCGTGCAGAAGCAGCGGAATCAGCGTGCAGCGGTCCTGGATAACGTGTGGATCTTGGTCAATAACTGTGGACAAGGCGAGGGCTGTGAATATCCCCTTCACCCATACCTGTGACATCTCGAAGGTTTCCACAGAGCAGCCTGACGACTACACACCGTGACGAATCTTGGACATGCGAAAGATCGCCCAAAACGGCCGCGAGGCGGCGCCAGGCGATCAGATGAGGATCGAGAGGGTCCGGAAAACCCATCCGGACATGCGACGACCCCCGCCGGGGGGGAGAGCGGGGGTCGTCCCCACGGTCCGACTCGGGGGGGGAGGAGCCAGACCGGGTTAGCACGGTCGCGAACGATCCGTGACTTCCATGGTGTACCCGAGAGCCTTCTCAGGCAAACCCACGCGCCTCACCTTACGCCGAATGGTGGGCGCCTATGCTCGGCCTCGTGGAAAACCACTCCTTGCCTCGCACAGCTGCCTTCTTTGACCTGGACAAGACGGTCATTGCGAAGTCGAGCACACTCACCTTCAGCAAGTCGTTCTACCAAGGCGGGCTGATCAACCGCAGGGCGGTTCTGCGAACCGCATATGCACAGTTCGTCTTCCTCGCCGGCGGAGCCGACCACGACCAGATGGAGCGGATGCGCGAGTATCTGTCGGCACTGTGCCGAGGGTGGAACGTGCAGCAGGTCAAGGAAATCGTCGCCGAGACGCTGCACGACCTGATCGACCCGATCATCTACGACGAGGCCGCTTCCCTCATCGAGGAGCACCACACCGCGGGCCGGGACGTCGTCATCGTCTCGACGTCGGGCGCCGAGGTCGTCGAACCGATCGGCGAACTGCTCGGCGCGGACCGGGTGGTGGCGACCCGGATGGTCGTCGGTGACGACGGCTGCTTCACCGGTGAGGTGGAGTACTACGCCTACGGCCCCACCAAGGCGGCCGCGATCAAGGAACTCGCGGAGTCCGAGGGATACGACCTCGACCGCTGCCACGCCTACAGCGACTCCGCGACCGATGTCCCCATGCTCGAATCCGTGGGCCATCCGCACGCGGTCAACCCCGACCGGGCCCTTCGACGCGAGGCTCTCGCGCGTGGGTGGCCGATTCTCGACTTCCACCGCCCGGTCCGGCTCAAGGAGCGGCGCCAGAAGCCCTCCCGGCCCGCGCTCGTCGCGGCGGCCGCCGTGGGCGCCGCCGCGGCTACAGCGGGGCTCGTGTGGTTCGTGAGCCATCGCCGGACCACACGCGCCCGATTCACCCTTGTTTGAACCTAAAAGTAAAGAAGTAGCGCCAGCACTTCCGCTTGTCCCAGTACAGGAGTACAAAGGAGTCAACGGCCCGCGAGACCAAGGACATCCGAGAGGATTACCTTTAAACGCAACCAGGCCCCACGGACCGATGCATGAACACCGAGCACCCACGCGACGTCGACCCGTCGATTACGGGCCAGCCGCACCAGGTGACGGGCAAAGTTCCCGACCTGATGGGCAACCTTCGAGGACGCTTGGTAACACGGTGAACATGCCAGCGGCGGTACGAGAAGTTTCGTACCGCCGCATCCCTGTGCGGGGCCCTCGGCCCTCCGCGTGAGGCCGGTCTACGCGGCGCCGCGCTGCATCGCCTCGCAGACCGCCGTCGACTCCCTGGCCCCCAGTTCGACCGCACGCCCGCAGTGGGCGATCCAGGCCGCCATCCCCTCCGGCGTCCCCGACGCGTATCCCTCGAGCGCCCCCACGTAGGCCGCACGCCCCTGTTCGGCGTGCCCCGCCTCCGCCGGGCAGACGGACTTCGGGTCGAGGCCGCTGCCCACCAGGACGATGCGCTCGGCCGCCCGCGCGACCAGCCCGTTGTGCGAGCCGAAGGGCCGCAGACTGAGCAGTTCGCCGTGCACCACGGCCGCCGTCACGAGGGCAGGCGCGGAGCCGCCCGCGATGATCAGCTGCGAAAGCCCCTCCAGGCGGCCCGCCACCTCGTCGGAGTCCGGCACGGCCAGCTCGACCAGCGGCTCGTCGACCGGCTCGCCCGCCAGGCGCGGCCGGCCCGCGGCCTCGTCGTTCTCGGCGGCGGCCACCAGATGGAGGCGCGCGAGGACCCGGACCGGCGACTGCCGCCAGATGGACAGGAGTTGACCGGATTCCGCGGTCAGCCGCAGGGCCGCGCCGATCGTGCGGGCCTCGCCGTCGCCGCCGAAGTCGCTGCGGCGGCGTACCTCTTCGAGTGCCCAGTCGGCACCGGAGAGCGCCGCCGAGCCGCGTGCGCCGCGCAGCGCCGCCTCGGAGGTGATCTCGTTGCTGCGGCGCCGCATGATCCGGTGCCCGTAGACCCGGTCCACGGCCTTGCGCACGGAGTCCACGGAGTCGGCCACGCCGGGCAGTGCGCCCAGGGCCGCGAGCGGATCGGCTGTCGTACTCATGAGTACGACCCTACGCACCCCGGGAGCCCGCCCCACGAAGGAGTGGTGTTCTTCACGCCGCATCGATACTGCAGGTGATCGTCCGGCTACCCTTGGTGAACATGAAGATCGCTTTCGTAGGGAAGGGCGGCAGCGGCAAGACCACGTTGTCCTCGCTCTTCATCCGACACCTCGCCGCCACCGGAGCACCGGTCCTCGCGGTGGACGCCGACATCAACCAGCACCTGGGCCCCGCGCTCGGCCTCGACGAGGCGGACGCCGCCGCCCTGCCCGCCATGGGCGCGCGCCTCCCCCTGATCAAGGACTACCTGCGGGGCTCCAATCCGCGGATCGCCTCCGCCGACACGATGATCAAGACGACACCGCCCGGCGAGGGCTCGCGGATCCTGCGGGTGCGTGAGGACAACCCCGTGTACGACGCGTGTGCGCGGCCGGTGGAACTCGACGACGCAGCCGTGCGTTTGATGGTCACAGGGCCGTTCACCGAAGCCGACCTCGGTGTCGCCTGCTACCACTCCAAGACGGGCGCGGTGGAGCTGCTCCTGAACCACCTGGTCGACGGGCGCGACGAGTACGCGGTCGTCGACATGACGGCGGGTTCGGACTCCTTCGCGTCCGGCATGTTCACCCGCTTCGACATGACGTTCCTGGTGGCCGAGCCGACACGGAAGGGGGTCTCCGTCTATCGCCAGTACAAGGAATACGCACGGGACTTCGGCGTCGACCTCAAGGTCGTCGGCAACAAGGTGCAGGGCCAGGACGACATCGACTTCCTGCGCGAGCAGGTCGGCGACGACCTCCTGGTGACGGTCGGGCACTCGGACTGGGTGCGCGCCATGGAGAAGGGCCACCCGCCCCGGTTCGAGTTCCTCGAGGACGACAACCGCCGTTCCCTGCAAACACTTCAGAGCGCCGTCGACACCTCGTACGACCGCAGGGACTGGGACCGCTACACCCGTCAGATGGTCCACTTCCACCTGAAGAACGCGCAGAGCTGGGGCAACGAACGGACGGGTGCCGACCTGGCTGCCCAGGTCGACCCCGACTTCGTACTGCGTGAGCGGACCGTCGCCACGGCCTGAACGATGCCGAGGGCGCTGCGGCGAAGGGCTACGGCTTGGCTGCCGGAGCGCCCGGTACGCCCTTCGGGGCCGGTGCGGGCCTGGCGGAGAGGAAGGACTTCCAGCCCTCCTTCGGAGCCTTGCCGACCGGGAGCTTGGTGAGGCGCTGCACGGTCTGCGGGTCCTGGGCGTCAAGCCAGTCGGCGAGTTGGCGGAAGGAGACACAGCGCACCTCGCGCTTGGTGCAGACCGACTCGATCGTCTCCTCGATGGCGCGCATGTACGTGCCGCCGTTCCAGGACTCGAAGTGGTTGCCGATGATCAGCGGGGCGCGGTTGCCCTTGTAGGCGCGGTCGAAGCCCTGGAGCAGACCGTCACGCATCTGGTCACCCCAGTACTCGTGCTTGCTGGGGTCGCCCTGTGACGTCGTGCCCGACTGGTTCACCATGAAGTTGTAGTCCATGGTCAGCGTCTCGAACTTGCGGCCGGGGACGGGGACCAGTTGCATCGACAGGTCCCAGAGGCCTTCCTTCTTCTTGGGCCAGACCTGGTTGTTGACTCCGCTGGTGTCGTAGCGGAAGCCCAGGTCGCGGGCGGCCCGCATGAAGTTCTTCTGGCCTTCGAGGCAGGGCGTGCGGGCGCCGATGAGTTCCTTGTCGTAGTCGAAGGGCAGCGGCGGCGCCTTCTTCATGCCCGTGTTCGTCTTCCAGGCCTTCACGAACGACTTGGCCTGCTTGATCTCGCTCTTCCAGTCGGCGACCGACCACTCGCCCACGCCGCGCCCCGCGCCGCAGAAGTGGCCGTTGAAGTGGGTGCCGACTTCATTGCCTTCCAGCCAGGCGCCGCGGAGCTGCTCCACGGTGTCCTTGATTCCCTTGCGGTCGTTGAAGCCGATGTCCGAGCTGCCGGACATGTGCCCCGGCGGGTCGTAGAGCTTCCGCTTCGCCTCGGGGAGCATGTACACGCCGCTGAGGAAGTACGTCATCGTGGCGTCGTTCCGCTTGGCCACCTTGCGGAAGTGCGAGAAGAGCTTCTGGCTGTCCTCGCCGGCCCCGTCCCAGGAGAAGACCACGAACTGGGGCGGCTTCTGGCCGGGTCTCAGCCGGGCGGGCTCCGGCAGGTGCGGCTGACGGCCGGTGAAGGCGGTGGAGCCGTCGCCGATCATGCGGACCGCGCTCTTGGGTGCCGGGGCGGGAGATGCCTTCTTGGCGCCCGGGGCGCCTGTCTTGGCGCCGGTGTCACCGCCGGAACAACCGGCCAGTACCGCGACGCATGCCACGAGGGCGGTGGTGCCCGCGGCGATCCGCTGGGTCCTCTGGGTGGCGGCCATCTTCCGCCCACCTTCTTCCTTCAAGTCGGCTTCGAATGGGGCACGGCTGCAGGGGACTGCAGGGAGCCCACGGGGGCACGTCAGGGGTCACCACCGGAACGCGGTTAGTCCGCAATTGCCCGGGAATGAACCACAGCGCCGCCAACGTCGCACGGGGGCGTGAGCCACGTGGTACGACAAGCCGACAAAATGCTTTATTCACCCTTCAGAGTGATCGACTGCCCCATTTGCCCTGCTTGTCTATCCATAGCCTTTACTCTCCATTACGATTCGTTTACCGAGAGTTGAGAAATCCCGCCGCTGCGACGCCGTGACCCACGGCCGCGACCCCGCCCACCGGAGACCCTCCGGAAGGCCCCCTGTTCCGCGACCGCGCTGCCCCGGAGGAGACGGGAAACCATGTCTGCCTGCGTCCCCACCCATGCCACCGACTCGGCCCACGCCTCACGCGACCACGAGCCCCACGCGCCGCCGCCCGGCAAGTTCCGCAGAGTCCGTAAGTTCCGCATCGCCGGCGCCGACGTCTCCGCGTCGATCGCCGTCTTCTTGATCGCCCTTCCGCTGTCCCTCGGCATCGCGCTCGCCACCGGCGCGCCGCTTCAGGCGGGCCTCGTCGCCGCCGCGGTCGGCGGCCTGGTCGCCGGATGGGTCGGTGGGGCGCCGCTGCAGGTCAGCGGACCCGCCGCAGGGCTCACGGTCGTCACCGCCGACCTCATCCACCAGTACGGCTGGCGGACCACCTGCGCCATCACCGTTCTCGCCGGGCTCTGCCAACTCGCCCTCGGTTGCCTGCACGTGGCCCGCACGGCGCTCGCCGTCAGCCCGGCCGTCGTGCACGGCATGCTCGCCGGCATCGGTGTCACCATCGCCGTCGCCCAGCTGCACATCGTGCTCGGCGGCACCCCGCAGAGCTCCGTGCTCGACAACCTCCGTGGGCTGCCCGCCCAGTTGGCCGACGTACATCCGGCCGCGCTGTCGATCAGTCTGCTGACCCTGGCGTTGCTGCTCCTCTGGCCGCGCATCCCCGGGCGTACGGGCAAGGCCCTGCGTGTCGTACCGGCTCCCCTGGTGTCCGTCGCCGTCGCAACGGCCGTCGCCGTGGTCGCCGGACTGAACGTGGCCAAGGTCGAACTGCCGTCGTGGCGCAGTCACGCGCTGGTCGGTCTGCCGGAGGGCCCCGCCCTCGGGCTCGTGGCCGCCGTCCTCACGGTGACGCTGGTCTGCAGCGTGCAATCACTGCTCGGGGCCGTCGCCGTGGACAAGCTGGTCTCCGCGCGGCGCGACCCGCGCGCCGGCGGCGTCCGCTCCGACCTCGACCGCGAACTGCTCGGCCAGGGCGCCGCCAACGCCGTCTCCGGAGCACTCGGCGGATTGCCCGTCGCCGGGGTCGCGGTGCGCAGCGTGGCCAATGTGCGCGCGGGCGCCGTCAGCCGGAACTCCACGATGCTGCACGGCGTTTGGGTAGTAGTGGCCGCCCTGCTCCTGGTGCCCCTCCTGGAGCTGATCCCGCTTGCCGCGCTCGCCGCCCTGGTGATGGCGGTCGGCATCCAGATGGTGAGCCTGAACCACATCCGCACCATCACCCGCCACCGCGAGATCCTCGTGTACACGACCACGACGCTCGGCGTGGTCTTCCTCGGGGTGCTCGAAGGCGTGGCCATCGGCGTCGCCGTCGCCGTGGCCGTCGCGCTGCACCGCCTCGCCCGCACCCGGATCACGCACACCGAGGTGGACGGCGTCCATCACGTGCGCGTGCGAGGGCAGTTGACCTTCCTGGCCGTGCCGCGCCTCAGCCGGGCGCTGCATCTCGTGCCGCACGGCGCTTCGGCCGTCATCGAGCTGGACGGATCGTTCATGGACCACGCGGCGTACGAAGCCCTTCAGTGCTGGCAGGACGCGCACACCGCGCAGGGCGGCGCCGTCGAGGTGACCGGGCGTGCCGGCACGCGGATCGCCGAGCCCGCCAGTTCGTCGCACTCCTGCTGCCGGCCCTGGACGGCGTGGCGCAATCACCACTGCGACCGCCCCCAGGAGGCGCCGCAGGGCGAGACAGGGCCCAGCGGCTATCAACTGGCGAGCGGAATCAGCGCGTTCCAGCGGAACACCGCGCCGCACGTGCGGGGGGAGCTCGCCCGGCTCGCCCGCGAGGGGCAACAGCCCTCGCAGCTCTTCTTGACCTGCGCCGACTCACGGCTCGTGACCTCGATGATCACGTCGAGCGGCCCCGGCGACCTCTTCGTCGTCCGCAACGTCGGCAATCTGGTGCCGCTGCCGGGCGCCGAGGGCGGCGACGACTCGGTGGCCGCGGCGATCGAGTACGCGGTGGACGTGCTGAAGGTGCGGTCCATCACGGTGTGCGGGCACTCCGGATGCGGGGCGATGCAGGCGCTGCTCAGCACTCCGGCCGGGGGCGCCCAGACACCCCTGAAGCGGTGGCTGCGGCACGGGATGCCGAGCCTGGAGCGCATGGCGGCCCACGAACAGGAGGGCTGGGCGCGGCTCGCCGGGCGGGCGCCCGCCGACGCGGTGGAACAGCTCTGCCTGACCAATGTGGTCCAGCAGTTGGCGCATCTGCGTGGCCACGAGTCCGTGGCGCGGCGCCTGGCCGAGGGCTCCCTCGAACTGCATGGCATGTACTTCCATGTCGGCGAGGCGCAGGCCTATCTGCTGACCGACAGCCCCGACGACGTATTCGACCAGGTGACGCCGTCGCCGCACCAGGGAGAACCCCGCGAGGAGCCGCCGAGCCGAGTAAAGGTCTAAACCAATTTTCGGCAAGCTCTTGTCACCAGGGGTTCGGGTCTGATGAGCTGTGGCTTTGGACACAACGGACACCCTGGGAATGGGAGATGTCGTGAGCAACGAAAGCCTGGCCAACCTTCTTAAAGAAGAGCGAAGGTTCGCGCCGCCGGCCGACCTGGCGGCCAACGCCAACGTCACCGCGGAGGCGTACGAACAGGCCAAGGCTGACCGGCTCGGCTTCTGGGCCGAGCAGGCCCGCCGGCTGACCTGGGCCACCGAACCGACCGAGACGCTCGACTGGACGAACCCGCCGTTCGCGAAGTGGTTCGCCGACGGCAAGCTGAACGTCGCGTACAACTGCGTCGACCGTCACGTCGAGGCGGGCAACGGCGACCGTGTGGCGATCCACTTCGAGGGTGAGCCCGGCGACAGCCGGGCCATCACCTACGCCGAGCTCAAGGACGAGGTCAGCCGGGCAGCCAACGCGCTGACCGAGCTGGGCGTGCGGCAGGGCGACCGCGTCGCCGTCTACCTGCCGATGATCCCCGAGGCCGTCGTCTCGATGCTGGCCTGTGCCCGCATCGGTGCCGCGCACTCCGTGGTCTTCGGCGGGTTCTCCGCCGACGCCATCGCCAAGCGCGTGGCGGACGCCGACGCCAAGGTGATCATCACCTCCGACGGCGGCTACCGCAGGGGCAAGCCCGCCGCCCTGAAGCCCGCCGTCGACGACGCCGTGGCGCGCGAGGACAGCTCCGTCGAGCATGTCCTGGTCGTGCGCCGCACCGGCCAGGACGTGGCGTGGACCGAGGGCCGCGACGTGTGGTGGCACGAGCTGACCGAGCGCCAGTCGGCCGAGCACACCCCCGAGGCCTTCGACGCCGAGAACCCGCTGTTCATCCTCTACACCTCGGGTACGACGGGTAAGCCCAAGGGCATCCTGCACACGTCGGGCGGCTATCTCACGCAGGCCGCGTACACCCACCACGCGGTCTTCGACCTCAAGCCGGAGAGCGACGTCTACTGGTGCACCGCCGACATCGGCTGGGTCACCGGGCACTCGTACATCACCTACGGCCCGCTGGCCAACGGCGCGACGCAGGTCATGTACGAGGGCACCCCCGACACCCCGCACCAGGGGCGCTTCTGGGAGATCGTCCAGAAGTACGGCGTCACGATCCTCTACACGGCGCCGACGGCCATTCGTACGTTCATGAAGTGGGGCGACGACATCCCCGCGAAGTTCGACCTGTCCAGCCTGCGGGTCCTCGGCTCAGTCGGTGAGCCGATCAACCCCGAGGCCTGGATGTGGTACCGCAAGAACATCGGCGCCGACACATGCCCGATCGTGGACACCTGGTGGCAGACCGAGACCGGCGCGATGATGATCTCGCCGCTGCCGGGCGTCACCGAGACCAAGCCGGGCAGCGCCCAGCGCGCCCTGCCCGGGATCGCGGCGACCGTCGTCGACGACGAGGCGCGCGAGGTGCCGGACGGCGGGGGCGGCTACCTCGTCCTGACCGAGCCGTGGCCCTCCATGCTGCGCACCATCTGGGGCGACGACCAGCGCTTCATCGACACCTACTGGTCGCGCTTCGAGGGCAAGTACTTCGCCGGTGACGGCGCCAAGAAGGACGACGACGGCGACATCTGGCTCCTGGGCCGGGTGGACGACGTGATGCTCGTGTCCGGGCACAACATCTCCACCACCGAGGTCGAATCCGCCCTCGTCTCGCACCCCTCGGTCGCCGAAGCGGCCGTCGTGGGCGCCGCCGACGAGACCACCGGGCAGGCCATCGTCGCCTTCGTCATCCTGCGCGGCACGGCCGACGCCGACGACGAGGGCCTCGTCGCGGACCTGCGCAACCACGTGGGCACGACGCTCGGGCCGATCGCCAAGCCCAAGCGCATCCTCCCGGTGGCCGAGCTGCCCAAGACCCGCTCCGGCAAGATCATGCGCCGCCTGCTCCGCGACGTCGCCGAGAACCGCGAGCTGGGCGACGTCACCACCCTCACGGACTCCTCCGTGATGGACCTGATCCAGACCAAGCTGCCGGCCGCGCCGAGCGAGGACTGATCCGCGGGGGCGCCTCGTGCCCCTCGCACCAAAGGGCCACCCGGCACCGCGCCGGGTGGCCCTTTTGCGCCTAAGGTGAAGATCACCGGATAGGTCTCGCGCACCCCCGGTACACGTTAGGTACGCTAAGGACCGCGTCAACAACGCGACAAGAAGACGACTCGACAAGAAGACACGAAGTATCTGGGTGCGCCGGGAAGTCTGGTCGGCAAGTGTTTTGTCCTGCCTACCGACCGGAGGTCGACCCCCGTGGCCGCGCCCGCACCCAGCAACGCACCCCGCAACAACCGCAAGGTTCTCGGCCGGCTCTCGCTGCCCGAGCGGAACTTCGTCGCGGACGCGCTTCGTGCCGAGACCGTCGGTGGCGTCCTCCTCCTCGTGGCCGCCGTCTCCGCGCTGATCTGGGCGAACACCGCCGGCGGATCGTACGAGTCCGTGAGTGGCTTCCACATCGGGCCCTCCGCCCTCGGCCTCGACCTCTCCATCGCGCACTGGGCCGCCGACGGACTGCTCGCCGTCTTCTTCTTCGTCGCCGGCATCGAACTCAAGCGTGAACTCGTCGCGGGCGACCTGCGCGACCCGAAGGCCGCCGCGCTGCCCGTCATCGCCGCGCTCTGCGGCATGGCCGCACCCGCTCTCGTGTACGTCCTGGTCAACACGGCCGGCGGCGGTTCGCTCGACGGCTGGGCGGTGCCGACCGCCACCGACATCGCGTTCGCGCTCGCCGTCCTCGCGGTCATCGGCACCTCCCTGCCGTCCGCGCTGCGCGCCTTCCTGCTCACGCTCGCCGTGGTCGACGACCTCTTCGCGATCCTGATCATCGCGGTGTTCTTCACCAGCGACCTCAACTTCGCGGCGCTCGGCGGCGCGGTCATCGGCCTCGCGGTCTTCTGGCTGCTGCTCCGCAAGGACGTACGCGGCTGGTACGTCTACGTTCCGCTGGCCCTGGTCATCTGGGGCCTGATGTACAACAGCGGCATCCACGCCACGATCGCCGGTGTCGCGATGGGCCTGATGCTGCGCTGCACCCGCCGCGAGGGCGAGAAGCACTCACCGGGCGAGCACATCGAGCACCTGGTGCGTCCCCTCTCGGCGGGACTCGCCGTACCGCTGTTCGCGCTGTTCAGCGCAGGTGTGGCGGTGTCGGGAGGCGCGCTCGGGGACGTGTTCAGCCAGCCCGAGACGCTCGGTGTGGTGCTCGGTCTCGTGGTCGGCAAGGCGGTCGGCATCTTCGGCGGCACCTGGCTCGCGGCCCGCTTCACCAAGGCCGAACTCAACGAGGATCTCGCCTGGCCGGACGTGTTCGCCGTCGCCTCGCTGGCCGGCATCGGCTTCACCGTCTCACTCCTGATCGGCGAACTCGCCTTCACCGAGGACCCGCTGCTCACCGACGAGATCAAGGCAGCCGTCCTGATGGGCTCTCTCATCGCGGCCGTGCTCTCGGGGATCCTGCTCAAGGTGCGCAACGCCCGCTACCGCGCGCTGTACGAGCACGAGGAGCGCGACGACGACCTCGACGGCATCCCGGACGTGTACGAACAGGACAAGCCGGAGTACCACCTGCGGATGGCCGCGATCTATGAGAAGAAGGCGGCCGAGCACCGCAGGCTTGCCGAAGTGTCGGCCGGGGCACGCGCCGAAGACGACGGTCCGGCATGATCTGAGCAGACTTGACTGCGCAGACTGAGCTGAGCGGTCGTACCGGAACAGACGTATGTGAGCAGGCTTACGCAGGCTTACGGAGAAGGGGAGAAGCGATGAGCGCACCCGACGGGCCCGTCGGCACCGAACGCAGCCTCGGCCAGCTGGTCTCCACGGCGACCAGCGAGATGTCGGCGCTGGTGCACGACGAGATCGCGCTGGCCAAGGCCCAGCTGCGGCAGGACGTCAAGCGGGGTGCGGTCGGCGGTGGCGCGTTCGCCGCCGCGGGGGCGGTGCTGCTCTTCTCGCTGCCGATGCTGAGCTTCGCCCTGGCGTACGGCATCCGTACCTGGAGCGGCTGGAACATGGCCATCTGCTTCGTGCTCTCCTTCGCGGCGAACGTGCTGGTCGCGGGCGTGCTCGCGCTGATCGGCGTCGTCTTCGCCAAGAAGGCCAAGAAGGGCAAGGGGCCGCAGAAGGCCGCCGCTTCGGCCAAGCAGACGGCTGCCGTACTGCAGAACGTGAAGCCGCACCCGCGTTCGGTGGGTCCCGCGCCCGCCGTGGGCGCCACCCTCGACCGTGGCACTGAGAAGCCTGCGGTTGTGGCACGCTCGTCTTCATGACGGACCCCGGCACGCCCGCCCCCCATCCGGCCCAACCGGCGTCACTCGTACGCATCGAAGGACCGTGGACCCATCGGGACGTCGCCGCCAACGGCGCCCGCTTCCACATCGCCGAGATGGGTGACGGGCCGCTCGTGCTGCTGCTGCACGGCTTCCCGCAGTTCTGGTGGACCTGGCGGCACCAGATGGTGGCGCTCGCCGACGCGGGTTTCCGGGCGGTCGCGATGGACCTGCGGGGTGTGGGCGGCAGCGACCGTACGCCGCGGGGTTACGACCCGGCGAACCTCGCGCTCGACATTACGGGTGTCGTGCGGTCGCTCGGCGAGCCCGATGCCGCGCTCGTCGGACACGACCTGGGCGGCTACCTCGCGTGGACGGCGGCCGTGATGCGGCCCAAGCTGGTGCGCCGCCTCGCCGTCTCCTCGATGCCGCACCCGCGGCGCTGGCGTTCGGCGATGCTCTCGGACCGCAAGCAGACCGCCGCTGCCTCGTACGTGTGGGGCTTCCAGCGGCCGTGGGTGCCTGAGCGTCAACTCGTCGCCGACGACGCCGCTCTGGTGGGGCGTCTGGTGCGGGACTGGTCGGGGCCGCGGCTGCCGGACGACGAGTCGGTGGAGACGTACCGCCGCGCCATGACGATCCCGTCGACGGCGCACTGCTCGGTCGAGCCGTACCGCTGGATGGTGCGGTCGATGGCCCGTCCCGACGGCATCCAGTTCAACCGGCGCATGAAGCGCCCCGTGCGCGTTCCCACGCTGCATCTGCACGGCTCGCTGGACCCCGTGATGCGCACGCGCAGCGCCGCCGGCTCCGGCGAGTACGTCGAAGCGCCTTACCGGTGGCGGCTGTTCGACGGTCTGGGGCACTTCCCGCAGGAGGAGGACCCCGTGGCCTTCTCCACCGAACTGGTCAACTGGCTGAAGGATCCCGAGCCGGACCGGTAGGCCGTACGACGCCCTGAATCAGGGTCGGGGAAGGGCCCGGAGGAAGGCCGTGGGAACACCTGTTCTTCGAACGGCCAATTGCCTCCCGCATAGGCCAATTGGGGCCCGTGAGCGCGATTACCGACCTTGGGGCACGGGCACACGTCGGGGTATGGGCTGGACGCACGACTACAGTGACGCAGCACGCAACCGCCGCTCAGCCATCGCGCTGAACAGCCGTGAGAGGGGCGGTCCCCATGATCCGGGCCATGAAGGCCCCGCTCAAGGCATCGGCATCCCCCGCATCCTGCGCCGCAGGGCCCGCTGGGTCACGGCGCGGCTGAGGCATACGCGCGACTGAACGCGGCCTGGCGAGGCGTACGGGTCCGGGCCAGGCGTACGTGGCTGGACCATACGTACGCGGCTGGACCAGAGGTACGCACGACTGATCCGGACCGATCCGGCTGCTCCCCCGACTGCGCGCCCGCCTAGAGCGCGCAGCCCTCGCTGTCGACCTCTTGGTTGGCGGTGCGGCCTGCCTTGATGTCCTCGCGGACCTCGTCGGCGGTGAGGGCGTAACCGGTGTCCGGGTCGTCGAGCGACTTCGCGAACACCACGCCGTAGACCTTGCCTTCGGGCGTGAGCAGCGGGCCGCCCGAGTTGCCCTGGCGGACGGTCGCGTAGAGCGAGTACACGTCGCGGCGCACGGTGCCCCGGTGGTAGATGTCCGGGCCGTTGGCCGTGATGCGACCGCGCACGCGCGCGGGGCGGACGTCGTACGGGCCGTTCTCCGGGAAGCCCGCGACGATCGCGTTGTCACCGCTGGCCGCGTCCTTCGACGTGAACTGCAGCGCGGGCGCATCGAGCGTCGGCACGTCCAGTACGGCGATGTCGCGCTCCCAGTCGTAGAGCACGACCTTCGCGTCGTACGTCCTGCCGTCTCCGCCTATCTGCACCGTCGGCTCGTCCACGCCGCCGACCACGTGCGCGTTGGTCATCACGCGGCGCTCGGAGAAGACGAAGCCGGTGCCTTCGAGGACCTTGCCGCAGCCGCGCGCCTCGCCCTGAACCTTCACGATGGAGCGCCGGGCCTTCGTGGCGACCTCGCTCTTGGCGAGCTTGGGATCGGGGGCCTGGACCTCGGTGATGGGCTCGTTCGAGAACGGGCTGAAGACCTGCGGAAAGCCGTTGCGCGCGAGGACCGACGAGAAGTCCGCGAACCAGGTGTCCGCCTGGTCGGGCAGCGTGCGTGAAACGCCGAGCAGGATCTTGGAGTTGCGTACTTCCTTGCCGACCGTCGGCAGTGTCGTGCCCGCGAGGGCGGAGCCGATCAGCCAGGCGACCAGGAGCATCGCCAGTACGTTGACCAGCGCGCCGCCCGTGGCGTCCAGGGCACGGGCCGGCTGCCAAGTGATGTACCGGCGGAGCTTGTTGCCCAGGTGTGTGGTGAAGGCCTGGCCGATGGAGGCACAGACGATCACGATGACCACGGCCACGACGGCGGCCGTCGTGCTCACCGCTCCCTCGTCGTCCGTGAGGGCGCCCCAGATGACGGGCAGCAGGTACACCGCGACGAGTCCGCCGCCCAGAAACCCGATCACCGACAGGATGCCGACGACGAATCCCTGGCGGTAACCGACGACCGCGAACCATACGGCGGCGACCACCAAAAGGATGTCCAGCACGTTCACCGATTCAATCCTCGCCTCGCATCGCGGTCGCCACGTCCCCGCAACCTTGTCATGCGCGCCAGTCGAGCGGCACCTGCTTGGTGCGGTCCCAGGGGCGCTCCCAGCCTGCGAAGTGCAGGATTCTGTCGATCACTCCAGCCGTAAAACCCCAGACCAGAGCGGATTCGACGAGGAAGGCCGGGCCTTGGTGGCCGCTCGGATGAACCGTCGTCGCGCGGTTGTCGGGATCCGTGAGATCGGACACGGGGACCGTGAAGACGCGGGCCGTCTCGGCCGGGTCGACGACGCCCACGGGGGTGGGTGTGCGCCACCAGCCGAGCACCGGGGTCACCACGAAGTCGCTCACCGGGATGAAGAGTTTGGGCAGCACGCCGAAGAGCTGGACGCCCCGGGGGTCGAGTCCCGTCTCCTCCTCGGCCTCGCGCAGGGCGGCGCGCAGGGGGCCGTCGTCGAGCGGATCGCCGTCCTCGGGGTCGAGGGCGCCGCCGGGGAAGGCGGGCTGCCCCGCGTGCGAGCGCAGGCTCCCCGAACGCTCCATCAGGAGCAGCTCGGGGCCGCGTGTGCCCTCTCCGAAGAGGATCAGTACGGCGGACTGGCGTCCGGCGCCGCTCTCCGGGGGCAGGAAACGGCTGAGTTGGGTCGGTCGGACCGTCTCGGCCGCTTGTGCGACCGGATCCAGCCAGGCGGGGAGGCCTTCGGTACTGAGGCGCACGTGTCCGATGGGGCTGCCTGTGGGGCTGGGTCCGTGGCCGCGCTCCTGGCCGAGTTCTCGCCCGAGTCCTTGCCCCAGTTCTTGCCCGAGGTCTTGTCCCAGTTCTTGTCCGAGTCCCTGGCCGGGCCTGCGGAAGCCGTTCCCGTCGCTCATGTGCGTATCGCTCGTGTCGGTTGTCTCACTCGTGTCGCTCGCGTGCGTCATCGGCACCCCCGTCCAACTGTGGACAACGCCTGTGGACCCTCGGTTGGTTCCTCGCTCATGCGGCGCCCAGCGGGGGTGCGGCCTTCCCCGGGTAGTCCGGCGGGGGCTTGAGGCGCTGGCCCGGCAGACCGCCCATCTCGTACTTCAGGAGCTTCTTCGCCTTCTCCGGGTCGGTCTCGCCCTCCCCGTACGCCGGGCAGAGATCGGCGATCGGGCAGGCGCCGCAGGCCGGCTTGCGGGAGTGACAGATCCGGCGGCCGTGGAAGATCACGCGGTGCGAGAGCATCGTCCACTCGCTCTTCGGGAAGAGGTCGGCGACGGCGGCCTCGACCTTCACCGGGTCGGTCTCCTCGGTCCACTTCCACCGTCGGACGAGCCGCCCGAAGTGGGTGTCCACGGTGATGCCGGGGACTCCGAAGGCGTTCCCGAGCACGACGAACGCGGTCTTGCGTCCTACGCCGGGCAGCTTGACCAGGTCCTCTATGCGGCCGGGAACCTCGCCGCCGTGGTTGTCCCTGAGGGCCGTGGCGAGCCCCATGATCGACTTCGTCTTCGCCCGGAAGAACCCGGTCGGCCGGATCAACTCCTCGACCTCTTCGGGGCTCGCGGCCGCGAGGTCCTCCGGGGTCGGGTACGCGGCGAAGAGGCGCGGGGTCGTCTGATTCACCCGCAGGTCGGTCGTCTGCGCGGAGAGGACCGTGGCGACGAGCAGCTCGAAGGCGTTCTCGAAGTCCAACTCGGGGTGGGCGTAGGAGTACACCTCGGCCAGCTCACGGTTGATGCGGCGGGCCCGGCGGACGAGGGCTGCGTGGGACTCGGGTTTGGCCTTGGGCTTCGCCGGAGCAGCCTTCTTGGCCGGAGCAGCCTTCTTGGCGGGGACGGCCTTCTTGGCGGCGGGCGCCTTCTTGGCCGCGAGTGCCTTCTTGGCTGCGGGCGTCTTCTTGGCCGGGGTGGATTTCGCCGCGGCGACGGTGGCTTGATTCTGCTCCGAAGGCTTGCTCACCGGTGGCACCCTTGTCCCTTTTGTCGCATTCTCTGGCTCAGTGGATGTATGTTCGCCCACAGCGGAATTCGGTTGGGCTGTAGCCTTCCCGGTACTCCTGGCCTGTGCTCTCACCGGCTTTTTGGACACCCGGCCAGCCTAGAGCCCGACACTGACATCCGCCCTGGACCCCATGGATCGGCCCCCAATTGGCCCCCTCCCGCACAGCATGCGACGCCAGTGCGGCAGACTTGTGACTGATCACACTGTTTGGACGGTCCGGCAAAATGGGGACCGCGGTCCCCTGATGCAGGTCGACAAGGAGAGAACTCGTGGACGACGTTCTGCGGCGCGCCCCGCTCTTCGCGGCGCTCGATGACGAACAGGACGCGGAGCTCCGCGCCTCCATGAGTGAGGTGACGCTCGCGCGCGGGGATGCGCTTTTCCATGAAGGTGACCCCGGAGACCGCCTTTATGTGGTCACCGAGGGCAAGGTGAAGCTTCACCGCACCTCACCCGACGGGCGCGAGAACATGCTCGCGGTGCTCGGCCCCGGCGAGCTCATCGGTGAGCTCTCGCTGTTCGACCCGGGTCCGCGTACGGCCACCGCCTCCGCGCTCACCGAGGTCAAGCTGCTCGGCCTGGGCCACGGTGACCTTCAGCCGTGGCTGAACGCACGGCCCGAGGTGGCCGCGGCGCTGCTGCGTGCCGTCGCGCGGCGCCTGCGCAAGACGAACGACCAGATGTCCGATCTGGTCTTCTCCGACGTGCCCGGGCGTGTGGCCCGCGCCCTTCTCGACCTGTCGCGCCGCTTCGGCGTGCAGTCCGAAGAGGGCATCCACGTCGTGCACGACCTCACGCAGGAGGAGCTGGCCCAGCTGGTCGGCGCGTCCCGCGAGACGGTCAACAAGGCTCTGGCGGACTTCGCCGGGCGCGGCTGGCTCCGGCTTGAGGCGCGCGCGGTGATTTTGCTGGACGTGGAGCGGCTGGCCAAGCGGTCTCGCTGACGCGGTTGCGCTGACGCTGCTTCGCTGACGCTGTTTCGTACGCGGATGGGGTCCCGCCTCTTTGAGGCTGGGCCCCATCCGTGCTTCCGCACAAGCTTTTCCCGCCCACCCACCCGATTGCCCCGCGGTGTGGGATGGCCCCTGTGGGCTGGGCCGGTTGCGGCTAGATCAAGCCGTGTTCCTGCAAGTAGTCCAGTTGCGCTCTTACCGACAGTTCCGCTGCCGGCCACAAGGAGCGGTCCACGTCCGCGTAGACGTGGGCGACCACGTCCGACGGGGCCGCGTGGCCGTTCTCCACAGCCGTCTCGACCTGGGCCAGGCGGTTCGCGCGGTGGGCCAGGTAGAACTCGACGGCGCCCTGGGCGTCTTCCAGGACCGGACCGTGGCCCGGCAGGACCGTGTGCACGCCGTCGTCGACCGTCAGGGACCGCAGGCGCCGCAGGGAGTCCAGATAGTCCCCCAGGCGGCCGTCAGGGTGCGCCACGACCGTCGTACCGCGCCCCAGGACCGTATCCCCCGTCAGGACCGCCTGATCGGCCGGGAGATGGAAGCAGAGGGAATCAGCGGTGTGGCCCGGCGTCGGGACCACCCGGAGTTCGAGGCCGCCCGTCGTGATCACGTCACCCGCGCCGAGCCCCTCGTCGCCAAGACGCAGCGCGGGGTCGAGGGCCCGGACCTTGGTGCCGGTCAGCTCGGCGAAGCGCGCGGCCCCCTCCGCGTGGTCCGGGTGGCCGTGCGTGAGGAGAGTGAGCGCGACCCGCTGCCCGGCCTTCTCGGCCGTGGCGATGACGTGCCGGAGGTGCCCGTCGTCCAGGGGCCCCGGGTCGACGACGACCGCGAGCCCGGAGTCCGGCTCGGACACGATCCAGGTGTTGGTCCCGTCCAGCGTCATCGCGGACGCGTTGGGGGCAAGGACGTTGACCGCGCGGGCGGTGGCGGGACCGCTGAGGACTCCGCCCCGGGGCTGCCCGGGAAGGGCGGCGGCTTCGGTCATGCGGGGGTGACTCCCGTCCGGTTCGTGGCAGGCCGATCAGGCGTGGCAGTGGTCACGAGGGGTCGTCCCTCGTCGATGGTCGCGAGGGGTCCCTCGTCGATGGTCGTGCGGGGTCCCTCGTCGGTGGTCACGCGGAACCCCTCGTGGGGATGTGCTTGGTGAACTCTTCGTGGCCCGGCCAGCTCAGCACCAACTCGCCGTCCTCGAAACGCGCTTGCGCGAGGACCGGGGTGAGGTCGCGCTCCGGAGCCGCGGCCAGGGCCTCCGCGGCGGACCCGTGGGGGCTCAGTTGGCGCAGGGTCGCGATGGTGGGCGGCATCATCAGGAGGTCGCCCTTGTCGTAGCCCGCCGTGGCCTCCCCCGGAGCGATCCACACGGTCCGGTCGGCCTCCGTGGAGGCGTTGCGCGTGCGCTGCCCCTCCGGGAGGGCCGCCACGAAGAAGAACGTGTCGTAGCGCTTCGGCTCGAACTCCGGAGTGATCCACCGCGCCCAGGCGGCAAGCAGGTCGCTACGGAGGACCAGGTCCCTGCGGTCGAGGAACTCCGCGAAGGAGAGCGCGCGGGCCACCAGCGCCTCGCGGTCGGCCTCCCAGTCGTCGCCCGTGGTGTCGCCGACGACGCTCGACGGGGTCGGCCCGGCGAGCAGTACGCCCGCCTCCTCGAACGTCTCGCGCACGGCGGCGCACACGATCGCCTGGGCGCCCGGCTCGTCCACACCGAGGCGCGCCGCCCACGTCGCGAGGGACGGTCCCGCCCAGCGCACGAGGCGGTCGTCGTCGCGCGGGTCCACGCCCCCGCCCGGATACGCGTACGCGCCTCCGGCGAAGGCCATGGAGGCGCGTCTGCGCAGCATGTGCACGGCGGGGCCCGCCACGGAGTCCCGCAGGAGCATGACCGTGGCCGCCCGGCGCGGAGTGGCGGGCGTCAGTTCGCCGCTGCTCAGCGCACGGATGCGGTCGGGCCACTCCGGGGGGTACCACTGCCCATTAGCCATGGGCGGAGGCTATCCCCTGGTGGGCGGATGTTCGAGAGGCAACTATCGGGTGCCAGAAGGCAGCGATCAGGCAGCGAGCCGAAGAGATCAGCCTCCGTAGAGGCCGGACTGCTACGCCTCGGTCAGCTCCACCTGGATCTCGACCTCGACCGGCGCGTCCAGCGGCAGGACCGCCACACCCACGGCGCTGCGGGCGTGCACGCCCTTGTCGCCGAGCACCTCGCCGAGCAGCTCGCTCGTGCCGTTGAGCACCGCGGGCTGGCCCGTGAAGTCCGGGGCCGAGGCCACGAAGCCGACGACCTTCACGACGCGGGCGATCCGGTCGAGGTCACCGGCGACGGACTTCACCGCGGCGAGCGCGTTCAGCGCACACGTGCGGGCCAGTTCCTTGGCCTCCTCGGGGGTCACCTCTCCGCCGACCTTGCCGGTCATCGGAAGCTTGCCCTCCACCATCGGGAGCTGGCCCGCGGTGTAGACGTACACACCCGACTGGACAGCCGGCTGGTAGGCGGCGAGCGGCGGCACGACCTCGGGCAGCGTCAGGCCGAGCTCGGCCAGCTTCGCCTCGACGTTGCCGCTCATGCCTGCTTCTCCCGCTTCAGGTAGGCCACGAGCTGCTCAGGGTTGTTCGGCCCGGGCACGACCTGGACGAGCTCCCAGCCGTCCTCGCCCCAGGTGTCCAGAATCTGCTTCGTGGCATGGACGAGCAGCGGCACGGTTGCGTATTCCCACTTGGTCATATGGCCGACTGTAGCCGTTGTGAGGCACTGCTCACGGTGGCCTCCTGCTTAGCCCGGACGGCGACTGGTTAGGCTCGGAAGTGTGAGCAGGCTCCAGGTCGTCAGCGGCAAGGGCGGTACCGGCAAGACCACGGTGGCCGCCGCACTCGCGCTCGCCCTCGCGACGGAGGGCAAGCGCACCCTCCTCGTGGAGGTGGAGGGCAGACAAGGCATCGCGCAGCTCTTCGAGACCGAAGCGCTGCCGTATGAGGAGCGGAAGATCGCCGTCGCTCCCGGGGGCGGGGAGGTGTATGCCCTTGCCATCGATCCTGAACTGGCGTTGCTCGACTACCTCCAGATGTTCTACAAGCTGGGGGGCGCGGGACGCGCGCTCAAGAAACTCGGCGCGATCGACTTCGCCACCACCGTCGCGCCCGGTCTGCGGGACGTCCTGCTGACCGGCAAGGCCTGCGAGGCCGTACGCCGCAAAGACAAGAGCGGGCGTTACGCGTACGACTGCGTGGTGATGGACGCGCCGCCCACGGGCCGCATCACGCGCTTCCTGAACGTGAACGACGAAGTCGCGGGCCTGGCCAAGATCGGCCCCATACACAATC
Organism: Streptomyces sp. NPDC054872; assembly: GCF_053610705.1. Taxonomy (NCBI): domain Bacteria; kingdom Bacillati; phylum Actinomycetota; class Actinomycetes; order Kitasatosporales; family Streptomycetaceae; genus Streptomyces; species Streptomyces sp. NPDC054872. The sequence goes on along the minus strand of NZ_JBSGYY010000017.1, from coordinate 2,803 downwards.
AGGCGCAGGCCGTGATGCGCGTCCTGAAGTCTCCGGAGACGGCGGTCCACCTGGTGACGCTCCTGGAGGAGATGCCCGTCCAGGAGACCGCCGACGGGATCGCGGAGCTGCGCGCGGCCAAGCTCCCCGTGGGGCGCGTCATCGTGAACATGGTGCGGCCCGCGCTCCTCGACGAGGCGTCCCTGGAACTCGGGCTCGACCGGGCTCCGCGTACCGCCATCGCCAAGACCCTGTCCGCCGCCGGGCTCGGCGGGGCCCGCCGCGGCGGCGTCGCCGAACGCCTCGTGGACCCGCTCCTGGAGCAGGCCGCCGAGTACGCCGAGCGGCACGCCCTGGAGGGCTCCCAGCGGGCCGTTCTGGGCGATCTCGGCCTCCCCCTGCACGAACTCCCCCTGCTGGCCGGGGGAATGGACCTGGCGGGGCTCTACGAACTCGCCGCGGAACTGCGGAAGCAAGGGATCGCATGACCTCGGACCCGGCACGACACCCGGACACGACACGCCCCCTGGACCCGGCCCGCACGCTCGACGTGGACGCCCTGCTCGACGACCCGAAGACCCGCATCGTGGTGTGCTGCGGCTCCGGAGGCGTCGGCAAGACGACCACGGCCGCCGCGCTCGGCCTGCGTGCCGCCGAGCGGGGCCGCAAGGTCGTCGTCCTGACCATCGACCCGGCGCGCCGGCTCGCGCAGTCCATGGGGATCGACTCGCTCGACAACGTCCCGCGCCAGGTCAAGGCCATCGAGGGCGCCTCCGGTGACGGCGAGCTGCACGCCATGATGCTCGACATGAAGCGCACCTTCGACGAGATCGTCGAGGCGCACGCGGACAAGGAGCGCGCGGCCGCGATCCTCGGCAACCCCTTCTACCAGTCGCTTTCGGCGGGCTTCGCGGGCACGCAGGAGTACATGGCGATGGAGAAGCTGGGGCAGCTGCGCTCCCGTGACGAGTGGGACCTGATCGTCGTCGACACGCCGCCGTCGCGTTCCGCCCTGGACTTCCTCGACGCGCCGAAGCGCCTCGGCTCCTTCCTGGACGGGAAGCTGATCCGGGTGCTCATGGCCCCCGCGAAGGTGGGCGGCCGGGCCGGGATGAAGTTCCTGAACGTCGGGATGTCGATGATGACGGGGGCCCTGGGCAAGCTGCTCGGCGGTCAACTGCTGCGGGACGTCCAGACGTTCGTAGCCGCGATGGACACCATGTTCGGCGGCTTTCGCACCCGCGCGGACGCCACGTACCGGCTGCTCCAGGCGCCGGGTACGGCGTTCCTCGTGGTGGCGTCGCCGGAGCGCGACGCGCTGAGGGAAGCGGCGTACTTCGTGGAGCGCCTGGCGGCCGACGACATGCCGCTCGCCGGTCTCGTGCTGAACAGGGTGCACAGCAGTGGCGCCGCTCAGCTCTCGGCCGAGCGGGCGCTTGCCGCCGCGGAAAATCTTGAAGAGAGCCGCATTGTGGATCAGGAGGACGGGAAGGAAGGTGTTCGTAGCTCCCGCGAGGCTTCCCACGAGGCTCCCGGCAACTCCCACGAGGCCCCCGGCAGTTCCGAGACCCCCGCACCTTCTGACACACCTTCCGAAAAGACCCCTGACGCCGAAGACGCCTCGGCAGCCGAAGAGGCCTCTGACGCCTCCGCCGAAGCCTCCGTCGAACCTCATGACGCTCAGCAGCCCGTGGCACAGCTGACCGCCGGTCTGCTGCGACTGCACGCGGAACGCATGCAGCTGCTCGCACGCGAACAGCGCACGCGCGATCGCTTCACCGCGCTTCACCCCGAGGTGGCAGTGGCCGAAGTGACGGCGCTGCCGGGCGACGTACACGACCTGGCAGGCCTTCGGGCCATCGGGGAACGGCTCGCGGCCGGTGTTGATGGTGATTCGGCCGGAGCTGCCTGAGCAGCAGATTTCACCCACTGCCACGCAGGCGGTGGGGGCGCTCCCCCACCGCCACGCGGCTGACGGGCGCTAACCCACTGCCGCGTAGCTCTCGTACGTCTCGTCGTCCTCCAAGTCCACGGGCAGCAGGCCCGCGCCACGCTCGTACTCGGAGCGCGCCGTCTCCAGCAGACGGCGCCACGAGGTGACCGTGGGACGCCTGCGCAGCAGTGCGCGGCGCTCCCGCTCAGTCATGCCACCCCACACGCCGAATTCGACGCGGTTGTCCAGCGCGTCGGCCAGGCACTCCGTGCGCACCGGGCATCCGGTGCACACCGCCTTGGCCCTGTTCTGCGCTGCTCCTTGAACGAACAGTTCATCTGGATCGGTAGTGCGGCAGGCCGCCTGCGCACTCCAGTCGGTTACCCAGCCCATACCGGCGCCGTCCTCTCCCGAATCGAGGCTCCCCCACGGCGGCAGCGGCATATTCACCGCCGCCAGTTGAGGACGTTACGGAAGGTGGGCACAGCGCAACACCCCCTTCGGGCCCAATCTTGAATGGCCCGAACGGACTATGCGTAAGCGGCAGATCACCCGACGGAGTGAGCTGGCGACATGCGTGATTAACCCGGCAAATGCGGGCACTTCAGCTGAGTCACAACGGGCATCGAATGCCGCATGAGGCGAATTCGGGCGCTTCCCCGGGCCATCCGGATGAGCGGAGGGGGGACCCCGTTCGGGATTCGGGACCGAGGGAGGGGTTGTTGCCGAACCGCACTGCTGTGACAGTTGAGAGCAGCTTAGGCCAAGGCATTGAGGCGTGTCCGGCGAATCAGAACGTAGACACCTCAGCGCCCTAACTCGTCAAGCGGTGGCGGAGATTGGGGTGGGGTATGCGGTCTGTTCGTCGAACAGCTCGCCTGCCTGGAGGCA